>NZ_JACHKG010000003.1:0-406933 GCF_014203995.1 Paenibacillus sp. JGP012 | reverse complement strand
TTGCACGCAAGCGGTTGAACCGCCGTATACCGAACGGTACGTACGGTGGTGTGAGAGGTCGGCTACTCAACTAATGGGTAGCCTCCTACTCGATTCCAGCAATGCTATCGCGTGATTTAACAAAAGGCTGACGTAAATATTACTTTTATCAAATGCACTAAAAAATTGATCTTTGTATCGTTGCGACAATGGTTTACATAATAATAATGACGGAAACACTATTGCTCTATTTCAAAAAGTTCACTATTCTTTCAATGCACGATCATGCCTCCGACGATTCCCAGTAAAACAATGACCCAAGGCGGGCATTTCCAGAAGGTAAGCAGCACAAATAAAATACATGCCAGCGCAAAGTCAACGGATGACAGCACAGCGGTTGTCCATAAAGGCTGATAGAGTGCAGCAAGTAGAATACCTACTACACCTGCATTAACCCCAGCAAGCACACCCTGCATGTGAGAGTTGCTGCGCAGCGCACTCCAGAAGGGCAATGCCCCGATAATCAGCAAAAATGCCGGTAAAAATATCGCAATTGTGGCGATGATCGCCCCTCCTCCGCCCATTGAAACAGCACCGAGGTATGCAGCAAACGTAAATAATGGCCCCGGTACAGCTTGCGTTGCACCATAACCCGCAAGGAAGTCATCTTTGCTCACGAAGCCATGAGGCACGAGTTCCTGCTCCAGCAGAGGAAGCACGACATGTCCACCGCCAAATACCATCGAGCCTGCACGATACATGGAATCAAACAGAGCGATCCACTCTACGTTAAAGGTCTGGCGAAGGACGGGTAACACAACGAGCAAGCCTGCAAATATGGCCAAGCAGCCTACGGCAAAGCTGCGGCGTATAGGGATTTTCATCGTTGCAGCGGGAATAACAGGTGATTTTCGGTACATGCTCCATCCAGCCACACCTGCAAGCACAATCAGCATGACCTGGCTGTAGGGCACCGTCCACACTAACGCCGCGGCAGCGATAAGCACGGCCAGTGTAATTCGCTCTTTATCCGGCGTAAGCTTCTGGGCCATGCCTAGAATAGCGTGAGCGACAATCACTACAGCTACCATTTTCAGTCCGCTGATCCAGCCAGCGTGGCTCACATCAACCCCTTTTAACAGTAAGGCAAATGCTATTAAGACAAGCACCGATGGAAGAGTAAAGCCAATCCAGGCCGCCAATCCACCCAGAAGCCCGGCACGCATGACACCAATACCAATGCCCACCTGGCTGCTCGCCGGCCCGGGAAGAAATTGACACAGTCCAACCAGATCAGCATAGCTGTGCTCGTCCATCCATTTTCGTTTGCGTACATATTCGTTGTGAAAATAACCCAGGTGTGCTGTAGGGCCTCCGAATGACGTCAGCCCTAATTTTGTTGCAACCAACAGCACTTCCCACAGAGCCAGCAGTCGGTTTGGCTGAACATGTTGAGCTTGAGGTTGAGATTGAAGTTCAGATTGAGTTGAAAGTTCATCGCGATCTTGAACAGTTGCAGCCTGCTTTCGTTCATTCATGCTCGTTCATCTCTCCTGGCAGATAGATATGCTGCTGTTGTGTCACTGACTTTACGTACTCTCTTTTCATTTCACTGCCGGAAGTTGTACTTCAAGCAGAGCCATCGCCTCTTCTTTTTCCCGGCTGGTGACATGGGTGTAGACTGTTGTTGTCTGGATCGAGGCATGTCCCAGCAGCTCCTGCACCGTTCGCAAATCAGCTCCGCGCCGAAGCATCATCGTTGCAAACGAGTGACGCAGCTTATGGCTGGAGTAGCTTTGACGCTCGTGAGCTGGCGCTTCCTGCTGGAAGCGTTGGAAGGTTTCTGTGGAGATCAGCTGAATGCTGCGGATGGATAGACGTTTTCCTTTTTGCGAAATAAACAGAGCCTCCTCCTTCTCGCCGCGCCACGGCTTCAGCCGTTCCTGAAGAGCAAGGGTTAACACCTCTGCTACAGTTTCAGGCACAGGGATGGAACGCCATTTCCGACCCTTACCAAATACATCGAGCGTACGCCGCTCCGGATTATAGTCTTTGCAGTTCAGTGCATGCACCTCGCCAACCCGCAGCCCCATATAACCCATTAGCAAAAAAACTGCCAAATTACGTGTGCGGTACTTGCCGTCTACAGAAGCCAGAAAACGAGTCAACCCGCCTTCATCCAGGAAAACGGGAGCCCGATTTTTCTCGGTTTTGGACTTTTTGATGCCCGCTGCCGGATTATTCGTCAATATTTCCAGTTCGATGAGGGACTTGTAAAAGCAGTTGACTGCCGCATGTTTACGATTCCGGGTAGCATCACTTACACCACGCTCCCGTGCACGGGACAGATACGAAAGCACATGCAGCTTTTTCACCTGCTCCAGCGGTTTACCTTGAATGGAAATGAGGAATTCCACCACATCACCTGTGTATGATTTAACCGTATGGCCAGTATAACCTGCATCCTTCATCCAGATATGAAATGCCTCCAGTTCGTCAGCGTACTGCTCCTGAATCTCGTCGTTCATCATCTGCTTGTCACCTCCACCGATATTTCCTGCACACTTTTACGAAAAATTGCTAGTTCCATTATAGAAAGTGAACATCTAAGCCATTGGAAAATCAATCTCTTCCACAATTACGACATTCGCCATGAGCATGATCATGTCCGGTTTACCCTCACTACGAGTGAGTACAAAGGTTGGAAGCGGATTTTCATGCAGCCCATTCACCGATTCGGCAATCTGCACATACAGATCCAGATGAAGTGTCTCTCCTTCTCCCGAAACCTCCACGACAGGCCACTCTTTGCGGATACAGTCTGCCCAGAAGGCCAGTTCATTCGCTGGAATAATACTTAAACGCTGTACTTCGGGATCGATGTAATATATCCCTTGTCTTGCAGGCTCTTCTCCTAACTTGTCCCACGCAAGCACTTGAGCTGCCTGCTCGTTTGGCGGACAGTATAGCGAATAACACCATGGCGTAATCCCCCATACAATAGCCATAAGTCCTTCTTCCAGCAATGAATCGAGCCGTCCTTCTGTAAAATGTTCCAATAAATTATGATGGCCTGGCCCGAACATCTCCTCTACTCGTCCAGAGAGTCGTTTCAGATCAGCAAGAATAAAACCTCTTCTGCCATAGGAATCAAACACATGATGATTTCGTGTCCATACCGCGGCAGATGAAGAAGCAAATTGTGAAAATTCTGCTGGAAACAGCATGATATGTACCGTATTCACTTGTGCGTATTTCACCATCGCCAGCTGCTCGGGTTCTAATGGACCTTCAGCGATTCGAGGTGTTTTTCGGTGCAGCGCAATGCGAACCTCATAATCTCCTGCTATATAAGGTCCCAGATCAAGTGTAATCGGGTAGTCTACACCCTGAATAGACGCAATGCTTATGCTGCTAGTGTCTGTTAGAGAGACTGCATATTGTACATAGGACAGCTCAGGTCCATAGAGAACGCTGGCCTCCTCACGCTGCAGCGGATTTTGAAATAGCTGTGCAATGACAGATACCTTGCGACCATCTTTGAGATGTGACTGCGGATCGATATCCAGTGGCACTTCATCTGCTTGATCTCCATGCGATATGATTAGCTTCGCCTCGGTGAGAACGGATGAATCCGAGAGTGCAAATGCAAAATGGGATGAGTGCTCATTTATATCATTATGTAATGGTATATTCATAAAGTAACCCCTCTCTTTGGTCGCAGATCATACCCACCAAATATATTTCATATTTGGCTCAGCCGCAAGTTTAATCCAGAACACAAAAATCCCCGCTCACCTTCGTCCAGCGAAAGTAAACAGGGATTTGGCAGATCGCATCCTACATTAGTACCTATAATGGACTATCGAGTAATTACTTTCTTCTAAGCGGATTCAGGTGACTGTGGTGACGTCCATAGGCAAAATAAATAACTAATCCGATAATCAGCCAGCCAAAAAACGTAATCCAGGTTAATGCTGCAAGGCGAGTCATCAAATATACACAACCGATTGCGCTCAGAATGGGAATGAACGGTACCAACGGAACCCGGAAGCCACGTTTGAGATCAGGGTTATTTCTGCGCAGCACGATAATGCCCAGACTCACGACAGCAAAAGCAAATAACGTTCCGATATTCGTCAGCTCAGCCAAATGTCCGAGAGAGATAAACCCGGAAAACAAGGCTACGATAATACCTGCCAGCCAGCTTCCGACCGCCGGAGTCTGGCTTTTGCCGCTAACTTTAGAGAATACGGGAGATAACAGACCATCACGAGACATCGAGTAAAGCAGACGTGTTTGACCATACATCATGACGAGCAATACCGTCGTAATGCCCGTAATTGCACCAAGAGATACAATCCAGGACAAACCATTCAAGTGAACAAATTCAAAAGCAAAGGCCACCGGATCACTTACATTTAACATGTTGAATGGCACAATGCCCGTGAGAATAAGAGACACCACGATATACAGGATCGTGCACACAGCAAGCGAGGCAATGATACCAATCGGCAGATCCCGTTGCGGGCGTTTCACCTCTTCCGCTGCTGTGGAAACTGCATCAAAGCCGATATAAGCAAAAAATACAGTAGCAGCACCAGCCGTTACCCCCGAAAAGCCAAATGGCAGGAAAGGATGCCAGTTTGCTGGCTGAACATAGAACACACCGACTCCAATGAAAATCAGCACTACAATAATTTTAATCCCTACCATAATCCCGTTCGCACGGGCGGCTTCCTTTACACCGCGAGTGAGCAGAAACGTAATAATCAGAGTAATTACAGCCGCGGTGATGTCAAAATATGTGCCCTTCTCAGGATTAAATGCACTGGTTAAAGCATGAGGCAGCTCCAGTCCGAACCCGGACAATAACGTTTGAAAATATCCCGACCAGCCACTTGCTACCGCCGCACTCGCAAAACCATACTCCAGAATTAGGTCCCAGCCCAAAATCCACGCAATCACTTCACCAAATGCAGTATAGCTGTACGTGTATGCACTGCCCGATGCCGGAATCGTAGAAGCGAATTCAGAATAACACAAGGCGGCAAACGCACAGATGATACCTGCCAGCAGGAAGGATAACACCAGCCCGGGTCCGGCGTATCTGGCTGCCGCCACACCTGTCAGCACAAAGATTCCTGTGCCAATGATGGCTCCAACTCCAAGTGTTGTCAAATCCAGGGGTCCAAGCGCCCTCTTCAATGCACCGCCCTCGTTGCCTTCACTGACAATCGGTTTTTTACGGAATAATAAGCTGAATATTTCATTTGTGCGCATAAGCATGTTCCTTTCATGATGAATCTGGAATGTGTTATGTGTTATCGCATAATAACGATGGAGCATGGTATGGTTTCATCTCATCTGTTCTACGAAAAACTCATTTGTTCTATCTTATCGATTACCTATAAAAACCTATCGAATTCTACACGTTATCGCGTTGAATGATTAAAATTATTTTGGATAACAGCTTATTTTGGCCTTTTTCCGCGAAATTTATCATGATCTGTTGCCTGCGCCTTAGAAAGAAAATCGCTTTAAATAAAAACTGCGTATAATTTATATTATGCGCAGTTTTTTGAAATCACAATTTGCGACTTTTATCATTAAAATACGTTGTTATATGCATTTTATAAAATAGCATCCCTTTTCGTCTTTTTCCGCTGTCGTTCGTTCCTATACTCTGTCGTCTTTGGGCGTATCGTGCTAACTGAAATCAATAAACGTTTACACTTTTGGCACATCAAACAGAGCCGCACAATAGTATGGGACTCTGTTTGCTTGCTATGTTATTTCTACATTTATCTCATAATCTGGTAGGTTATTTCCCTGCTCTTCCCTGTTATGAAAAAACAATCCGCTCCGCATCGGACATCCGATACTGCGTCAACAAATACTCCTTACTCTGCATCGCTTTGCTGCGAATGGCATCCAGGTCCACATGCAGCAGCGTGCCACCCCGCTTCACCGGTTTTCCGGCAACAAAAACCGTATCCACATTGGACGGATTCGCGAATTGCACAACAGCACCAATCGGATCATGCACAGGGAACACGTTCAGGTCCGTCGTGCGAATCATGATCAAATCCGCTTCCTTTCCCGGTGTAAGTGAGCCTGTTTTCTGCTCCAGCCCTAACGCCTGAGCGCCCGCCGAAGTTGCAAAGCGCAGCACCTGACTTGCCTGCAGACTTAATTCCCCTGGCATTTCTCCCTGCGCCAGCAGTGACTCATTGGTTCTGGAACGCTCTGCTTGCAGCGCAAACTTCATCTGTGAGAACATATCTCCACCTGTCGAAGTCACCACATCGACCCCAAGGGTTGGTGTGCCGCCATGTTCGAGAAAATATCCTGTAGCCGGATAACCATGCCCCATCATCATCTCGACTTCAGGGGTAACCGACAAGGAGGCCCCACTGTCTGCAAGCATTTTAAATTCATCCATGCCCATTGTATTGCCATGAACTACATTGATGCGTGGATTAAGTAGTCCTGCCTCATACATTCGGCTGATCGAACGATCTGCTGATCCCCAGCTGCCAAACCCGACATGCATGGAACAAATTGCATCCAGCTCTTCCGCAAGCCGAATATCCTGCACCGTGGTATCCCAGTGACTGAATTCCGGGCCGCGGATGGCGAGACCATACGTGAGCAGCTGATCTTTGGAGGAAAAATAACGCTCTTTCACCGCTCTGACATTCTCTGGATAAGAGAGCTTGCTCTCCCGATTCCAATATTCTGTCTCCCCCGGTACACCATGAGCAAAAACGGCCCGAATGCCTGAATCCTGCAGGCCCCGAATCAATTCCTCTGTATGTTCAGGCGAATAGGGCATGCTCCAATCCAGTACTGTAGTGACTCCGGCATTAAGCGCTTCCAACGATCCGAGCAGATTGGCAACGTAGCTGTCCTGCGGCCGAAGCTTGCTTCCCATTGCGCCATAATACAGATTTTGCAAATACACGGGCAGTGACCAGTTCGTTCCAGTTGTCTTGACAAGCGATTCCCACATATGCCGATGTGTATCCACCAGTCCAGGCATAATAATCATCTCTGACGCATCAATCACCTCAACCTCGGGACCTGGCACCTCTAGATCAGGTTGAATAGCTGCAATGACAGAATCCTGAATCAGCACATCTGCCCTCTTATACTGACCAATACGAGCATCCATCGATATTACACAACCGTTTTTCAAAAGATAACTTGTCCCCATGAGACATCTCTCCCATCATACTGGTTTGTAAAATGATCTGACATAGTGGTTTGTGAAAAGATCTGATTCGCATTGCTTCATTTCTTTTTACTTATGACTATATTTTCGCTAGTATATATACATTATATATCAAGTGTTAATATTTATCAATTCTGGTACAGCTCACTTTTACTCTGTTAGTGTTTACTGATCTTACAAGGTAAAGCTACCGGGTTAAATTTCATTCTTTACCTCACCAGATTCCTCACTAGATTCCTCACTAGATTCCTTTTTTCGTTTAGCCCGAAACCGCCTAACCTTCATAAGATTACCGCACATTTTGTCATCACAATATTTCTGTGTTCTGCTCCGGGTATCATCATAGAAGATCCAGCGGCAATCCGGATTGTCACAGCTTCGAATGCGCTGTCCTTCTCCCTTTACTAATGTCATGGCAAAATCAGCGGCCACTTCTGCGATGACCTGCTGCCAATGAGCATGCATCGGAACCAGTACAACATCCAGTCCTTCTTCTTGTGAGATCAGTCGTCTGGTTACCCCGCCAGCCTGCAACCAGTCATTTAACCAGGCTTGATCCTTATCCGTTAACAGACCTCCAGCAGACATGCGAATAGCCAGAGCCTGTAATTCATCTCTAAAACTTCTCACCGTGAATTCCTCTGCACTCGAGGCGGGTACCGTTGCTTTTAATTGCCAACGATTCAAAAAATTCTGCTGCCAGCTTGCTTTCCCCAGCCTGTCTTCTGATCGGTCCCCACCACGCCAGTCATGATAATCACTGTTCACAAAATCGGTCCATAATCTGTCCATACATACCTCCGCTTATGTAACTATCTAAAATGGAAAAGGTGGTTACTCCTCTTCGAATTGTGTTATATTAATTGTAACCATTTCAATCCTCGTTAGCTAGTTACATCCAGGCAAGACATAAGAGTGAAATGAGTCCATAAGAGAGGAATGAAACCAAAGATGAAGTCAGCGACAACGGCATTAGATGTTCTGCTTATTCAAAAAGAAGATACCTGGGATCAATGCAACTGGATTGTTCCATTGTCGAAGGCACTGGAGGGCCTTACCGCAGAGCAAGCAGCCTGGGTTCCCCCTTCAGGAGGATTAAGCATATGGCAGCTGGTGAATCATATGTATTATTACAATCAACGTATTCTTGCGCGCCTTCAGGGTATTAATCCCTCTTTACCCGCCGCGGAATCGAACGTAGCTACGTTTGGTACAACCGGTGATGCCTTGAACCAGGCTGACTGGAACAATCTTATGGAGCATACCGCTCAGTTGGCAGAGCAACTGCACAATCACCTTCGTACATTGCAGGAAGCGAAGCTCGAAGAAGCTTATATGGATTCCGAACAAAACTGGGCTCAAACCCTTGCACGGTGGGTTCTGCACGATGCTTATCACTCCGGGCAGATCGTTCTGCTCCGCAGACAGCAAGGAAGCTGGAGTATTGTTTTCTAAAAAAACACTTGAACTGCTAGCGCTTACAAGGATAAGATGGAATCCATAAGGTTACAACTTGTTCAATATACTAATGAATTGAATAGGATCTTCGGGGTAGGGTGCAATTCCCAACCGGCGGTGATGTTCTGATGAACCAGCCCGCGACTCGCTGTTTGTGCTTACGATGACTTCCAGCGACTGACTTGGTGAGACTCCAAGGCCGACGGTACAGTCCGGATGAGAGAAGATCAACACAATGACAGGCCTGTTTTGGGAGTCTTTTTCCCTGACGTCTTGTCTTTGAATGGTCCCCCGTTTATTTGGCGTACGCCAAGACGGGGGATTTTGTCGATTTTGCCAACTGAAGATTCCGTGTTCTGACGAAGGAGTTCTGAATATGGAAAACACATCATCTGCATCAACGCTTTATCGCAAGGAACGAAGCAACACCGGCTTTTGGCTTGTCGTACTGGGGGCGGCCCTCTGGGGTGTAGACCCGTTATTCCGTATCCTTTTGCTTGAAACGATGACCTCTACACAGATTGTGCTCGTAGAACACATTATCGTGAGTCTGGTTGCGCTTCCTGTGCTATGGAAATTCCGTGATGATCTGAAGCAGCTGCGCGCACGTCACTGGATCGCTGTGATTTTTATCTCCTGGGGTGGATCGGCACTCGCTACGGTATTGTTTACTTTGGCTCTGACTCATAACGATCCCAACACCGTATTGTTACTGCAAAAAATGCAGCCACTCTTTGCGATTGTACTCGCCAAAGTGTTATTGAAAGAAACATTGCCGCGTCATTTCGGCGGCCTCTTCATCATTGCGCTTGCAGGAACATACCTGCTCACATTTGGCTTTACCTTGCCATTGGGCAATTGGGATAACTGGATTCATGCAGGCAGCCTGCTCTCTCTGGGTGCGGCAGCGTTGTGGGGCGGTTCAACCGTCATGGGTCGTCTGATGCTGGGGCAAGCTCGATATGAGACAGTGACCGCCCTTCGCTTTGTCGTTGCACTTCCACTCCTGATCTTTATGACCTGGAATGAAGGTGCACCGTGGACACTGCCAGCCGGTGCCGGAGCACAAACTGCTGTTATTCTGAATATTCTTGGTCAGGCTTTGCTGCCCGGTTTGCTTAGTCTGCTTCTATATTACAAAGGCTTGTCATCAACAAAAGCTTCTGTTGCAACACTTGCAGAACTCAGCTTCCCTATGGCTGGTGTGCTTGTGAACTGGATTGCCTTCCGTACGCTGGTGACATGGGAACAATTAATCGGCTTTATCCTGATCTGGATTGCCCTGTTCGCGATCTCCAAACAGCGTGAGCGTTCAGTACCGATCGCTGATGCTGCACCAAAATTACGTACAGAGTAACCTTTACAACAACAACTCAACGAAAGCACGGCTTCACCTTCAAGGGGAGCCGTGCTTTTTCTATCTTTACAGCTTGTTTTGTCTTTTGTCCTCTGGGGTGGTACGATGAGATAAGGAACACAAAGATTTCGTGTGCCTCGGTAAACTACATGATCCAGGATTAGAGAGGAACGATAACCCATGTCTTCATTCACATATACAGCTTATGACGCTATTGGTCTGGCTGAATTGATCCGCTCCCGGCAAGTATCTCCAGTGGAAATGCTCGAAGCCGCTTTCGCACGTCTGGAGGAAGTTAATCCGCAGTTGAATGCGGTCATTCGTACATATGAAACCCGTGCCCGGCAGGAAGCCGATGCAGTTCGGCCAGGGGAACAGCCCTTTGCGGGTGTACCCTTGCTGTTAAAAGACATTTCTCAAGCACTGGAAGGTGAAATTCTCACCTCTGGTTCACGTCTGTTCAGCGAGCATCGCGCCAAGCGGAGCTCCAACTTTGTAACTCGTTTGCAGCAGGCCGGCTTTATTGTTATTGGTCATACCAACACTCCGGAATTCGGGTTAAAAAATATAACAGAGCCCCGGCTGCACGGACCCTCGCGCAATCCGTGGAATGTGAATCATTCGCCAGGCGGCTCAAGCGGCGGGGCCGCAGCCGCTGTTGCTTCAGGCATCGTACCTCTTGCCGGTGCAAGCGATGGTGGAGGTTCAATCCGCATTCCGGCTTCGTTCAGCGGTTTGTTCGGACTAAAACCTACACGCGGACGTACCCCGGTTGGACCGGGTGTCGGAAGACAGTGGCAAGGAGCTTCCATTGATTTTGCATTATCCCGCTCCGTGCGAGACAGTGCTGCCCTGCTGGATACGCTGCAGATCCTTCAGCCGGAAGCTGCATTTCATGCCCCGTTATTCCCGGGAAGTTATCTGGCGGATATGAATTATCCGCATCAACGCACTTGGCGAATCGCCTATACAGTAGACTCTCCTGTAGGCACACCTGTCAGCGAAGATGCCAAAGAAGCCGTCATGAAACTTGTTCGTTTCCTTGAAGCTCAGGGTCATCACGTCGAAGAGAAGCTCAGTCCTGTCAACGGCGTGCGGCTGATGGAGAACTATTATATGATGAACAGCGGCGAGATGGCCGCGATGATCTCGTCTATGGAATATAGCATGGGCCGTGCACTTACTGCCGAGGATATGGAGATTGAATCCTGGGTACTGGCCGAAGCTGGTAAAAAAGTATCTGCTGCCGAATTCGTACATAGCCTGGCAGAATGGGACGTAGCTGCTGCGCAAATGTCCACGCTGTTTGAACGGTATGACTTTTACATCTCCCCTGTTAATGCATTTGCCGCTCCACGGGTTGGAGAACTAACACCTCATGCAGAGCGCATCCAGCAATTAATGGGTGTCAGTGATCTCGACAAAGGGGCCCAGCAAGAGCTGATCTATGATATGTTCGAGCCAAGCCTTACCTACACCCCGTTCACGCAGCTTGCGAATTTAACAGGGCAGCCCGCCATAAGTCTTCCACTGCATTTAACTGCAGAAGGCTTACCGATGGGTGTGCAGGTCATGGCGACCAAAGGCCGTGAAGACTGGTTATTACATCTGGCGGGACAGTTGGAATTATCTGATCTATGGGTTGGCATGAAAGACAACCCGATGTTTCCTAATTCAAGCAATACTTAAAATTTGGACAAATCCCGATCAAGCCAGCAGATTCTGCTGGCTTTTTGGGTTCCTTTTGAAACTCGTTCGGCTGCTCTGAGGCTCATAAAAAGCATATAAGTTTACATAATAATTATGATGTACCCATAAAGATACTTTAGTAGAAGTCGATTCATTATTGCAAGGGGCAAATGGCTGGGAAATCAGACATGTCATCTCTTTGTCTCTATGTTTATTGTTCTGCGTATTTCACTTGAACAGCCTGACGGTTCACGGTAGCCTGTCTGCACGCTGTTCAATAATACCTTATCATTGTTCTCGACAATGTTCTTGTCCGCTACACTTCTATGCAACGTATAGAAGCTCACTTTATTTTGCTTTTTTTCTTTCGAATCCCTGTTATATGAAAGTGAGTGCCTTTTGAATGAGCATTTTCGTCTACCGTGTTCTTCATGTCCTGTTGTTTCATATCGTTTTCCATCCCCTTTTTCTTTCGCATTCGCTGCACGATGAAATCACTTATGCCAATCAGGCAAACCAATAACAAGCTGATTAGGAAACCGGGTCGACTCAGGCTGTGAAACAGCGTTCCTATTACAGCCAAGCTGATTAATACAAACCCTGTCCACCGTTTGACTACGTCCAACGTTCTGGATTCCAATAGGCGAGCTGAAGAAAGCAGGATGAACAGCCAGTTATACATCAGCATTAACCCCGCAGCTGTAGTTATATATTCGTATACTTTTCCGGGTAAAAGAAGTGACATAATAATTGTCCCCACAAGACCGCATCCGATCAAAGAGAGTGCAAAAAGGGGATATTTGTCCTTCCATTTCCGTGAAAATATCTGTGGAGCATCACTCTCCTGTGCAAGTGTAATCATCATGGACGTTACCGCATAGAGCGATGCTGTCATTGTGGAAAATCCGGCAACAATCAACACCCCATTGAACACGTGCGGTACAAAGGCGAGATGATCACTGCTCAGTGCAAGCACAAACGGACTTTCCTTAGGATTAAACGCGCTTAATGGAACCATCGTTAGTGCGAGCCCGATGGATACGATATATACAATAGACAGGGCAGTAAGCATGACTTTGCCCGCCTTCGGTGCATCTTCCGGCTTCTCTAGTCGATATGACATAATACCCAGCACTTCAATTCCACCATAAGCATAAAACGCAAATAGAAATGCGGACCACAATCCCAGACCGCCTTTAGGAAAAATAGAAGCCATGTCCATAGGCACTTTATGAGCATACTTTGTACCACCAATCCAGCCGGCGAGCAAAGCGATAGCAAGAACTAAAAACATAATAATCGCCGCAATTTTAATGATGGCCAGTACATTTTCCACCTGATCGAAACCCTTGTTTCCAAAGAAAACAATACATAATCCAACCAGCCCGAAGCCCGCGGCGAAAATCCACAAAGGCACTGACGGGAACCAGAAACGTGAAAATATAGATAACGCCGTTAACTGACTCCCCATAATAAGCAATTCGGAAAACCAGTAGACCCAGCCACTGGCAAAACCTGCCCAAGCGCCAAATGCCTTCTTCGCATAAGAGCGGAACGAGCCTTGCTCTGGTTGCTTGGAGGTCATGCGTGCCAGAGCATCAAAAACGATATATGTACCTACAGCGGCCAGAGCATAAGCGATTAATACAGCTGGACCGCCAATTGAAATGGCCAGACTTGAGCCCAGAAAATATCCGGTTCCTATCGTACCTGCTACACCTAACAAACTGAGCTGCCACCATTTCAGTTTTTTTTCTGCTGTGGAATTGGTTGAGCCCTGTGACATTTCGTCAATCCTTTCCGATGTAATTTAATCACTACAAGGTAGCTTGCCCTGTTTAGACCAAAACATCTCCCTGAATATTTCTAAAAATCTAACATCATAATATACAGGTAAATTCAAACACATAGGAGGAACCACTCATGAACCAATTCTCTCAGACACAACAAATTACACAGCTCGCCCAACAGTTAACACAGCAAACGCAACAAGCTTCCATGCAGTATCAACAACTAATGAGACAAGAGCAAAGCAATGCCCAACAGCTTGAACAGCTGGCTCAGCGCGAGCAGCAAGCAGCTCATATTATTCAGACGGCACTTCAAGGACATCAGACAGCCATTCAACAGCTGCAGCAAATTGCCAACCTGGCTCAGCAGCTTGCGAATACTTCTTCACAACACAGTTCATACATCGACCAACCTTACAACACACCTAACATTTCGATTCAAGGTCAAGGCCAGTCTTTCGGCAATTTCTCAAATCAGCATCGCCAATAAATCTCTGCATACTATACTGGTTATACCAAAGCAAGAGCCCGAAAATTGGGCTCTTTTTTTGGTATGCTTTAGCCAGTTGAGTGCGTGAAACGCGCGAAACAAAAAACCACCCGCTATGCGGGTGGTCCTGATTCATTCAACAAAAAATAGTGTTCTCCAGAATGTAGAAACTTCTATAGGATTACTGCATTCCGGCGAGCTGCAAAACATCTTCTAGCTTCAATGTTCCAACAACTTGATACCCTTTATGATCTCCAAGAATAGCATTACCATACTTCTCTGCCTGTTCCCTTCCAAGTGCACTTAAATTCCGCTGTGTGGAGCAATCTGCCAGACTAAAATTTTGCTGATCTTCCCCTACTGTTGCATCCCCGTGACGAACATAAAGGATGTAACCACCTTTTTGCAGATCATTTAGGATAGAAGCTCCGGAAATTTCCGAGGCATCGGCTTTATAAGATGCTCCAACGATGAGAAAAAGACTCATGAACAAAACGCATAAACGGTACATGGAACTCCACCTTTTTTCTTCCTACGTTCCCCCTTGTTATCCATTTTTATTCCAACATTCCGATTCCTTATTGATTGCTCATCACGTGCAAATAAAAGTTCAGATCGTTTTCTAAATGTTTTTTCATCAATGCTTCTGCTTTCTCTCCATCTCTGGACTTTATTGCACTATAAATTTCCTCGTGTTCATCAATAAGATGAGGACGATTATAAATCACAACTGTTTTTCGGAACAGATAAATAATAGCCTGCATCCGATCTATAATATCGATCATGAGTGGATTATTACTCGCTTTTACAATATCGTTATGGAAACTTTCGTTGGCTGACATGATCTCGTCCTTGGTCCCCGATCTTCCGATCTCCACATACTTGTACAGCTCCTCAATCTCATTGTCTTTCAGGAAATTCGCCGCGCATTTGGCCGAATACCCTTCTAGCAAGATGCGAACATTAAATAAATTACGTAAATCCTTCTCGGTAGGCTTGACTACTTTCTTCTGAAGAATTAAGCCCTCGTTCTCAAGCTTGCGTATCGAATCCCTGATGGGTGTTCTGCTCACTCCGAGCTCTGCAGCCAGCTTCTCTTCAACGATCTTCGTACCGCTAGGAAGCTCACCATTCAATATTTTGTCCCGGAGAATTTCATAACACTGGTGATACGCGGGTCGCGAACTATTATTTTCATGCACTAATTTCACCTCAGTTTCATTTCTCATATCAATATAGTACCAAATTATGTTCATAAAAGCATTCCAATATACGAGAATTCGCAATTAAAATATACAAAAATTTAAAAATTGTATACAAAATAAGATTTTAATGTATACAATTTTATATTTTTAGTATACAATGAAAACGCAAACAACGATGTAAGCGGTTGCTGACAGGATTTCATTATTAATTTGCTCTCAAGCTGCTTTAATGATTTTTGATGCAGCTTGTTGAACAATATTCTTCCATGGAGATTAACAGGCTCTAGTTTAGAAAAGGTTTAGGAGGACTACATTATGGCTAAAAAAGTAGGTTTTATCGGACTGGGGATCATGGGCAAACCAATGGCTCTAAATCTTAGAAAAAAAGGACATGAATTAACCGTCAACGATCTTAATCAGGAAGCGGTTCAGATATTGATAGACTCTGGTGCTGCTGCAGCTTCCTCGCCAAGAGAAGTCGCTGAGAACTGTGAAATTATTATTACGATGCTGCCTGCTTCTCAGCATGTGCAGGCTGTTGTTTTGGGTGAACATGGCATTTTATCGGGAGCAAAAGAAGGCTCTATTATTGTCGATATGAGCTCCATCACTCCTGCTGTTTCCATCGCTCTGGCAGAAGAAGCGGCCAAAAAAGGAGTTGGCTTTCTGGATGCGCCGGTTAGCGGCGGGGAACCTAAAGCTATTGATGGAACTCTGGCAATTATGGTGGGCGGTAAAGAAAGCGTATTCGAGCAAGCCAAGTCAGTATTGTTTGATATGGGGACGGCAGTCACTCTCGTTGGGGATAGCGGATGCGGAGTTACAGCCAAGCTCGCAAACCAGATCATCGTAAACTTGAACATTGCTGCCATGTCTGAAGCGCTTGTCCTTGCAGCGAAAGCAGGTATAGATATCGAGAAAATGTACCAGGCCATCCGAGGCGGTTTAGCAGGCAGTGCAGTTCTGGACGCCAAAGTTCCGCTGATTCTGGAAAGAAACTTTGCTCCAGGGGGCACGATCGCGATTAATATGAAAGATATCACTAACGTCATGGAGACAGCACACGAGATTGGTGTACCTCTTCCCCTATCCAGTCATCTGTTAGAGATGTTCCACGCGCTGAAGGTTGTCGGGAAATTGATGGATGACCACGGCGGGATTGTGCAGTATTATGAAAAATTAGCGAATGTTGAAGTAAGGGGTCTTGATCATGCAAAACAATAATCGATCTGTTGAGGAAGTTTTCAATAACATACCCTCTGTAGATACGTCCATTGTTCAGCAAATGATGGAAAAGGAACTCCAACGATTCGATCACAAAATTATCGTGCTTGATGATGATCCAACGGGTGTGCAAACGGTACATGGTGTATCGGTCTATACGGATTGGTCACTGGAAAGCATCGACAGAGGTTTTAAGGAAGATCATCCTATGTTCTTCATTCTTACAAACTCACGCGGATTTACAGCTGCCGAGACAACAAAGGCACATCAGGAGATTGGTGCAAATATTGTTGAAGCTGCAAAGAGAAATAATCGCAAGTTTACGATTATTAGTCGTGGAGATTCCACATTAAGAGGTCACTACCCGTTAGAGACGGAAGTGCTGAAGGATACAGTTGAAGCCAAGTCAGATATGCAATTTGACGGTGAGATCATTCTTCCCTTTTTCAAAGAAGGCGGACGCTTCACCATTGATAATGTTCACTATGTTCAATATGGTACGGAACTGGTGCCTGCTGGAGAAACCGAGTTTGCTAAAGATCGCACCTTTGGTTACTCCCGATCACACTTAGGCGAATGGGCTGAAGAAAAGTCGAATGGCCAGTATTCAGCAGAACATATGACTTACATCTCTCTCGAAAGTCTGCGCAGCATGAACATTGACCTGATCGAAAATCAGTTGTTGAGTGTTAAGGATTTTAATAAAGTCATTGTCAATGCGGTTGATTATACCGACGTACAGCTCTTCACCATCGCTTTGATTCGAGCGATCCATAAAGGTAAACAGTTTATGTTTAGAAGTGCTGCTGCACTGACCAAGGTCATTGGAGGCATTAGTGACCGAAGTCTGCTTACGCGTGCAGAGATGATGAGTGACGAAACCAATCATGGCGGATTAGTTATTATTGGGTCACACGTCCAAAAAACAACAGAACAGTTCGAAGAGCTAAAGAAATCGAATGCAGTTGAGTTTGTTGAGTTTAACGTACATCTTGTTCTGGAACCTGATCAATTTGAGAACGAACTGAACAGAGTTGTTGAAACGACGAATAAATGGATTCTCGAGGGTAAAAATGTCGCTGTCTACACCAAAAGGGAGCGATTAGATCTTGGAGAGGACAGAAAAGAAGATGAATTAAAGCTGTCCGTTCAAATTTCCGATGCCGTTACGAGCATTGTGAAACGTTTGGAAGTTCGACCGGCCTACATCATCGCTAAAGGCGGCATTACTTCAAGCGATATTGGAACCAACGGTCTTGAAGTCAAAAGAGCTACCGTTGCGGGGCAAATTCGTCCAGGGATTCCCGTGTGGACCACAGGTAATGAAAGCAAGTTCCCGGGCATTTCCTATGTCATCTTCCCTGGTAACGTGGGTACCAAAACGGATTTAAGAGAAGTCGTTGAAATGTTAAGTGCCAAGTGATTCAAATACAGGTTTAATATGACCCTTATGTATGGAGCAGCACTGGTCTGTCTATAAATATGAAAACAGTGCCCTCCCTGCATGCGGTCTTTTGGATCAAGACCAATCAGAAAAGAGGAAAACATATGCCAATTATCTCCGTTACCATTGGAGTTGTTCTACTGCTCATCTTAATGATGGCCTTTAAGTTAAACGCTTTCATATCATTGATTATTGTGTCTCTGGCTGTTGGAGTGCTGGAAGGAATGACACCGCTTCAGGCGGTTGAGTCCATCGAATCCGGTTTAGGTGGAACACTTGGTCATTTAACGATGATTATCATCTTTGGAGGTATTCTCGGTAAATTAATGACAGATTCCGGTGGCGCACAGCGAATTGCAACAACGATGATCAGCGCTTTTGGTCAGAAGCGAACGCAGCTGGCAGCCGTTATTACAGCAGCTATTGTTGGAATCGCTTTATTTTTCGAAACTGGAGTGGTGGTATTGATCCCGTTGGTATTTACCATCGCCAGAGCTGCACGTGTGCCTGTTCTTTATCTTGGAATGCCTGTCATTGCAGCCCTTATAACGATGCACGGATTCGTGCCTCCACACCCTGGTCCAACAGCTGTTGCTAATGTTTTTGGAGCCAATATCGGATTAACGATGATCCTGGGCATCCTGATTGCAATCCCTGCATTTATCCTTGCAGGCCCTGTGTATACCAAGTTGTTTAAAAAAGAAGCCTTGCAGATTGACATCCCCAAAGGGCTATTTGATCCGAAGGAATTCAAGGAAGAAGAGCTGCCTAAATTCGGAATCAGCCTTTTCACAGCACTTCTGCCCGTCATTTTGATTGCGCTGCAAACGATTGTGCATATTTTTGCACCTGGATCGGTAATCTCACCCGTGACTGATTTTATCGGTAATGCTAATGTGGCTTTGTTGATCTCTGTCATGGTTGCTATCTTCACGTTTGGATTGAATCTGGGCAAAAAAATGCCGGAAATCATGAAATCGCTGAGTGAGTCTGTAAGCGGAATCGGTATGATTCTTCTCATCATTGCTGGTGGCGGTGCGTTCAAGCAAGTGTTGATTGACAGTCATATTGACCAATATATTTCTGATCTTATGGCAGGCTCCACTCTTTCTCCCCTCGTACTGACATGGTTGATTGCAGCCATCTTGAGAATTGCTGTTGGTTCTGCAACGGTGGCTGGTATGACAGCAGCTGGTATTGCCGCACCACTAGTTGCCGCAACCGGGGTCAGTCCGGAACTTATGGTTCTGGCAGCTGGTGCAGGTAGTGTGACGTTCTCTCATGTAAATGATGCAGGCTTCTGGATTTACAAAGAGTATTTTAATCTGAGTATAGGCAAAACGATAAAAACCTGGTCCGTCATGGTAACGATTATATCCTTGGTAGGACTTGCGGGTGTTCTGATTTTGGACATGTTTATGTGATGTATTAGCTTAACTAGAAGTGAAGAAAGAGTCGAAGCAGAGGTCATCTCGCTTCGGCTCTTTAATGTTTTCGGTCATTCCCGCTCGTATTTTCGATTGTCAGGAGCAGGTTACTCTTCATGGCCCTTCATATAATCATGATATAGCTCCTCAAAGGTTGCAAAACGTTTGACTTCCCTGCCGACCTTATGATACTCAACCAGATATTCATCCATTACTTCAAGGAATCGCTCTTTCATGACAGGAAGATCACTTGCATTAAAGTATTGCATCAGATCAAATCTCTTCGTCCCTCTTGTCATAGCCATTTCATCAAGATACTCTTGTGCTCCAAAAGCAGAAAGGAAGACATAGGCGGCATCGTTTGTAGCAACACTGTTCGCGATTTTATGGCGATAGTTACACCATAATTCCTCGTACGTTCCTCCCAGATTATCAAAGCTTGGAGCGGGTTTTACGATAAACATATCACACAGCGTACGATGTAACATCTCAACGCTTTTCAACATATTAAAGGATGCCGTGCGGATCTCTTCAATAGTGTGAGCGTCGATAATTGACATGTATAAGAATTCAAGATCATTCGGTACATAACGAAGCGATTGGATTTCTTCCAGATATCGCTTGATACCTCGCTGGATACATGTATTATTCATGCTAACCAGGGCATGAACCAGATTGTACAGAACATTGGCAGATGCCTGTCGCACTGAACCGATATTTTCGCCCAGCATGGTGTCGCTGTATGCTTGCTTGGCCTGATTGATCCATTCCTTTGCCCGGTTAAGACATGCTTCTTCAATTGGGGCTGCAAGTGCATCAAGAGCTTTTTGCCGGAAATCGTTCAATCTCTCCAAATCCTCTGGCGCTGCATAATAGAGAATTTTTAAGTTGGTCAAGCTCGATACCGCGGGACTTTCCAAGGTGGATTGCGCTCGTATTCTTGTATCCCATGGCGTGCAATAGATGTCATATCCAACGTCCTCCAGAATGAAGCAATCGGATATTCCCCACCCCCGATCTGTATGATTGATAATAATCAGATCAAGATCACTCTTCTCATGAAAATCCCCTGTGCTAAATGAACCTGTAAGACCAATAATGGCGATATCATCGGGGAAATCTCTTTTTGCGCGTTCAATAACCATGTTAATCAGCTGTTCATTTTTGTTCTGCAGCTTCTTCTTAATCATTTCGTTCATTCGTTACACTCCTTTTGTACAAGCGGCTCGTTCCTCTTCCCGGCCACCTCAACTTGAGTCTAACAATGCAGTAGTGCGGTGACTATGTATAAGTTGATTTAATCCATCTTTGCACAAAAAAACGCTAAAGGGTCGATACGACCATTTAGCGGATGACATTAGTTTTTTTTATAAACAATTTTCTTAATGCTTTCGTAGGATAAAAAATACTGACTCGCCAATTCTTCTATGCTGAGCCCATTGCGAAATAACGATTGAATCTCCGCATTTCGAGCAGATACCCTGCTCTTGCTATGTGTTTTCTCGCCCCATTTCAGATGGGCCTCTTTGGGTTTCGGGATATATATCAGTTCACCTTGAACGTATTCTTGAATGGTGCGCAGCAGTTCTTCAGGAAGAATAGATTCGGCATTGGAATATTTCATGGGCCTCACTCCTTATTTAATGGATCAATAAGGTGCAAAGCCAGTTTTGAATACTAGGATTCAACGTTGGCAATTTTGGTTATTAATCAGCTCTACACAAAGCATTGCCATATCGTTCACTGGCTTTGCATAGAGCCTAGCATGTAAGAACCCCACTCCGATTTCTTTCAACAGATTCACCTCCCCAGATTAATGAAAACTGTTTTCTATATAAGTTGAACTAAAAATTTTACACCATCCACTCCGATGACAGAACAACCTTCCAATCGCTGTTATCCCCAGATTTTTTTTGGTTCCTTTTTTTAGAGGGGAAAATCCGGTGATAAAGGCGACCGCTCCGCTTTTTCAGGTTTTTTCTGTCCTCTCCGTTCACGTGTAAATGAATAGTTCAACAACTTATATAGCAAAATGAAAAACCTCAGCTCGGTTAAACCAGCTGAGGTAGCGTTCTGATTCCGTTAATAACGCATCAGGCGCTTTGAATACCTTTAATTACTTCGACCTTCTTATCCCCTGCTGTTTTTGCTATCTCTAATGTTGGATTATCCTGGATAAACACGATCGCGCCAGCAGCCAGCATGGATACGGCTAAGACTGCGCTGAGGGCTTTGGACATTTTCTTTTTGACCATAACGATACCTCCAATGTAGATAGGATTTTCATTTTCCGGTTCATTAACATGAATTCTCACAGGGTTCATTCATCAGCTAGCAGGATTTCGCTTTTATTGTTGGATAATGCACTTGTTTACTGCATTATATCGTAATACCAATGATTGTAAAAGGTTTTTTCTTCCTACGGGATCAATTGAGGACAAGCCATGCATTGCAGTGCGATTTCCATTAAACCTTACTCGCGAATTCACCAAATAAAGTGGTTGTCCAGCTTCAGTAGTTTTTCAGAGAATACTTCGTTGGCTCGGGTAGGTATTTGATCCTTTCGTCGAACGAGAGAAAAGTTTCTCTCCATCAGAATACCCGGAATAGAAATTTCCTTGAGCACTCCTGCGGACAGCTCCCTTTTTACAACCCAGCGAGACAACATCGCGATGCCTAAACCAGAGAACACGGCTTCCTTCACGCTCTGACTGCTGTTAAACACATATGAACGGCTTATGCGGAGTCCCGTCTGAGCTAGAAATCGGTCACTAACAGATCTGGTTCCCGAACCTGTCTCCCGAAGTACCCATACTTGATGCTGCAGCTGCTCCAGATCCATATTCATGGAAAGACTTAGCGGATGCCCTTCCGCAGCCACGATAATCAATTCATCCCGCATAAATGTTGTCACATTCAAGTCAGGAGCCTCGATGTCTTCCTCAACCAAACCAAAATCGATATCATTACGTCGAACAGCTTCAATAACCTGAGACGAATTTCGGATGAATACTTCCATGAACACGTCGGGGTACTGCTTGGCAAAGGATGAGAACAGGCGAGGAAGAACATATTCTCCAATAGTAAAGCTTGCTCCGATCTGTAGTGACCCACTTACGTTATCTTGTAACCTGGCTATATCCAATTTCACCGATTCATACAGATTCAGCATTTCCTTGGCACGCACATAGAGCAGCTCTCCTGCTTCCGTCAATTTGACCCACTTGGGCGAACGATGCATTAACTTTACATCAAATTCCTTCTCCAAATTCCGGATTTGCGAACTCACACCAGGTTGTGACATGTGCAATATTTCTGCTGCCTTTGAAAAATTACGCTGTTCGACCACCGTGACGTATAACTTCAAGCTTTCAACAATCATGATGAAGGTCTCCTTTTCTCGTTTAGATCGCTCTAATTCATTTTCTATTTCATACGGCTTCAATTCATTTAATAATTAGTTTTAATGATGATAAGCATTACATTTCTGTATTTCTCTTCTGAATCATAACTAATTATAGTTATAGATGAGCACGAAATAAAGGAATCGGATGTGATCTGCATGAGTCAAATTTACGTTTTACAGCAGGAGAACCACAAGGAAAAACGAGGATTCCTGTCCGGCATTGCCTTAACACTCATCCTGGCGCTGGCTGCCAAATATGCAGCCAGCTTTCCATTGCTAAACATTATGGGCCAGCTCGTGCTTGCGATCCTGCTTGGCATGATCTGGCGGGCTATTCGCAATGTGCCTGAGCACATGGCAAGCGGCATTTCTTTTTCATCCAAAAAGCTTCTACGATATGGAATTATTCTGCTTGGCATGCGATTGAACTTACGTGATATCCTCCATGCAAGTCCTAAGGTTGCTGTAATCTCCATTCTAAACGTTACGATAACGATATTTGTTGTGTACGGCCTTGCAAGATGGTTCAAGGTTGAAAAAAACTTGGGGCTGTTAACGGCATGTGGAACAGGCATCTGCGGCGCGGCAGCCGTTGTGGCCATCGCCCCGCAAATCAAAGCCAAGGATGAAGAAGCAGCAATCGGTGCGGCTACCGTAGCCATTCTCGGAACTATTTTTACAATCGCCTATACGCTTCTATATCCCTTTCTGCACTTGTCTACATCAGGATATGGCATCTTTGCAGGAGCAACGCTGCACGAAATCGCTCATGTCATTGCAGCTGCGGAACCTGTGAATAAAGAGGCTGTGGATCTGGCAGTCATGGTAAAATTAACACGGGTTGCCCTTCTGGTTCCGGTTGCTATGTTGTTGGGATTCTGGTCCAATCGTCAGTCTCATTCTAACGATACGGGTAACAGCGCATTAAGTAAGAGAAGTTGGAAAGCTCTGCCGATCCCTTGGTTTATATTGGGTTTCCTCATAATGAGTGCAGTCAATACGTTGCATATTATCCCACATGATCTAACCAATCTCATCATTGTTGTTGCTTATTTGCTTATTGCAATGGCGATGGCGGGTCTGGGTCTTACTGTAGATACAGCCTCGTTTCGACAGAAGGGTTTAAAGGCTTTTACGGCCGGTTTTATTGGCTCTGTGATTCTTTCCCTTCTGGGGTATGCCTTGATCCAAATGTTTGGGCTTGGCTGATAGGGCGATTAAGCTCTCATTTCCAATCCCAGAATGCTAAAAACCGTTGAGCCCTTTCGGATCAACGGTTTTAACACAGCGAAGATTCTCCGTCTATTTTAATCTAAAACGGTTATGAGCATATTTTTTTACGAGAAAAACAGCGCTATACGAATAGGCCGCAGTCAGGACCATTAAAACAACGGTTAATGCCCATAGTGGAGGTGCCAAATACATCGTCACAATAAAACCCAAAGTAATGAAGCCGTTTGCGAATGAGAATAAAGGACTATTTGTCTCTAACTCCACTGTATAAGGTTGAAACAGATAATATAACAATAGATGGTGTACTGAGAAAAATGCAGCAAGTGAAGCGGTTATAACCCAAACGGGAAGTAGTGCACTTATTTTTGTCCCTTCAGTTAGTATGAGTATTGGTACACTTAGCACAGCTGCTAAACATAGACCTAATTTTAGATTTAAGTTTAATATACTTCTCAATCTTAACAGAAAATGCTGTTGCGCATGCTCACGGTAAAATGGATAACGCATCAAGGGTCTATCACAATGGTAGAAGAAAGCTCTGCAAATCTGGCTTCCTACAGTTAGATGCAGCATAACTACAATGAGTAAAGGAGAAAATCTTGCAATGAATTCAACAGAAATATGATCTTTGAAGATCAGTGCCAGGAAAAATAATATGAAACCAATGACCATAATCGCGATTAAACGTCTGCGGAACGGTGGCCGAAAGAGATTAGCGTGCCTCTCAACAAACAGTGCGTGCATTTGCTTGTATCCCTTGTTGTTTAGAGTACTCTGTTCACCGACATGGAGGTTGGCCAGATCATTGTCTTTGGACTGAACCATTCTTTGCTGGAGATCGGCCATCATAATTTCTGTGTTCAACAATGGATCAGCATAATTGGTTACTGCGCGGACTGCTGATGTATAATCCGTATGTTTAAGCAGCACATACCCAGCGACAGCTCCTGACAGCAATATCAATATAACAAGCCATCGTTGATCAAATACTGCGGCTCCAAATGGAGGAATGCTCCATTGCGTCAAGGGAAGATAAGCAGCAGTCAGTGTAAGTAACATGGTCAAACTCATAACCCATGTTTTCCGGACAAGAACGATGCCTTTCCGTTGAAACAGCTGCAAATGAAAAAATTCGCATAGCACTCGCCAAAACGTCATGATTCCTACGGCTATCCATGCGTGAATGATCGAACAGTTAAAAAATACAGAAACAAGGGTCAATGCAATGCCTTGATACAAGAAAAACGTTGTATACCTGTTAAGGAGCACAGCCCGTATAAACCGGTTTGGATTCATTCGCATAAGTCGGACAGCAGTATACTTCATCTTGTTGGATTCCAACACTTTTGCACCAGTTACCCCGCCCATTATGCCACTGATGCATAAATACATATGAAGAAGAAGTGTAAACCGCTCCGGATCAGGCCCTTCCGTCCATAACAGTATGGGCCATATGAGTAATCCTCCAAAGTAGAGTATACTTTCGAACAAACCAGCACCAAGTCTTAAAATTACGGCGATTGCACCTAATATACGTTTCGTGCGAAAAGCAGCATACGTTTGATCACGGATTAACGTGCCTATAACCGGCAAGCTTTGCATGAAATATATTAAGCGGTTGACTAGCGAAATTACCTGCAGCTGCCACATGCGAGAAATCGTACTAAAGATTCCCTGCATCGGCATTCTCCTTCTGGGCATCCTGCTCGTTGTCATCTCGCAATAACTCAATAATTTGTTCCTCAAAGTCGGGTTGAGTGAGGATTTCAGGTGAAACTGGAGTCAAACTGCCATGATTTAAAATAATTAATTCATCACACAGATCCGTTGCCAATTGTAAGATGTGCGTGGAGAAGATGAGGATATGATCCTTTTTCATATCACGCAGCAATTGTTTCATCTCGCTTGCAACGATGACGTCGAAGGAAGTCAATGGTTCGTCCAACAGAATCACCGTAGGTTTTATAAGTAAAAATAACAACATTTGAACTTTATTTTTCATTCCGTGCGAGTAATGCTTAATGAGCTTGTGCCGGTCATCCTCCGCAATGTGCATCATATCGAATAAGGCATCTAGATCCGTTCCTCGCCCTTCGATGACATCTGCATTAACCTCGATAAAAAAACGTACAAACTCATATCCCGTCAGAAATTCTGGCAGCATAGGCAGAGAATACACGTAACCTACGTCATGCATCTCTAAATTACGGGTTGTTGCTTCATGAACAAGTTTCATCGTACCGTTATCTGTTGGAAGCTCACCACTTAAACAATTAAATAAAGTTGTTTTTCCAGCGCCATTTCGCCCGAGCAGACCATAAATCTTTCCCTTTTCAAATTGAAAATGTAAATCGTTTAATACCTTTTTTTCACCAAAACTCTTCCTTACATGCTGTAATACCAATTTCATTTATTTGTTCCTCGCTTTCAAAACATTTCATTTTTATATTCATATTTAATAATTGTTCAGTTTTCATACAGATCCATCCCTTCGATTTTTTTCATAAAAGGACAACGATGAACATCCTTTTATAATTGAATCGTCTTACTTAACCCGTTTGATCATTATTGGAAAATAAGACAATCAATCTTATTTGTATTCTATTTCGAACGATGTAATTCCTTGTATTCACATAAAAGAGAAGACTCGGCATAGCAAAAAAGTCGCTAAAATAGCGACTTCAATGAGGATTTTATGTTTGTCCTTCGATACGTATGATCGGATTAGTCTAAACCAACCTGCCCCACAAGCTGATTATTGTGATTAAACGCAAGAAATCTAAAATGAGGCAATTCTATTTTCAAATGCTCACTCCTTGCAATTTACAGCTTTTGTACAACATAGATGAGATTCATGCCAGCATCAAGAGTGCCCGGTAATTTGGTGAATTCAATTTCTTTTTCAACAATCAGCTTCCAAAATTCCGGATCGTTGCGCGCATGATCCAGGGCAGAATCTCCAGCTTGCGTGTATAGTCCGGCAGAGCTTCTCTCCTGAACCCTAACTGGAAACAGAGCAAGTAATGCATCCAATTCGGTGCTTCTCATCATATGAATGAAATGCTTGCTTGGGACGGGATAATGCTCTTCATCCTGAACCCCTGTGTCCATGAGCCATTTTGTTGCTTCCATCCCGAACTGGTCTTTTTCATACCTGATTCCTTCAAGATAATACAGCGAAGCCCCGATGAAGCTCATAGCACCCACAATTAATATGCCATTCGGTTTGAGAAGTCTTAACATTTCTTGAATTCCATCGTTCTCTTTGTCCAAAAGGTAATTGATTACGCCGCCTATACATACAACGCAATCGAAGGAAGAGTTCTCGAAAATACGCATGTCCAGAACATCCAGAACATGGTATGCCTTGATTTTGTCAATCAGCGACAGCTCGCGCATTTTGGCTTTGTTGAATTCAATTTGATGACTGGATAGATCAGCAGCGGTTAATTCGGAACACATGACGGCGAGATCTTTCGTATATCTTCCTGATCCCGCACCAATCTCTAACACTCTATCCGCAGGCTTAACATAACGCTTCAAAATATCAAGATGTACCTGATACAAAAGCTCGCCATGTCCATCTTTTTCAAGACGTGTCCATTCACGGTCACCATAGTTATCATATCGGTTTCTTGGAATTTCGGGGTTGTAACTCATGAAAGCATCTCCCTTTACTATTTAGTTCTAAAATCGGAGCAATATCAGTAATATCGCTTTCACTCATACAACCACCTCCTCCAAATCCGCTTGCATTTATTACTGCGACCTGACCTGATTATCATCCTGAAATTCCCAAGACATAGTCGAATAGAATTCAGTTTATTTACATGCTATGGCATGTTTATGGTCGAGTGCATTACCCGTATAAATTCTAATTAATCTTCTCTCACATTTCGGTACAACTTATCTAATGTCACTTTTGATTGATTTATTTCGTCAGGCTCTAGACCACGTGTGACATGATCATGTGCTTCCTTAACCGTCAGCAGCGTTTGTCTTGATCATTCATCATACGTCGAACCATGCCCTTGCGAATCCATTAGCGATCTCCCGCCACCATATCCAAATACCCTCTCAGCTGATCTTTGGCATTCGGCTGAGTAGTCCAAGCTCCCAGATTCCCAGTCATGTATCGAAGCCCCAGGTAACGAGAAGCGATGGTGTACATTTGATTCCAATGATGATCTGTAAATTCTATGTTCTGGGCAGATAGCAATTCCCTGTAGCCATTCATTTGTTCCGGCGTCCTACAGCGCATAGCGATGTCGAGGAACAATGAGCCGTATTTAGCCTCCTCCCAATCAATAAAGATGACCTCCGTATTTTGACGAACCAGAACGTTGCCTGGGTTAAGATCGTTATGAATCAAGGTTTGACTGCTCTGATCGTTTAATACATGCTGTATGTCCTTTAAAATGGCATCTGCTGCTGATTCTATAATGGGTATATAGTCGCCAAAAAGCTCGATGAATTGTTCATATTGTTTAACTGCTTGCCACTGCGGTTTCCAATACTCGCCAATCATTTTTTCAACATAGCGAGTGTCTATCTCGGGCAGCTTGTTTTGAAACAAGAGATATACTTGATATTTGATAGGATATCTTGCATTGTACATGATGACGCATCAAATGCACGGCCTGTGTACCCGAATGTATAGGCGTGGTCTCGATGTTTAGAATTTCTGCTGTAGGATGTATATATTCCTTTATTGTGTGCTGCAAAAGATTTTGAAGCTCATGATTCATTTCCATCAATTGCCCTCATCCATTCATAAGTATACGGTATAAAATATGGAACCAGCTGGCCTTTACCAATAAAGTCAGCTCACTAGAAATATACCTGTTTCAGGAAAATATATCTACTCTACGTCAACCGGGTGCTTTAGTTGATCTTTATAGTAATCGATATAACTCAATAGTCAGTAAACAATAGCTTTGCTGAGATCATTTTTGGAAGTGTTTGACACCATACACAGGCGGCATCTGACGATGCTGCTTTTTTGCCTTTAAAATCATGAATTTTCTATAAAAATAAAAGCAAGTTCCTCTTTTTTCGCTGTATCTGCCTTTATTCATCTATGTAGCTCCGTGTTTGATTTATATATGCTTATATGGAGGCTGAATTTTCTATAGCGGCCAAAATAAATAAAGGAGATTTTTTCGTGAACTCAAACATTGCTCTTGTAAGGAAAGACAACGCTGAGTTGTCGTCTTCCAAACGTTTTCCGTGGATTGAGCTGCTGGCCTTGGCCATGGCAGTATTCATCTGCATTCTTACAGAAAGCCTGCCTGCTGGATTGCTGCCGCAGATTGCAAAAGATCTAGGGGTCACAGAAGCACTCGCTGGACAATGGATTACGCTCTACGCGGTTGGATCACTTCTGGCAGCCATTCCTTTAACAACAGCTACCCGAGGCTGGAGACGTCGCCCGCTTCTGCTGCTGTGTATCGTTGGCTTTCTTGTATTTAATACGATCACCGCACTATCTTCCGTTTATGTGCTTACACTTGTGGCGCGTTTCTTTGCAGGTGTCTCGGCAGGAGTTCTGTGGGGAATGACAGCTGGTTATGCACGGCGTATGGTGCCTGATGCGCAGAAGGGTAAAGCAATGGCTGTAGCGATGATGGGCACCCCGTTGGCGTTGGCGCTGGGCGTTCCCTTAGGCACTTTTTTAGGTGCTTATACAGGATGGCGTCTTATTTTTGGAGCAGTATCGTTGCTAACTGTAGTCCTTATTGGCTGGTTACTCTGGAAGGTACCGGATTTTAAAGGAGAAACTGCAGGTGAACAGCTCCCGATTCACAAGGTGTTCCTGATGCCGGGGGTACGACCGATTCTGTTTGTCGTGCTTGCATGGGTGTTAGCTCATAATATTCTATACACTTATATTGCACCGTATCTTGCGGAAACTGCGTTATCTGAACGCGTGGATTTGGTTCTGCTTATTTTTGGAGTCACCTCGGTTGCTGGCATTTGGGTGATAGGTCTGCTGATTGACCGCTTTCTAAGAATACTGGTTCTAATCAGCATCACGGGCTTTGCTTTGGCTTCTCTATCCTTGGGCTTGGGAATGAATCAACCGGCCATCATCATGATCGGGGTTTCTGTATGGGGACTCACATTTGGCGGAGCTGCCACTTTGCTGCAAACAGCCATTGCACAAGCCGGGAGGGAAAATGCAGATATAGCCCAATCCATGCTGGTTACAACATGGAATGTGGCCATCGGCGGGGGAGGTATTATTGGCGGCTTATTTCTCGAATGGCTTGGAGCCGCCTTTCTTCCAGGCACCTTACTGCTCCTCTTGATTCCCTCCCTGCTTGCAGTATGGCTGACTAGAAAGCATGGCTTTCCTTCCTGAAGGAGTCTTATGTGAGTAAATTCGCTTCTTCAATCAGGTTTTTGTAAGCAATCGGTGAAGACATCACAATTAGCGTAGTATAGGTGCCAAATTGATCGCAACGATTTTCAAACTCCTCCAGTTCCTGAGTTGTTTCTGTGAGGACCTTCAATAAATAGTTATGCTCTCCACTGATGCGGGAACATTCTATGACTTCTGGTGAAGAACGACAAAAATCAAGAAAAGGATAACAATTCCGAGTCCGAACAAGCATATAGGCTGTGCATTGCTTTCCCAATTTTTGCGAAGATATGACGGTTCGGTATTCCTCGATAACTCCCTTTTCTTCCATGCGTTTTACACGTTCAGTAACGGCTGGCTGAGACAGCCCCACCAGCTTTCCTAAATCTGTCATCGATAATCTGGCCTGATTCTGCAGATGGAGCAGTATATGTTTATCAATTTCGTCCAGGGTGATCGCCATCCTTCTTTTATAAAGTAATTTCTTCAGAATACCTTTGTAATCACTGCAAATCAATTTATTTACCTTGTTTGTCTTATGTAAGGCGTTACAAATTATTTATATAATAAACACACTTGCTATAAATAATCAAGTAAATCACTGTAGAAAAGGAGTAAGACGATGAGAAAAATGGATATTGAATTACTGCATAATGAAGTTAATGCAGTCATTAATCGCACACTTGAGGAGAAAAGAATTGTAGGTGCTGTCGTGCAAATCTCAAAAGGCGGGGAGCTTGTATACAGCAGGCCTGCCGGCTGGGCCGACCGCGAGCAGCAACGACCGATGCAGGAGGATGCTTTGTTCAGATATGCTTCGGTAACCAAGCCTGTTGTATCCACGGCAGCTTTAGTATTAATTTCGAAAGGCAGACTGCATTTAGATGATCCTGTGGAGAAATGGCTGCCTGGATTTTGTCCCAAGCTGCCAAACGGACAACATACCTCTATAACGATCCAACAATTGATGACACACACTGCTGGCTTAACCTATCGATTCTTTCAGGAAGAAGGGGGAACTTATGCGCTGGCAGGGGTATCGGACGGCATGGAACTAGCGGGAATAACTTTGGAAGAGAATCTGCGCAGGCTTGCTTCTGCCCCGCTTCTGTATAAGCCGGGAACCATGTGGAGGTATTCTATCGCAACAGATGTACTTGGAGCAGTTATTGAAAAGGTTACGGCCATGCCGCTGCGTGAAGCGGTTCAGCTGCTTGTAACACATCCCCTCTTTATGATGGACACCGATTTCAGCCCTGTGGATATAGACAGATTGACCACGGCATACGCAGACGGAGAGGAAGAACCGCGGCGATTGCATGAGTTGGATTCGGTACCTTTCCTGGAGGGAACTGCGGGCTTCCTCCTTTCACCTGACAGGTTTGCTGATCAGTCAGCATATCCTTCCGGGGGAGCCGGTATGATTGGCAGCGCGGGAGATTTTCTTAAACTCCTGGAAGTTTTACGACAAGGAGGACATCCGATTCTGCCGAGGAATCTCGTCACAGAAATGACAACCAATCAGATTGGTGATCTTGCCATGCCCTATTGGCCTGGGCGAGGTTTTGGACTTGGATTTACGCTGTTAAAAGACCCGGCTGCTGCCAATACACCTGAATCGCCGGGTACATGGCGCATGGGTGGTACCTATGGTCACTCCTGGTTTGTTGATCCGAGTGAGGAGCTTAGTGTTGTAGCATTTACCAATACTGCGATTGAGGGCATGTCAGGCAGGTTTACCACGGAGCTGTGTGAATCTGTTTACAAAGCATTGCTTTAAATGTTTACTTAGACGCATAAAGAGGTCGTTACACCAGTCGCAGTCCATGACTTTATTTTTCGAGTCGAGGACTGTGGCTGTTTTTTTGCAATTGTTCGCGCCCCACAAACTTGTTATAAAATCTTTTGTTTCGTTAGGTGCAACGATGGATATCGATGAACTTGAAAAGCGTCTTGCGAGTACGATTGTTGCGCAGCCAGCTAAAGAGGATCGATGTGCAGTGGATAATAAAACAGGCAGGATATATGACTGTTAAGTCTTCATGACCACCCGTTCACCGAGTGGTCATGTTTGTTCCTTAATGTCTATATATCATGGGAAGACAGAGTTAGTGATAAATTCGGGATGTCTCCTGCTGTTCCTCGAAATACATTCCCATCGGATTGGGTGCCTGATTTTCTCTGAACTTCTTCTTGTACATCTCGAAATCCCAATGTTCCAGAAATTTCTCTGCTGCAGCATGCCCCGATGAGAGTAAGAAATTCTGATCTTCTTCCGTCAAATCAAACTTCGTCGTTGTTACTTTTCCAGTGGGAATAAACACGGTTCGTTCTTCCGTATGTTCATCTGCATGTCTTTGATCATGGGCCTGTAGCATGGTTTTGAATATTCCTTTGAGCAAAGAAACCGGACCGTTAATATCCATAGATTGCGCATACGTACGCTTTTCTGATAACCGGAATCCAAAGGTTGGCCACCGTGGAATCCCATCCACATCAAAGAGCCAGATAGGAAAATTACTGAGCATGCCTCCGTCCAACATATAATACGGTTTCTTCTGTAATGGCGTATGCCACAGATAAGGTTTAAAAAAGAAAGGCAGTGTCGTGCTCATTCGCACAGCTGCAGCAATGGGAAACTCGGAAGCCTTCAGTCCGTAATGAGGCAAATCATTGGGGAAAACGACGATCTTACCATTACTTATATTGGAGGCGATAATTGAGAGCTTTCCTTCTGGAAGGTCGCCAAACGTTACAATGTTCTTTCGTTTCAGCCAATCGTGTATCACTTGCTCTAAAATGTGATTGCTATAGATTCCAGAATCAAATATTAATGGAAGGGTCTTGTTAAACAGAGGCAATTTGTTCATTCCTGTCCGTCCAAGCAGCTTCGTATAATCAAGCGAACTCATCAAATTGCGAATCTCAGCACTGTTGTAGCCGGAGGCTAATAATGCTGCAACAATTGCTCCAGCTGATGTCCCTGCAAGTTTGTTCCAAGTATACCCTTTGGCCTCCATCACCTCTAAGGCACCCACAAAAGCAATTCCTTTGACGCCCCCACCTTCAAAGACCGCATCTGCCTTCATTTTTTATCCTCCTTACAAAATGAAATTTTTAATTTTTGTATTATTGGTTTTGTAAACTAAATTATTCACTTTAAGAAATGGTTTTCTTTGCACAACTAAAAAAACAGCAGCCTAAGAGGCGCTGCTGTTAGAATTACAATTAAATGTTTATCGCAATGGTACATGTCATTTAAAGATTGTGGCCCGTAATTCGTCCATATGCCTGTCTAGTCGCTTGCCATTTCAACCTGCTAAACTTTGCGCCGAGCTGTTCGCACAATTCCGTCAATGACCTTTTCAAATAGCTGTTCTGGCAAATCATGCCCCATGCCTTCAAGCAACATAAACTCAGCACCCGAGATAGCTTTCGCCGTGTCTTCACCACATGCTGGCACAAACATGGGATCTTCCGCTCCATGGATGACTAACGTTGGCGCAACTACTTTTGCGAGTTGGGGACGCCGATCGCCGGATACGGCAATAGCTGCAATTTGCCTTCCGATACTACCCGGATCATAAGCTCGCTGCAATTCCTCACGAATCATCGAGTGATACTCGTTCTCGTTAAACGGATAGCCCTTCCCTGCAATCCGTCTGGCAAAAGCTGTGCTTTGGGCAAGGTAACCTGCTTCATCTTCTCTCGGGTTTGGAGCCGGACGAGTCATTAACGCCATCACTTCTGGCGAGGTTGGCGGAAGTTCGGGATTGCCTGTGGTTGACATGATAGAAGTCAGCGAGAGCACACGCTCGGGATAACGGCTAGCAGTAAGCTGGGCAATCATGCCGCCCATGGAACGTCCGACGATATGTGCTTTCGCGATGCCCAGTGCATCTAACAATCCAATCGTATCATTGGACATATCCTCAAGCGTGTAAGGAATATTCGGGCGTTGTCCTGACATCAGTGTTCTGGCAAGTGCTTCAAAATCCAGTGTTTCGTGATCACTAAAATGGGTAGATAACCCGGTGTCCCGATTATCAAAACGAATTACTCTGTATCCTTTTTCCGCCAACATTTCGCAAAATGGAACAGTCCATCGGATCATTTGTGTTCCCAGTCCGGCAATCAAGAGAATGGTTTCATGGTGCTCATCGCCATAACTGTCATAAGCAAGATCAATACCGTTAACGTTTAACATATTCATTGTTATGTTCTCCTTCTTATTTATATTTCGGTAACTCTGTAATAGGCAATAGTCGTGAATCTTCGATGGCGGCAGTTCGATGTCCGATCCCTTCCAGGTAAGATGCATGATCCGAAAAGGCAACGAATGACTCTATGCTGCTCTGTCGGATCAACATGACAAAATCCCATTGCTCAGCTTCGGGACCAATCAGAAACTCTCCGCCTTTGCCCATAAAAACAATCTCGCCTCCGCTTTCTTCTAAAAACGGAAGTGTGTGCTGAATGTAACGCTGAAATGCTTCCTCTCCGCTAATCGGCTGCTCAGGGGTTAGATCAGGATGAGAGGAATAGTCAGCGATTTCACGAAAATGCAACAGATTCAACATGAATATACTGCCTTTAAGTTTTCGTCGCATTAACTTCATGCCGCTATTTTGAGTCGGTTCAATGTAACGAGCTGCTTCAATCAAGTTGTACTCCTCACTTTCCTTCTGGATCTGTTGTGCTTTTGCACACAGGGTTAGTGCTGCATTAATTGTCTTCCTGCATAAACGCACCCTTGGCTAAAGACTTAACATAGTCTCTGATATCTGGTGTCCAATCATCAATTAATTCGTGAAAGAGAGCTTCATTTCCGGCATACAATGCTCTCAAAGCCTCCTCATATTGATTAAGATCCCCTGCCATTGCAGTCATAAAATGATACGCTGCTTCTTGAGCGGCGCGAACTTTACTTTCGCTCTCTCCCACACGGCGGGCCTCGTCAATCAGTTTTCGGAGTGTTACAGAAGCGCCCCCGGGTTGAGCCTTGAGCCATTCCCATTGTCTGGGGAGCAGCGTAACTTCACCCGATACGACGCCTAGCTTGGGACGACCAACCTTGCGAGCGGGCTGCTCATTTTCTTTTTCTTTTGTAACCGAAGCATACCCTTCCCCACTCTCACTACTTAATCGGTCAAGCACTTCAACTGTGCTCCCGCGAAAGTCAACGTCGATTGGCTTACCTGTTCCATCATTGAAAATAACAATTTGTGCAAGTTTGCTGTCCTCCAGAGAATCCTTCACGGTGGTCACAACATGCTGTAATGAGCCTTTGGCGAAGCATGCTTGATCTACAAAAGCAGTGCAGCTGATTGGATTTGATGAAGCTTGCATAGAATGCCTCCTTTTTGATGCTTTACTAATATTACCCGGATAAAAACACAAAGTCAATATTACCCGGGTTTAATTATTTTAGCTAAAACAAAACAGCAGCCCGATGGATGGACTGCTGTTATCAATTATAGTCAAGTTTGTAGTTCATACTTTTTTAGAGTTTATACACTGAGCTTTCGAACTGGACTTCCCTCAAGAAATGCTATGATATTTTCTAATGCATGTTGAGAATAGGTTTTGCTCCATTATGCCGCCTTGAAGATTAGAATGCCGATATTAATAACAGCATTTGCGCTCACAGGAATCTTCCTTTCCATTCATAGCAAAATAACAGCTTTTGACGGCATACAAACGTTTGAAGCCACGGCGTGCCAGAATGCGTGCAGCTTTTTGACGGGAAAGCCAATTCCGTGAGAAGATCATGACTTCCTGATCCGGTGACAGCTCCTTCATCCAGACTGCGGACAAACGGCCAATGGAAATATTGATTGAACCCGGGATATGATTTTGCCAAAACTCGCTTGAGTCCCTGACATCCAGCATTTTGACATCAGACCACCGTTGGTGTGACGGGTCCCACTCCTTGCTGTTCACATAGGTTAGTGAGGAGACTGGCCACAGCTGAATAATAAGCCATATGATACCGATTGCGACTGCGATAAATACCAGTGTCATTCATGACATCCTTTCTTCACACGTGCTTGGGTTACAACAGTTCACAGGCTTCATCTAACCAATTGATCGTAGTCCGTCCAGCTGCCAAGACCACCTGTCATATTCACAATCTGTAGTCCTTTCTCATGCAAAAGCTCACAGGCCAGACCACTGCGGTTACCGCTACGACACATCACGATGATCTCCTCAGATTCAGGCAGCTCTTCTACCCGTTCCATTAACTGTCCTAACGGAATATGTTTTGCCCCTTGTACATGACCTTCAATCCACTCCGCTTCCTCCCGAACATCCAGCAGAAACAGCTGTTTTCCTTGTTTTAACTGTGCTGCTACCTCTTGCGGTGTAATTGCCTTTGGAATCTGAAACGCCATCTCAATCTGTCTCCAATCTGTTTTGGTTTGAAACGCAGCTAACTACGTAAATAAACATATACCCCTATGGGTATTATAACGTGAGATTAGAGCCTGCTCAAGCTCTGAATGGAAATATGTTCAGCTATCTGCTTTTCACAAGCAGTTCGATCGCTTCTTTCACCAGCTTGTCTGTATCCTTGTTGCCTGATTCCTGCTCTGCCATGATGCACTGCTGGAGATTCTCGGCAACCATCTGAGCAAGTGCTTTGTCAGAGGCATTACGAACCGCAGACAGTTGAGCCACGACTTCTTTACATGGTTTTCCTTCATCCATTAAACGCAAAACACCCCGAACCTGACCTTCAATTCTCCGTAAACGTGTTTTCAAGCTATCTGTATAGTTATACTCCATTTCGATGTCGCTCCTTATGCATACCTGTATGGGTATATTATAAATGAAAATTCGCCATTGTACCAATTTACACACAAAGCGCTGGTTCATATTCGAACCAGCGGGGCTGATCGCATCCACCCGAAAGCCGTCAATGCCTTTGTCCATCCACCAGTTCATCATCTGGTAGATGGATTTACGAACCTCGGCATTGGCCCAGTTGAGGTCCGGTTGTTTTTTGGAGAACAGATGAAGATAATACTGCCCTGTAGTTTCGTCGTATTGCCAGGCCGAGCCGCCAAAGATGCTTTCCCAGTTGTTGGGCTCCTCTTCGTTCCTGCCGTCTCTCCAGATGTACATGTAACTTTCGTTTGTAAGCAAACACATCGGGATGTTCCAAGTCATCTGGAATCCTGATGAATCTCAATGGCATTAAACAGAAATGGTTTTCCGTCTAAATAGTGCTGAAGGATCGCTTGAGCGTATGGCTGCTCCGCTTGAAGACTCTCGGTTTCCCGAGGATTGGGGGCATGATGGCTGGTATTTTCAATCAGGACCATCACGGCAAATGCCTCTAATGCAGCATACCAATCTTGATCCAGCGTTCTGATGCTTTCGTAGCCTTGAATGACTAATTTTCTTTGTGCGGGATACAGTCCCAGAATCACATGGGCCATATCGTATGTAAAGAATCCGTAGCCACATCTTCCAAAATCAATGGCGCGAGGCTGCCCGTCATGAAAAACAATATTGCCCTGATGGAGGTCTCCATGGATCAAGCCGTAGCTGTTATTTCCAACCGAAAGTGTGGCGAGCCATGAGGAAACCCGGTCGGCGGCTTCACGATAAAGCTGGAATTCTGCTTCACGCAGAAAGTTGCTGTAATACTTCGTTAATCGAGCCCAGGCTTGCTGAAATGTCTGCTGACCCCATGCAGGAAGTTTGAAATTGGAGCTTTGGGCGAACGTCAAACCCTCGGTGGCTTGATGCAGTTTAGCCAAAAGCACACCTTCCTGATACACCTGATCATCCGTAAGCGCCCCATGCGAATGCTCACCCTCAACCCATCTTAGTAATGTGGCATGATATTCAACATCACCATCTCGTTCGAGTGCAATTACTCTGGAGCCGGCAGCGCTTACAAGCCCTTGAGGTATGATCAGATCACTGTTTGTATGAAGAGATTCAAGGAATAATAATTCAGATTCAATCTCCTGTATATCCGTTCCCGAATGAATTCGAAGCAAAAGCTTTTGCTTCTCCTGTGTTTCCAATACAAAGGTACATGTGCCCGAGAGCTGGTTGAATCGAATCTGCTCCCAGTCCAGCTGATAATTGGATAGTGCCTGTAAAGCGGCCTGTTTACATTGAAGCAGCGTCTGCTGAAGTTCTTTCTCTGATTCAAAATGAAACATGATGAGTATCCCCTTTTCCTGACGTTTAGTGTCATATGAACATGTATTACAAAGTATCCATATCTGTAGTTTACAGGGAAGCTGATCTTCAATTATAGGCAGAGTCTGTTTTATATTCATTCCTTACATAACATTCCTGAAGATGATGGGAGCGCCCAGCTCATCATTCTTGTGCTCGTTGGAATGACCGGATGTATGCGCGGCATGATTCAGTGTAATTACCAGCCTTTCTCATTCAAGTTTGAATTCAATTCAGGGTTATACTTAATTCAACAACTTCCTGTTTTTTCACAAAAAAACCTCCAAGTATACTTGGAGGAGATGGTTGGATCTATATTTACAAATCGATATAGCTGACAGCAATTGTACCAGGACCCGTATGAGAGCCGATGACACAACCGCCTTCAATCAGAATAATGTCTTTAAAATGATTTGTCTGCATAAGCGAAGCATGTAATCTTTCCGTCATTTTCTCTGCAAAGGTTTGAGCGATAATAAGTACGTTTGGACAAATTTCGCTTTTACGCGTAACGATTTTCTGTACTACTCCGTCCAGCGCCTTTTCCATTTTTCCGCGATACTTCTGAATAGAGCGCACTTCTCCCTGAATAATATTCAGCACAGGGCGTACTTTGAGGACATTGCCAATTAAATGCTGTAAACTGCTCACTCGACCACCCTTATACAAATAATCCAAACGGTCCACTAATACGTCAATATTAACCTTCTCTCGTACATTTTCAATATCCTTGATGACCTGCTCCAGCGAGTGTCCTGCTTCGAGTGCCCGGGCTGCCCGTACCACCAGTATGGCATAACTTGCAGACAAGTGCATTGAATCGACGATATGAATCTGCCCATCCGGCAGCTCGGAGACTGCAATGTGTGCATTCTGATTAGTAGACGACACCTTGGATGACATGCTGATATATAAGATCTGTTTGCCTTCCTCAAGCTCCTGTTCGAAAAAACGAATGAAATCAGCCGGTGATGGCGCGGCAGTTTTGGGAATGATGCCCTCTTCATCGGAGCGGCGGTACAGCTCTCCAGTGGTGATATCTATATTGTCCTTGTACGATTGAGAACCCATAACGACATATAACGGCACAACGCTGATATCGTAACGGTCAAGTAGTTCCTTAGATAAATCTGAGGTGCTGTCCACCATTAATTTAATGTTCGAGGTCATTCCCATAGCTGCATCCATCCATTCTCGTAGGATTTGTTAAATGTATAAATTGAAATATCATTTGATACAAAATTATATCATTTTGGGATGCGAGTCAACTTTTCTATGAGAACGATAGAAAGTTGATACTCATATTTACTCCAGGTATGTCATTTAATCCATCTGGTGACTAATATGATTAACCCGATCTGTAAGTCTGGTTGTAAATTCTTCAACCATTTTAGGAACCGGCTCATTCACTTTTGTAATTCTGCCCAATATAGCTTTGTTATCAGAACTGAGCTGTTCAATTGGGACTGTGACGAGCTGTTCCTTATAGGTGGAGGACAAGGCGTTAACGATGAAATCGGGCGCAATGGTAATTGCATTCCCTTTAACGACCATCTGAACCAATGCATCCGTATTATTTGTAATCAGAGATATACGATTACCAGCACTGGCAGACATCAGATAATGGGCAATATTTTCGATATGTTCATCTTTATAAAGAACAAACACCTCATTTTCCAGAATTTGTGGAGATATCGTTTTGAAATAACGTAGTGGTGAACTAGTATTCATAATGATTACGGCATTACCGTCTACGAGCGGCGCCCATTCAAACGAAGAGTTCTGTTGACTTTTACTGTAGGATAATAAACCCATGTTTGCATAACCGTCCTGTACATGCTTCATCACAGTTTGTGTATCCCCTTCGATCATCTGCACCTTGAGTGCGGGATAACTTTGCATGAGCTCTAACGTACCCTGAACGACTTGCGGAACAAATCCGGGAATGGTGGCTATCGTGATGCTCTCTATATGATCTTCCTTTAGCGTGAGCAATTCGTGCTGCATGCTTTCTATATTTTTCAAAATAGCTGCTGCATGCTTCAAGACCAACTCGCCTTCGGCTGTGAGAGCAACCCCCTTTTTGGTGCGATGAAAAATAATGGTGTCCATCTCTTCTTCAAGCTGCCTGATGGATTGGCTGATTGTAGGTACGGTTAGATGATGCACACTTGCTGCCTTGGTAAATGAACCGAATTGTGCAGCGGATATCAAATACTGCAACTGGGTAATGTTCATCTCATTCTCCCTATCCTTAAATAAAAGTTTATGATACTAAATTATAATTAAATATCTTTTATAATGCTAATCATGTATGATGGGGTCCAAGGAGGTCGGTATTATGCGTAGTATTCGAAGTTTTCTTGTAGAATTGTTGCTCAAAATAACCAAAAGAAAAATGAATGTACATGATTTCATGGAAGAACGCAGAAAGATCAATAGTGTGCCTTATGAAGTTCCTTCAAAGCTAAAACATAAATACAGTATAACCAAGGATCAGAGCCTCCCGGTAGATACTTATATGATGAAATCCAAGTCTCGATCTGATGAACGGATCGTTCTATATTTGCCCGGCGGAGGATATGTTGAGCAGCCGCTGACATGGCACTGGCATTTTCTGGATCATTTGACGGAGCAATTAAATTGTACGGTATATGCCCCAATATATCCAAAGGCTCCGAATCATCAATGTATGGAAGCGATTGAAAGTGTGCTGAACGTCTATCAGCATATCTTGAAAATAGCTAAACCAGAAAACATCACCATTATGGGTGATTCCGCGGGTGGTGGCCTTTCTCTCGCCTTCGCGCAGTATTTGAAAGAACAAGGATTGCCGCAGCCAAAAGACATTATTTTATTGTCACCATGGCTTGATGTTACATTGAGCAGCCCCGAGGTCATGGCTATGATTGATAAGGAGCCGATGCTGAATTGGGACATGTTGGTTGAGTCGGGCAAACGATATGCAGGTGAACTGCCACGCTCGCATTACCTGGTCAGCCCACTCCATGGCGAGATCAAAAACCTGGGTAAAATATCGGTGTTTATCGGAACCCATGAATTTTTCCTTCCGGATGCACGTAAATTCAAAGAAAAAGCAGCCCGGCAATCCGTTGCTATCAACTACTTTGAATACCCTAAGATGAACCATGTATTCCCGGTGTTCCCAATCCCCGAAGCCAAAAAGGCACTCAAGCAAATTGTCGATATCATCAAAAGCTAAATGCTGAGATCAACTCCTCAGATATAAGCAACCGAAAATACTGCCCTGTTGAACATCTGGAAGTGTCCTGACTGTGATCATACGTTATATGAAAAGAATGTTCAGAAACATCAAAAAGCCCAACATCCGCCTGAGCTGAAGGTTGGGCCAGTTTCTTTATTTGAACCATGGTGAGGCCAGGACAACGGCCGTGATAAAAAATAATTGGAGCAGCAAGCGGGGAAACACGGGCAGTACCTGCTTTCCATTGATGGTCAATTTTTTGCGTGCCGCATGGATGTTTGCAGGAAACATACCGATCAACATAAACAAAAGTCCAATTGAGGCAATCCAGTCAACCCCAGGTATAAGAAGGCCTGCAGCGCCTGCAATTTCGAGTATGCCTGTCCAGGTTACTGCCCGCTCTTTGTTCGTGATGCCCGGCGGGACCATATTCAACAGATCTGTTCTTCGTTTGCCCCAGTGAGCCGATGCGGTCATCAGGAACATAAGCGCTACTGCAAGCTGGAGAGCGGGATACCAATGATCCAGCATTGGAACGCCAAGCCAGCCGATTCCACGGAACAGGAGAAACGTTGTACATAATACGATAAATGGTGCCATGGTGCATCCCCTTTTCATCATTCGTTAGTGAATGTGTTATTGTGAAGCAGTTCTTAATGTCTCTGCCATAAATGAAGCAAGTTCCTTTGGTTTAAGTCCGTCCTGATTGTTCGTTTTCATAAAGCTTCGCACACGTAATCCCATGGAAAGCAGTACAAAGAGTTCTCCCATACTATTAGCGTCAACAGAACGGTTAATGACCTGATGCTGCTGCCCAAGTTTAATCCAGTGAGCAGAATGTTTAACCGAGGTATCGTAGAACTGCTGCAAAGCTTCGGATACTTCAGGATCATCTTCTTTCCCAAGCAAATACGCTAGAACCTTATTCGTAATCAGCTCCCGGTCCTCCATCCCCGATAGATTGGCTGCGATAATCTGCATCGGTCCCTCGAACGTTTTGATCTCGGCTTCAGCAACGTTATTTAATACAGCTTCATGAATCATGTCGAGATGCTCAAGAAGGATCCAGACAAAAATTTCGTCTTTGGTTTTAACGTAATGAAAGATGGCCCCTTTGGACAAGCCGGATCGCTCCATAATTTCTTTCAAGGTAATGGAATGGCAGCCCTTCTCATGCAGAAGTTCCTTTGTTGCTTTTAACAGCTGCTCTGTTGTCTGTTTACGTCGATCTTCATTTTTCATCAGAAGTCCTCCCCAATATGTTACCTCCATTATATAAACCGACCAGCGGTTTGTAAATAGGTGTGCGATGACATTCCTCTTTCCTAAGAACGTCAACGTATGGAAAACGAGTCGTATTGCTGCACCACAGCCTCAAGTTGCGTTACAGCCTGATCGTTTCAATCGCAGTCTTCATCTTTAAAATGAAAATGCTCATGAGATACGGAATCCATGCCCACCAATTTACCGTTCTTTTTGTGATAATATGCAAAATTACGATTCAATGGCAGCTGCAGTAGTTGAACATTGTGATCTCGTGGGAGAGAAAGGATTTCTTTCATGGCTGACTCTTTTGTGCTGTATATGCCTATGGGATAGAAATTGGGGAAATTGGCCGAAACATCCGCGACGAATATTCCCCAGACGTATTTATCTGTCAATCATTCTCAATCCTTTTCTATAAAATGATCTACTGCGGCTTGCTCAATGGCAAGCCCTTTCTTGTAACGTTCCATGAATCGGGCAAATCCGTGCACGTCAATACGGTCTGGCTCCACCCTGCTCGCTTCTATACCATTAAACACTTGAAGTGTTAGAAAATCCACCAAGCTCTCGTTTTTCTTCTTCTGAATCATATAGGAAGCTAATACGGCTATTCCCCATGATCCGCCTTCAGCAGCAGTTGACATCACGGATACGGGAACATCAAGTGCAGCTGCACATATTTTTTGAGCGACAAGGGGCGTTTTAAATAATCCTCCATGTGCCAGAATATGGTCGACAGTTACATTCTCCTTTTGCGTCAAAATATCCATTCCAAGTCTTAATGCGCCAAATGCACTGAACAGATGTGTCCTCATCAAATTAGCCAGATTAAATCGACTTTCGGGAGAACGGACAAATAGCGGACGCCCTTTGCTTATTTTAGTAATGTTCTCACCGGAATAGTAACCATAACTCAACAAACCGCCGCCGTCGGGGTCTGCCTCCATCGCTTTATTAAACAGAACATGAAATAAATGATTGTGGTCAATTTCTAATCCCATGGCCTCACAGCATTCATGGAACACTCTGATCCATGCGTTGATATCACTGGTGCAATTGTTGGCCAGGACCATGGCAACCGGGTTTCCATCAGGTGTAGCGACAATATCAATCTCGGGATACACCCCGATATCTTTGTCCAGAACGAACATTGCAAAAATGGATGTGCCTGCCGATATATTGCCGCTGCGCGTTTGGATACTATTCGTAGCAACCATGCCTGTTCCGGCATCACCTTCCGGGGGGCAGAACGGAATGCCAGCTTGCAGATCGCCAGATGGGTCGATAAGTCGTGCACCGGTCTCGTGAAGATAACCAGCATGTTCACCAGCCGTAAGTACAGAAGGTAAAATGTCTTCAACATGCCAAGGGTAAGCTTTATCGCTAATGAGCTCGTTAAACTGTGCAAGCATCTTCTCATTGTATCTGCATGTTGTCCTGTCAATCGGGAACATGCCTGAAGCATCGCCTGCACCGATAGCTTTACTTCCTGTTAGAAGAAAGTGCATGTAACCTGACAACGTTGTTATATATTTAATGTGCTTGACATGTTCCTCATTGTTTAAGATGGCTTGATACAGGTGTGCAATACTCCATCGCTCTGGAATTTTAAATTGAAATTGTCGGGTCAAGCAAGTTGCTGCTGTACTCGTGGTGGCATTACGCCATGTACGAAATGGAACTAATAGTTCTCCTGATTCATTCAGAACAATATACCCCTGCATCATGCCAGAGCATCCGATGGCACCTATTTTTTGCAGCTTTACTCCATAGTTTGTCATAACCTGTTGCTTGAGTTGACCATATACATCTTGTAACCCATGAACCATCTCAAGTTGATGATAGGTCCAATAATGACCGATTCGTTGATTTTCCCATTCATAACTGCTGGAAGCGATAATTTCAAACTGGTTATTGATCAGGGCAGCTTTGATTCGTGTAGAACCAAATTCAATACCAAGTGAGCTTTCTCCGCTGACGATCGCTTGTTTAAGATGTTGATCCATTGGGCTCGATGCACCACCTTATATGTTGATGAATGCGCTTTAAATTGTATTTATGATGAGATGATAACATGTTCAAGAGACTTTGTATATTGGATAAACTAAGTTTGTTGATAAAATGTAAAAAGACATCTCTTATTCTCTCTTTGCGTTAATTAGAAGGATGACCAACCGTCTACGCAAATGAGAACAAAACATGTCTCATCAGTGTTGTCTAAATATCTCCCTACTCACTTTAAGCTGCTCAGCTTTTCAACAGCCTGCTGTTCATCTGGCAGGAAGAATATATCATTACCATTATTGCTCTCATAAATAAAGTCTTTGAGGCTTTTACTGGTGTAACTCGAGAAGTCACCGACGATTGCAATTTTGGTCTGATAGTTGATGAACTTTTGAAGCACTTCTCCTGCCAAACGTGTTTTCAGATCAAAGAACTCTTCACATACATCAGCTTTGTTAACAATAATGCGGTGACAATCGACTTCATATCTAACCGTTGCCATGAGATCGATCGCAGACTGAACATCTGTAATTAATTGTTCACTGCCAGTAACGTAAGCAATAGTTACGCCATTTTCGTTGATTTTTTTAATGTTCATTTTTATTCACTCATTTCTCAAATTTCATGACCCAATATCTTGACCCAGGTTCGCCTTCTTCTACAACAGGCTGCCAGCCTTGCTTCTTGTAGAAACCAAGTGCGTTATGGTTGTCAGACACACATTTCAATGTAACGGGTGTTCCCAGTTCTTCGACGGATTGCTGAAGCAGCAGTTTACCCGCGCCTTTGCCCGCAGCAGACGGGTGCACGAATAAATTATGAATAAAGCGGTCTGGTACGTACAGCGAAGCAAATCCAAGCACTTGACCGTCTTCCTCTGCCAGCAGAATTTGTTCTTCTGATGTATCCCGATCAAAATCGTCAAGCGACATCTCATCGGCATTGGCCCAATGGAAGCTTTCACGACGGGAATCCAGATATATTTTTCTTAATTGTGGAATGTCTTCAATATTCGCTTCTCTTATGATCATTCGATCAATCCCCCTGCTCTTTATTTGGTGTTGTGGTTTCATGGGTGGCCGTTTCTATAATTCGTTTGGCCTGCATCAGTCCAGCTTGCAACAAGTCATCGCTGAGCTTTGAATCGCTGACCGCACGTGCCAGAGCAACTGAACCGACCATACTGCTTACCAGCGCGTACCCGGCAGAAGTATCGATCTCTGCCATGTTTGTGACAAACTCGATAAAGCGCTGTAACTCCTGGGTGTAGGCTTCGCGAATCTCCTTCGATAATTGAGGTATTTCTCCCGACAAAGCGGGCAGAATACACCCAATCTCTGACTGATCCCGATGAAGGGGGCTTAAATAAAATTCAATCACGGCCTCAATGCGCAGCTTATCTTCATCCTTGTTTTTGTCAGCGACGCGCTGTAACGTTTCAATGGTATCACCAATGGCAAACTGACATGTCTCCATCACAAGCTGATCCTTGTTCTCAAAATGAGAGTAGAACCCTCCATGTGTCAGCCCCGCCCCCTTCATAATGTAGGGAAGACTGATGTTTTGAACCCCGTGGGTTCGGAAAGCTTTTGCCGCACTGGTGATAATATGCTGTCGCACTTTGAGCTTATGCCCTTCGGGATAAGGCATGTGACTTCCACTCCTTAATATAACTCTAAAATATTCCAATTCATATAGTAGTTCTAATAGTTTTTAATGTAGCTATAAAATATTATAACCATCATATTGTATGGGTGTCAATTCTGATGAGAGTACGTTGTACAAACAAAATACAATCCAAATCGCATATTGACTCCTTTAAAATATGATGACTATAATATATTACGTTCATCATATTTTAAACCCGGAGGTGCTCCACAATGAAACAGTTAGAACTCGTAGATACTTTAGTCATTGGCTCAGGACCAGGAGGTTATGTTGCCGCATTGCGCTCGTCACAGCTTGGTATGAAGACCGCCATTGTAGAGCGTGAGCAGGTTGGTGGTGTGTGTACACATGTGGGATGTATTCCTTCCAAAGCGCTGATTGCAGAAGCAGAGCGTTTTCATATACGCAAGCAGTTCGGGGCAGTTCACGAAGCTGATGCTTATCCGCAAGCTCAAGCTTTCAAGCAGGCAGTGGTTAACAAGCAGTCTGGAGGAGTTCAGTTTTTGCTAAAAACGGCGGGTGTTACCCTTCTGGAAGGCGAAGCTCGCTTAATCGATGCTCATACGGCCCGGATACATCATGCTGAAAACGGTGAGCAGCAGATCGGCTTTAAACATCTCATTTTGGCAACGGGGTCTCGCCCGATTGAGATCCCTTCTCTTCCCTTTGGCGGTCGCATCCTGTCCTCCACTGAAGCACTGTCCCTCCCTCATATTCCCAAGAGTCTGGTTGTCGTTGGCGGTGGTTATATCGGAGTAGAGCTGGGTCAGATGTTTGGCAGGTTCGGTGCTAACGTAACCATTCTGGAGGGCGGTGAGCAAGTGCTGCCCGGATTCGAAAGTGAAATTGTGTCCCCTGTCATTCGCCAGCTGCAGAAGGATGGCATCACGATGATTACAGGTGCTAAGGTTTCAGGTGCCGAGCAGCATAGCAGCTATATTGATCTGCATTACACACGTCAGAATGAACCGTATGTTATACAGGCTGAATATGCACTGGTAACCGTGGGTCGAAAACCCAATACGGACGGAGCTCTCGGGCTCGAACATATCGGTTTGACCTCTGATTCAAGAGGTTTTATCGAGGTCGACGAGCAGTGCAGAACGGCTATCCCGCATATTTATGCGATTGGCGATATCGTTCAAGGCCCTGCTCTCGCTCATAAAGCTTCGTATGAAGCAAAGATTGCAGCAGAAGCGATCGCAGGCCAACCGTCCGCGATTGACTACAAGGCACTTCCGCTGGTTGTGTTCTCACATCCAGAAGTAACAAGTGTAGGGTTAAGCGAGACGTCGTGCAAGCAACAATCCATCCCGGTTATCGTTGGGAAATCCGTTTTTTCTATTAATGGTCGTGCTCTGGCTCTGAAGGAAACCGAAGGTTTTGTCAAAATCGTTGCTCATGCCACAACCGGTCTTGTATTAGGTGCACAGATTGTTGGTGCTGAGGCTTCTACCCTCATATCCGAGCTGTCGCTTGCAATTGAGATGGGCGCAACGGTGGAGGATTTGGCGATGACCATTCATCCCCACCCGACGTTGGGGGAGATCATCATGGAGGCAGCAGAACATGCCTGCCGGAAAATGGGGAAAAATTAAAAATAGGGAGAGATCGTTGTGAAGTTTAAATGGGTAATTTATATGGTCATAGCTGTAATTATTATTTTGGCAGGCGGTTTGTTAGTTGCTGCAGGTACAGACGCTGTGAGTCAGGCTGAGAATACAAAGCAAGCTATTTTGAATACAGAGCCCGAGACAGAAGCATTTTATGTAGACCTGTACATCCCGGAATCACAGATTAAGCAGTTTCGTACTCAGCAAAAGATAAATGTTCATTTTCCTTATTTGGAAGAACCTCTTGTAAAGCAAGGTGTGATTACTTCGGTAACTCCCTCTCCCCAGTTCGCCAACCTGCGCATGACGCGGGATAAGGGGCAGTCAGATTTGAGTATGTTCCTGATTCGAGTATCCATTCCATCCAGTAAAGAGCTGCTTCCCGGGATGACAGCGGAGGTGCGGGTTGATGAAATCACTGGCTGATGAGTGGAAACACATACGCGGGAGTAAATGGATTATTGTTATTTTCATTGCTCCTCTGATTGCTGCTGTATTTTTCGGGCTTATGTTCTCCCGAAATCAGTTAAGCGAAACACCTGTTGTCGTGGTGGATGAGGACCATTCCTCCTATTCGAGACAACTTATTGAGAAAATCAATGCATCTCAATATATGGATATCACCAATGTGTTTGCCAATCGACTCTCTCCCGATATGCTGCTGGCTAATGAGCAGGCTGTGGCTGTTATATACATCCCGGAAGGCTTGCAGCAGCGTAAAGACAAGAGGTTGTCTTCAAGTATTGGAATCTGGATGGACAATACGATGCCTTCCAGCCTGAGCGGGATTCGGCCTGCCATTCAGGAGATTATAACGACCGAAAATATGACGCTTTCTCTAACCCATCTTGCTGAAAGCGGTATGGACATGGAATCAGCCAGAAATCTGTTGTCCCCACTATCTATGGCACAACGCATGTTATATAATCCAACCTCCAGTTATGTTGGTACAATGGTGATTGGCTTTGTAAACATCATTATACTGATGCTTACGACAGGTGCGGCTGGTGCAATTGCTCCCCGCCTTCGGCAGGAAGGAAAATTGATGTCGGCGGGAGATTCGCCTTTCCATCTCTGGATCAGAGCTGTGCCTTACGCGTTATTGTGTACCTGCTCTTCCCTGCTCAGTTACGGGATGTTAAAGCAGGTAGGACATATGCGATTTGAAGCAGCACCTTATATCTTTGTTGTGCCTCTACTGCTGTATTCCATGGCATTATGTTTGCTGGCAGTGTTGCTCGGTTACTCTGTTCGAAATGTGTCCAAGGTTGGTGCACGAATGAGTATTATTCTGTACCCTTCATTTCTGGTAACCGGTATTCAATTAACACCGCTTGCGTTCCCGACATTCTTCCAGGTAACTGCATGGGCTCTGCCGATGAACTGGCTCAATCGCATAATCCGGGGAATGGCCTTCCGGCACGGTGAATTGGGTTTTTACAGCCTGGAGCTGGGAGCTTGTATTCTCATCATAGGTTTGGCCTCACTAGGGATTGGGATATTCCTGCGGCGAGAGCTGCGGAAACAGTCATCCCAAGCCTACGCTGAAGCTGCTGTATAACATGAAAATCGCCGCCAGCCTGTTATTGTTACTACGACAGGCTGGCGGCGATTGTTGTATATAAGCTGAAGTACACTGGAGTCTACTCGTTACACGGTGGCGTATCATCAGTTTTGTAGTGCTTACAGCTCATAGTTTATGAGGTGTTTCTACCGTTTTGCTCCCCATCGACATGGACAGCTGTACACTGATCATCAGCACTACAATGACCAGCATAGCAATGATCGAGGCGTTGAAATGTCCGCTCAGATCAAAAATCCCTCCGATAACTAGCGGGCCGAAAGCACCCATAGTATAACCACCCATCTGTGACATGGCCGACCAGGTTCCCGCTTCCTCTGCCGTACGCGTTTCTACAATAGGCAGCATTAAGGCCAAAGGGAATAATCCACCGGCACCTATGCCGAGAAAAAGTACGGCTGGAAGCATGGGAACTGGTGATAAGAGTAATGCTAGACCAATGAGTTCCGAAATGCTGCACAAGACCAGCCACAGCTTGAGCTTGCCTGAGCGATTCACCAGATTCGGAATGAGCAGCGCAGCAGGCACTTGAATCAATGTAAACAAGGTAAGCAGGATCGATGCATCTTGTGTACTGTATCCAAAGCTGAGAGCAATCGGTGATATCCAGGCTGTCAGGCTGTAGAACATGCTGGCCATAAAGCCGAAGAACAAGGTGAATCGAATCGCTTTTTTGTTGCCCAGCGGCAGCCGAAGACGCTGCATTCTGCTACTGGAAGATTGTTTTTTGCGAATAAGTGGCAGCCAGAACATCAAAGCAAGTATTCCCAGCACAGTCCAGCAGGACAGAGCGAGTGTTAAGTTATTTTGGGCCTGATGATAGATCGGAATGGTCAACCCTGATGCCAGCGCTGCTCCAATCGTCATGGAGACGGAGTAGATACTGACAATGCCGGGGCTGCCGGGGAAATACTTTTTGATATAGCTGGATAACAGTGGGCCAGCGAAGCTGATCCCAATTCCTCCCGAAAAAGCGGTAACCAGAAGCATAGTGACGGACTGATCTGCACCGCGCAGTGCAGTCGCTAGTGTAATCAGCAGCAGTGATATAAAAAGCGTTCGCTCCAGACCCAACCGCTGACTAAGCGCTGTGGCAGCAGGGGCAAACAGTCCCATACACAGCACAGGCAGCGTTGTTAGCAGACTTGCTGTTAATGCACTTATCCCAAGCTCGGACTGAATCATGCCCATCATTGAAGCTACAGAAGTAATGATAGGACGCAGGTTCAATGCCGCAATCGATAGCGCCAATAATAAGAATGTTTTTTTCATCGTGTTCTTCCTCCTGAGTCTTGTTGAAGTCACTTTGAGTATAAGCCCGCCTGTTCCATTGATCAATCCAATAATTCGTATTATTATGATAGTAAAATACTATTATTCATTGGGGTGAAATATATAGATACTCGAAATATTACGTATTTTATGGCCGTATTTGAGCATCTTCATTTTACAAAAGCAGCAGAAGAATTGGGCATTTCCCAGCCTACGCTGAGTCAGCAGATTCGTCTGCTGGAAGCGGAGTTGGGTACACCTCTCTTTGACCGGATCGGCAAAAAAGTCATTGCAACCGAGGCAGGCAGGCTTCTCCATCAATACGGAATGAAAATGCTTCAGGCGGAGATGGATGCGAAGAATGCGATTAAAGAGCTGTTATCCGAGAAACGTGGAACCGTGCGTCTGGCTGTATTACCCTCTGACCTTGATTTTCAGCTCGTTCCGCTCTTTGTTGAGTTCAAAACCCGCTATCCTGACACTAAACTGCAGGCCTTCTCCACCATCTACGTTAGGGATGAAGTGCTGGCACATCAAGTCGATCTCGGGGTTGGTCTGCGTGCTGCTGTGGATAAAAGGCTGGTACAGATTCCGCTAGGCAGTGAGCCGTATGAAGTGTTTGTTCATACCTCAAGCGAGCTGGCGAAGAGACATGAGATTACTCTTGAAGAACTGACGGAGCATGCTCTTGTCATGTATCCGAAGGGATATTTGGGCAGAGATTTGGTGGATGATGTTTGCCGGGAACATGGCTTGGAATTAAGTACAGTTATGGAGGTTGGGTCTGCGTCTTCCCTGCTGCAGCTGGTTGCGGCAGGCATCGGTGCCACAATACAGCCAAGAGATCTGCTGAAACAGCATTCCGGCTGGTCTGATATCGTATCCATACCGATTGCTGGACCTGTGCCTGTCAGGCATATGGAGCTGACTTATTATGCGGACCGTTTTATTAGCAAGGCTCAACAGCAGTTAATGGAATGGCTGATTGACTTTTTTAAATCGAGAGTAGACTGAGCTTCAGTAGGCCTGTTTGAACATTACGGAGAACAGCGAAGATTATTAAAGTAAAAGGGTGATTTATAGATGGAGAAAACAAACGAAGAGTATGCGGTTTCGGAGAGACTTGTTATTCGGTCATTCAATATGCAGGATATACAGGCTTTTTATCAATACAGGGCTAATCCGGAGGTTGCTCGTTTTCAATCTTGGGAAAATTACACCCTCCAGGATGCCGAAGCCTTTGTCAGCAAACAAATGGCACAATCCCCCGATCAGGCCGGGGCGTGGTTTCAATACGCCATTGCCTTGTCCGAGAATAATCAATTGATCGGGGATTGTGCGATCCATACCCTTGGAGCTGAACCTCGTATTGTCGAGCTTGGCTTCACACTTGCCCCCGAGTACCAAGGTATGGGGTATATGCATGAAGCACTTTGCGCCCTGCTTGACTATGTATTTGGCTCACTAAACAAACATAAAGTGATTGCTTTTGCCGATGTGCGTAATGCCAAATCCATTCGAGTGCTTGAACGATTAGGAATGAGACAGGAGGGGCATATGCTCGAAAATTACATGTCCAAGGGTCAGTGGATAGATGAGTATCAATATGCAGTTTTAAGATCAGAATGGATAGACAAGCCGTATCGTTTATAATTTCAATGGGGTGATTACTTTATTCGGTACCCACCCCTTCTCCCCATCAGCAGTGAATACGAGACTCCACTCATTCAACTCCGATTCCTTCTCAACGATCATGCCCGGGGTAACATTCAATTCATGTGCAGAATAGTTTTGTTGAACCCTTGCCATCAGTTTATCATCAGGTGCACTCAGGATTTGCTTTGGTACCCAGCCTTTCTTCTTGGAGTGCACTGCTTCACAGAAAATCCAGTTCGGGAATTCGGTATCTTCTTTTCCGTACAGAACCACATCGCCCTTGCACAACACAATCGGATCTGGATAATTCGAATGATGCGTATGAATGACTTTATACTGTTTCATATGTATTCCCTCCATAATTCAAGGCTGTATTCTACATCATGGAATGATGTCCATAAGCGCAAAGAAAGACACGTACACCTTCAGTGATGATACGTTTGGTCTGTTCTTTCTCCAAAGCCCCATTTTTTTTAGGTTGATTAAATACCAATAAAAACGTTAATGCAGCAAAGTGTTTTGCCGCCATTTCAGGATCAGTTACATGGAGCAATCCGGTTTCTCCAAACTCGGTAAACCTTCTGATAATCCCCTCTTCCGTTGCATGATCCAGCTTTTCCAGAAAAGAGGTTGGTAGATTATCAGCTTCTACCGTAACCAGACGGATCAAAGCACTGTAATCAGACGAACCATTGGCAGAAGCCACGAATTGTTCGCAAAATGTGACAAGTGCCTGCTCCAAATCCTCGAATTCGAAGAGATGGTTTGCAATCCCTTGTTTGATCAGTTCGAGAACCGCCCCGCTCGTTTCTTCCACAACGGCAAGCAGCAAGCTCTGCTTGTCACCATAATAATCATAAACGGTCCGTTTGGAAACTCCTGCTTTTGCTGCCACTGCATCGACGCTGGAACGATCAAATCCATCTAAAAGGAACAGGTCTCTGGCTGCCCCGATAATTTTAGCTCGTTTGTCTAAAGAGCCTTTGCGAACTTTTTTGTTTTCCGTAATATCCATTCGTAAGTTCCCCCTTATAGATATACTATCAAAAATAAGTTCCACTTTACAAACTACACTGCACGGTGTAGTTTAGTATTTGTGACATACTAAAATATGAATCAAGGAGGATTTTGTCCATGAAAGCCATGCAGTCTTTTGTTGATGTTCTTATTGTCGGAGCAGGACCAACAGGACTTACACTTGCTTGCGACCTTGCCCGTCGAAACGTTGATCATCGTATTATTGAACGAAGCATCTCGTATAACACAGCCTCTCGAGCCAAAGGAATCCAACCTCGCTCACTTGAAATCATTGATGATTTGGAGGCTGTTCAGTACATTATCGACACAGGTGTCGTGGATTTGCCTGTTCGTTATTACACTGAAGATGGCGGGTTTGTAGATAAGCCGCCAATTACAGTTGCAGCCAGCGCTGAACTTGAGACCCCCTATCGTGATCCACTATGGATTGCTCAATTCGATGTGGAAAAAGCATTGCGCAATCGATATTCGGTGCTTGGCGGCCAAATTGAGATGGGGAAGGAAGCTGTAGAGCTTGTTCAGGATTGGCATAGTGTAGTGGTGACTGTGAACACGCCACAAGGAGAAGAACAGATTCACGCTCGCTATGTAGTTGGTGCTGACGGGGGGAAAAGTAATATACGGAAGTTTATTCATTTGCCGCTGGTTGGTGAAACACACGATCATGAGCGATGGTATCTTGGTGACGTGCGTTTGGAAGGGCTGGACCGTAATCATATTCATATCTGGACTTCTTCGGAAGGTATGGTTGGGGTGACACCATTGCCGAAATCCGACATTTGGCAATTGCAGGCCACAATTCCGGCTGAAATCAAGGAACCGGATGAGCCGACGTTAGAAGTGTACCAAGCTATGTTTGACCGACGAGCGAGTGGCAAGGGGGTTCGGCTTATGGAAGCCTCCTGGTTGTCCATCTACCGCATTAATGTGCGCATGGTTGAAAGTTACCGTAACGGCCGGGTATTCCTTGCGGGTGATGCTGCTCATGTTCATTCGCCAGCCGGCGGTCAGGGCATGAATACGGGGATTCAGGATGCATATAACCTGGGATGGAAGCTGGACACCGTCCTGCGAGGAGCGGATGCAGCCTTGCTTGACACGTACGATGAGGAGCGCCGACCTGTGGCTCAAGCCGTGCTTGAGGATAGTACCAAAAAGATGGGAGGAGTCATCAGAACGGCTAGTGAGCGCGGAGCATTATCCCAATCGTTAAGTACGGTTTCCGACGATTTGACGAGCGGGTTACTCATTTCCTATCGGTCGAGTTCTCTTGCCTATCCATCTCATCAAACGAATATTTCTCGTTTGATGCCCGGCGATCGTGCTCCTGATGCGAAGGGATTGCAGGGTGCAGGGTTTGCGGGAAGTCTTTTTGACTTGTTTCGCGGTCCCCACTGGACTCTTCTGGCTTTTGTAGACTCCGCAGATATCCTTCCTCTCGAGAACCTCACATACGACAAAATTCATCTACATGTCATTCTGCCATCGTATGCGGAGGGTGTGGAAAATATAATCGACAAAGCAGGAAATGCCTATCGAATTTACGATGTAGCCATCGAAGAACTTATATTAATTCGTCCCGATGGTTACATCGCACTCCGCACCTCCATCCATGACAGCCCGGCGATCTTTGAATATTTCAAATCCAGAATATCACTCGAACTCATTTGAACATGGCTTTTATTCATAAAACAACCATTATTCGAGTCTCACTTGAGATGAGTAGATTATAGATTAAAAGTTCCTGATGTCTAAAAAGGGCTCCCAGATAACGGGAGCCTTCTTCTTAGTCTTTAAGATGTGGTATAACGAAAATAATCAAAATCAGCATGCTTGCGTGTTCCGCCAAGATCCTGCACACAAAGCCCAATGTAGGTTCCGGTGAAGCGAATGTACTCCGGAGATTCATCACATAAATGCGTAATATCCGTCCACTTACCAGCCTCAATCCAGGAGGAATGCTCGTCCAAGCTGTAGTAAAAACAGGCACGATCATGATCAATCACCGTTTTCAGACGAATTCGATTCCCCTGCGTCAGTGGAATATCTTCCTCCAAAAGCTCATCATACACTCCATATCTGGATTGAATGATCCCGAGGCACAGTCCCTTCTCTTCATGATGTGTCACTCGCAGATAGAGATAATCCTGAGTATCGTAATAAAGAATCAGTCCAGCCATCTGCTGTGGATGATCCGGGGCGAACTCAAGGCAGGTCTCTGCTTCACCTTCAAAGGTTTGCAGTCTGCGGGCAACCATACTTTGTCGATGCGTAGAGCTCATCGACTCCATACCATACAGACGCAAGTATCCGGGGCGATCCGTCAAACTAAGCCACGACGGGTCAGGCGGGATGCGAAGTGTGTTCCAGTCGTTTCGAAGCACGGTCTGATCAAAGTGATCCTTATCGGGCAGCGCTTCAAAAGGATGCGGTGTTACGTTAGGTGCAGCGACCTGAAGCTCTGGATAACGATCTCCGTTAGCAAGTTTCAGCCATCCTTCTTCACTCCAGATACAGCGCTGCAGAGCCGTCTCTCGACCAAGAATGCAGTGCTTATCCTGCACGGGTCTTCCTACGAGATGTGCCATGTACCATTCACCAGTGTGTGTTTCCACGAGACTGCCATGACCTGCTTTTTGCAGGGGTAAATCCGTTCTGCCATTGGATGTGAGTATCGGGTTTGCCGGGTCAACCTCATAAGGGCCTTGTAACGTCCGTGAACGTGCAACGGTAACGGCGTGCTCATAGCCCGTTCCACCTTCTGCGGTGACCAAGTAATAATAGCCGTTATGCTTATACAGATGCGGTGCTTCTGTCAGTCCCAGCTCTGTCCCTTTGAAAATATTAACTGTTGGTCCGATCAGCTTCTGTTCCTGAACTGAATACTCCTGCAGCACGATGCCTGCGAAGTGATTTTTGCCTTTACGGTGATCCCAGATCATATTAACCAGCCATTTGCGCCCGTCTTCATCATGGAATAAGGATGGATCAAAACCACTGCTGTTCAGATAAATCGGGTCAGACCATGGCCCTTCGATATCCGATGCGGTGACAAGGTAATTATGTGTATCTTTAAAAGCACCCACCCGGCTCTTCACATCGGTATATATTAGATAAAACATTCCGTTATCATAACTGAGGCAGGGCGCCCATACGCCGCCTGAATTAATGTTGCCCTCCATGTTGAGCTGCGCCGTACGAGTTAGCGGATACGGCATTGCGCGCCAATGAACGAGATCCTTGGAATGGTGAATGCGTACACCCGGGAACCACTCAAACGTAGATGTAGCGATATAATAATCTTCTCCCGCCCTGCATATAGAGGGATCGGGATGAAACCCCGGAAGAACGGGATTGGTGATCACAGGATTGATCGTATTCATTGAAGAAACCTCCGGTACATGAGTAATATCTGTTCCAAAATATATACAGGCCAGAGCACCGATGCCAGAGTGACTTGTTTGTCCAGGTCCTGTTTTTTTAGTGCCAACCCAGTGCTTTTTTACCCGCTTCGAGTGCGGTGATAATTCGATCGACATCATACACATTGCCTCTCCAGGTTCCCCCGCTGACCGCTTGAAGTGCGGCCCACAGGCGTGTATCATCTGGCAGCGCTTCATCTGCACGCATATTCGGATGAAACGATCTCTGTGCCAGAATAAAGGATCCTTCCTCCGGGGTTACCTCCATGCCCACTGTTCCGACAAAATTAATACTTCCATCCAGTGTGCTTCGATTCACTACAATGTCAATCAGATCACCATCCCGCAGCTTGCCAATTGGCCCGCCCGCCAGAGCTTCAGGACCAACATGACCAATGCATGCACCTGTGGACACACCCGAGAACCTTGCATCCGTAATCAGTGAGACGTATTTGCCAAAAGACAGATGTTTGAGTGCAGACGTTAGCTGATAGGTCTCCTCCATGCCTGTGCCTGAAGGACCGCGTCCAAGCAGTACGATAATGTCTCCTGCCTGAATCCCGCCTGTTTTAATGGCACGAATGGCTGCACGTTCGGTGGTAAACACCTTTGCAGTGCCCCGGTGACGATATACACCATGCTCATCCAGAACATCCGGGTCGATGGAGGTCGATTTAATAACCGAGCCCTCTGGAGCGATATTTCCGGTTGGAAAGGTCACCGTGGAGGAAATCCCCAGATGCTTCGACTGTTCTGCACTCATAATGACGGTTTCCGGATCAATGCCATCCCTCTCCTGCAGCTGCTTGCGCATGACATGACGACGTTCTGACGATTCCCACCAATCCAGTACGTGATCCAAAGGCATGCCCGTTACGGTCGGTACAGAGACATCCAACAGACCCAGGCGTCTGAGATGAAGCATGACCTCGGGAACACCGCCGGCCTGAAATACCCGAATGGTCGGGTAAAAGACGGGGCCGTTCGGCAGCGCACTTACCAGTCTGGGCACCTGTTTATTGACCTGAATCCAGTCCTGTACACCCGGCAGGGTTAACCCTGCCGCATGAGCAATCGCTGGAATATGAAGCAGCAGATTCGTAGACCCGCCGAATGCGGCATGTACAACCATGGCATTGCGAATGGAAGCATCGGTAATAATGTCAGACATCGTCATACCCTGCTTCTCCATATGCATGAGCGCGCGCGCGGATTGACGTGCCATCTCGGTCCAGATCGGCTGTCCTGATGGGGCCAAAGCGGCGTGAGGTACCGTCATGCCCAAAGCCTCCGCGACAACCTGCGCAGTTGCAGCGGTACCTAGAAACTGGCATCCCCCGCCAGGTGTAGCACAAGCCCGACACCCCAGCTCTGATGCCATCTCCAGTGAAAGCTCTCCATTCGAATACCTTGCACCAATAGTCTGAATTTTGCCAGCATCCTCTCCATCCGTAGGCGGAAGGGTAACACCGCCCGGAACGATCACGCCTGGCAGCTGCGGCATACCTGCAAGCGCAAGCATCATGGCGGGCAATCCCTTGTCACAGGTTGCAACACCAAGCACACCTTTTCGCGTGGGCAAAGATCGAATCAATCGGCGGAAGACCATCGCCGCATCGTTCCGATACGGAAGCGAGTCGAACATGCCGGTTGTTCCTTGTGATCTGCCGTCGCAAGGGTCGCTGACATAACCGGCAAAGGGGATGCCGCCATGGCTGCACAATTCCTCTGCTGCTGCCTTCATCAGCAGCCCAACCTCCCAGTGGCCCGTATGATAACCAAGAGCTGCAGGGCTGCCGTCCTCATTGCGAATACCGCCCTGTGTGCTTAAAATAAGAAACTGTTTTCCATTTAGCTCTCCTGGCTTCCAGCCCATGCCAACATTCTGGGACATGCCGAACAAGTCACCGCTTGGAGCATTACGCAGCAAATCATCGGTCAATGGCAGATGACCATTTGGCCCTGAAGCGTGAGCTGTAATCTCGTAGCGGTCTGATGCCTTATTCTCTGGATCAGACTCCGTTCCCTTCAGTTCGGGCACTGTTCCATCCTGTTCAGACGCCGTTCCCTCCAGAACAGCTGCTTTTCCCTGCATAATTGATAGGATCTGTTCGTACATGATACCCTCCCCGCAGGTTATGATTTCACGAAGACTGTTTTGATCGCGGTGAAAAATTCAATAGCCGCTTGTCCCTGCTCTCTGGAATGCGAGCTGGACATTTTCATACCGCCAAACGGTGCCTGCAGCTCTACCCCCGCGGTTTCTGCATTAATTCTGACAAGTCCTGCATCCATATCCCGGATAAACGAGAGCATCGAACCAACGTTCTGCGTGTAGATTGAAGCACTTAAACCATAATCGCTGTCATTGGCAAGTGTTATCGCTTCCTCAATGGAGTCGACGGGCATCAAGGCCAGCACCGGACCAAAAATTTCTTCCCTGGCAATAGACATATGGGATTCGACACCTTCAAATACGGTCGGTTCTACATAAAAGCCTGCTGCAAGCTCGGGATTGTCTGGTCTTTTTCCCCCAGCAAGCAGAACTGCGCCCTCATCCTGTCCTTTCTGAATGTAGCTCAGCACGGTGTTCAGCTGCGCTTCACTTGCACACGGCCCCATCCAGCTGCCAGCAGACATGCCGTCTCCCAAACGAATCTCCTGAACCTGTGACAGCAGCTTTTCCTTGAAAGCATCGTATATTTTTCGTTCGATAATAACGCGGCTGGTCGCTGTACATTTTTGCCCTGTTGATTTCAGACCTCCACTGATCGTTCCTTCTACAGCCAGATCGAGATTAGCGTCTGCGGCAATGATCACCGGGTTTTTACCACCCATTTCAAGCTGGTATTTGGCGCCCCGAGCGAGTGCTGCCGCACCAACCCGTTTACCGACTTCATTGGAGCCGGTGAATGTGATGCCATTAACATCCGGGTGCTCTGCCAGCGCGGAACCGATAACGGAACCTTTACCACATATCAGGTTCAGAACTCCTGCTGGAAGACCCGCTTCCTCAAAGCATTCTATTACTTTGGCTGCGGTAACCGCCGTTTCCTGAGCTGGCTTGAGTACAACGGTATTGCCGTAGATCAACGCAGGCGCTGTTTTCCAGATCGGGATCGCCACCGGAAAATTCCATGGCGCAATCACACCTACCACACCAAGCGGTACACGAGTTGTGAACATCAGGGCTTCGCTGTCCGTTGACGGAATAACATCACCTGTTTTGCGCATGCCTTCTCCTGCGTAATACCTGAGAATCGCAACGCCGCGCATCGTCTCTCCCTTGGCTTCAGGGAAGGTCTTCCCCATCTCCCTTGTCATCGCTTCGGCTACTTCATCTGCCCGACGTTCGAGTACGTTGGCAGCCTGAAACAGATAATTTCCGCGTTCCGCGCCAGTTAACCTGCGCCATGCTTTGGCTGCCGTTTTGGCTGCTGCCACAGCTTGATTCAGGTCCTCCACACCAGAGGCTGGAACATAACCTACAATTTCTTTGCGATTCGCCGGATTAAGGCTGGATTCGGTCTGGCCGGAACCTGCTTTTACCCATTCACCGTTAATAAAATTGTTATACGTCTGCTCTAACTGAAAACCCATTGCGCTCATCCTCCCTGTTCATTTATTCGAATTCATCGATTATTGGTTTGAAATAACAGGATTCACCAGTGTGCCGATGCCGCTGATTGTAATTTCAATGCGGTCTCCTGGCTGTAGTGTAAAATCGTTAGGCGGTACGATATTTGTACCTGTCAGCAGCACTGTTCCGTCAAACAAATCATTGTCTCTTGCCAAAAAGGAAACCAGCTCATCCAGCTTCCGGTTTAATTCGCTTGTACTGGCCTCACTATTCACCACAACCTTGCTATCGCGATAAATTTCGCAGACGATGTCAAGATCATAAGGATTAGCTACCGTTTCTGCCAAACGTATAGCTGGACCTATAGCGCAGGAGCTGCGCCATATTTTGGCCTGCGGCAGATACAGCGGATTTTCACCCTCGATGTCCCGGCAGCTCATGTCATTTCCAACGATGTATCCCACAATGCTGCCATCAGCGGTAATTACCAGCCCGAGCTCGGGCTCTGGAATCTGCCAGGTGGAATCGCTGCGGAGTGTTACGGCTTCATTAGGTCCCACGGTCCGGGCAGCTGTTGATTTGAAAAAGATTTCCGGCCGTTCTGCATCGTAGACCTTATCGTAAAAGGTGTTCGCATCCAGCTTGCCGTCTGTCGCTTCATAATTCCGCGCTTCCCGGCTTCGCTGATACGTCACACCCGCAGCCCACACCTCCGGTGCGTCAATTGGATTAATAAAATGCAGGGATGTCCAATCCTCTGTCAAACGGTTCACGGGTTTAAGAGCGCTTTCAACAAGCTGTACTGGAGATACCCCCTGCTCTCTGGACTGATGGATTAGTGTGATGAAATCGGCTTGTGGCAAACGATAGGCTTGTTCATCATCCGTAACCGCTGCAAGCCACTTCTGTTCTCCATCCAGAAATCGAATAATTCGCATGTAAGCGTGCCCCCTGTTTTCCCTTGGCGGGTTGATAATTATACCTTAGCATCATGGATGTCTCATGACGATGCTCTAATCCATCCAAAGAGTTACCCTTTTCACGCATTATTTTTCTGGTAAGATAAGGTTATGTGTTGAACAAATCGTTCCAGATGAAACTTGAAAAAGGAGCTGAGCTGGTATGACCAAACATGCGGAAGCGATGTATCTGGGCCGTCTTCCTGATGTTCGCATGTCTTTTCAACTCATGGGTCTGCATGCCCGAAAGGCAGATTCGAACTGGACCTATCCATCTCACGAGCACACGATGTACGAAATACACTGGATGATGGAGGGTCAGATGGATATGGTGGTTAATGGGCAGCTTTACAAACAGTCCAAAGGTGACCTGTTGTTCATCCGCCCTGGAATGACCCATTCCTGTACAGGCGCAGGGCCAGAGGGATTCAGTTATTTTTCAGTGCATTTCAGTGTGCATGATACATCCTTCTGCCGGGAGCTCAACCGTTGTAATGATATCTATTATCCGGCTGCTTCCAATCTGGCCTCGGGACTATCGGCCTCCCTGTCTGCATTATATGAGCTGTCTACGGAGCATTTGTCCGATTCATTATCCTCCTCCAAGCAGATGAAGGTGCATGCTGCCGTATTTGAGCTGCTTGGCTCGCTGGTTGGACAGTTATCTGATCACGCCTCCGTTACATTATCCAGAAAAGAAATCATTGCCCATCAGATCGCGGAGCACATCGAGGACTCAGTAAACTACATTCATCTTCATGGCGAGATTCAGGAGAATAACCGTACATGGATTCAGGATATCGCCAAATCGCTGAATATGAGCACATCTCAGGTGAATCGGATTTTTCGCGAAATCTATGGTCAGCCGCCACGCAAATTTTTATCCGAGACACTTCTGAACGAAGCACAGCGGCTCCTTAAACAGACAGACCTGACGATCGACCATATTGCCATGATGCTGGGATATAAGACCAATGCGCATTTCAGTCGTCAATTCAAGCGGTGGACGGGCATTGCACCAAGCGAGTTTCGCAGCCATTCACAGCAGGCAGAGCATGAAAAAAGCAGCTAATGGACGATTGACTCTCCAATAGCTGCTATCCACCGATCAGATGATGCAGATATACATCACATGCCGGAAAAGGCGTGTAACCGCTTCTCCTGAGGCATTTTTAGAATTCCGCCTAACATCTTAATCCAAGGCAAATGAAGCAAGACTTGCTCCGCCATTTCCTCTATAAGTAAAATACAATGCTTGTGTGCCGTCCGGGATGGTGATTGGCGCGGTGTAAGCCTTCCATTCATTGGTAAAGTGAACCGGGATGGTTCCCAGAACCGGGCCGTCCCATGAGGTTTTCACCTCGAAAGCTCCGCTGCAGTATCCTCTTACCCTCAGGGTAACCTGGCGAATGCCATGACAATGGAAGTATTTAAAGCCTGCTGTTGCTGAATCAACCATATTGGCAATATACCCGATCTCTTCATCACCGTCTCTGCCGTCCTGTGTAATTTTCGGAAAGCGACTGTCCAGCCAGGCCCCTGCACCGAAACCCCCGGTGTATATTTGTTCATCACGAGTAAACAGATTGCATGCAATGTGTGCAGGATACTGTCCTTTACCCTCAAGTGCGCCTCCATTGGCGCCACAAGAGGTCATCTCCACCTGGGGAATCGATCCGTCCTCTTGAAATGAAATTTTCTCTATGCAACCCTGCCTGTTAAATGCATCTCCATTCGTGTGCCGGTGATAGAAAATATACCAGTCTGCATTCATTTCGATGATGCTGCCGTGATTGTTGCCTCCGTAATATATCGGCATATCGGCCGGTTTGTAGGTATCGATGTGGAGATCACAGTTACTCACAATTACGCCCCCGTATTCAAAACCTGCCGTTGGGGATATGCTGGTGGCGTAGCATAATTCATGCATCACAATCGAGGAATAAACGAGATAGTAGAGGTCCCCCCTCTTGCGAATCGAAGGTGCCTCAAAAAATTCATGTCCTTCGAATCCACTGCCCTCGCTGTACGGCTGACTTGGTGCGATGAAAACGGGTTCCTCCACAATCGTTAACATGTCCGGGCCAAGTACGGTTGCCATGGCGCCGTGTCTGGAACGATCTCCAGGTGCACAGAAGCCGGTATACAGATAAGTCAGTTGTCCTTCCGTCAGTACACCCGGATCAAACTGCGGCTCATCCCCTTCTCGTTCTCCGAGACGGGTGCCATCCTCATATTTTACATAACCATAGAATTCATATTTACCAGCGGGTGTATCACACACGGCAACGGAAACAACCGGCACTTTATCCAGCACATAAAATAGATAATATCGTCCGTCCGGCCCTACCGTTACATCGGGCGCGTACAGACACATATGGCCGTCCGGGTTCAGCGGATCATCTGTTTTCAGATAAATGACGCCCTCATTGCGCCAGTTACCAAGATCGTCTATTGGTGCAGACCAGCATACATAATCGTTCAGGCAAAACACATGCCCGTTAAAACGGTCATGCGACCCGTACACATATACTCTGTCGTTAAATACGTAAGGCTCACCGTCAGGAACATACTCCCACGCCGGGAGGTAGGGATTAAACGCTTGCTTTTTCATTCGAGATGCACTCCTTATTGAAAAGATATTGAAAATATTGATGAAAAGGTATAGATGAAAATAGATGATTGTATTTACCGAGCGTTTGAGACAAACTTCCGTTTAATAGAAAGCAAAAGTAACCGTATAATAGAAATCAGGAGTAACCATATTTTAGAAAGCAGGAGTAAAGGTGTCCAAGATCATCTATTCCACAACTTGCATAGTAAAGGTGAAGAACAATGAATATTATTTTTTACGTTGAGCATGATGCGGTACATCACAGTGGGTTTGTGTTTGATGTGCCCGAAGGGCATGATTGCTGGCTTTTGGTCATCACAAAGACGGCAGCACAGTTCTGGGTAGATGGTGAGCTGAAGGAATATCCGCCCCATCACGCTGTTTTATATCCACCCCATCAGAAAATCTATTATCGTGCGTGTGCGGAGCAGTATGTAAATGATTGGATTCGTTTGCATAGTGATGAGCCTTATATCACCGAAAGCCGCATCCCGCGCGGGAAGCCTTTCCCGTTAGATGATCCTGAATATTGTCACAAGCTGTTTCAGTTACTGGTTACAGAGCATTCTTTCAAGAAGGATTACCAGGAATCCTCGATGGATTTCTTGCTTCGAACGCTGTTTAACAAGCTGCTGGAGTCCTGTGTTCTTGAGAATATTGGCCCGCAGCATTATCCTCTAATGAAACTGCGGACGGCGATTCACAACAATCCCGGTCACCCATGGACGGTTGCGGCTATGGCCAAAACGATGAGTATCAGTCCAGGGTATTTGCAGCTGATTTATAAGAAATCCTTTGGTGTATCGTGTATGGATGATGTCATCCACAGCCGCATTCGTTTAGCCAAAGAATACCTCAGGCATCACCTCTACTCGGTAGCCGAAATCTCTGACCGCTGCGGGTATCGCAATGTGGAGCATTTCTGCAGACAGTTTAAACAGATCACAGGGGTATCACCCAAGCGGTTCAAGCAGCAGAGCGTCAACGTATTGACGGCCAGAGCCAATCTTGATAAATAGTTCAATGACGAAATAGACATTTGAAGGTTATTTCATTTTGTATTTACGCTCAGCCTATGTTCAGATCCTCTCTGATTATGTGATGGTAGCGTTTACTTATAAATTCAGGGTAAGCTATCGAGCATTCAGATGCAATGATATATACTGATGGTTTTTTGATCAATCCTCATATGCTTTTCATACGAATCAGCTTATGCTGAATTCTGTAAAATGAAAAAACCACCGAATTAACGGCGGCTTGGTGGTGGATTATGTATCTGGGGTTAAGAATTTTTTTATCATAGGTCTCACGTTGGAAAGTCTGCTGCTTGCTAGGGTTTAACTTTGTATTGGTGAAAAGGCTTAGGTTTGTATAGAAGATCTGGATTGTCAGCATTGTCTAGATTTACATGGTTTGGGTTATCTAATTTGTCTACGTTGTTCAGGTGGTCCACGTTGTTCGGGCTATCTGGATTGTTTAGGTGATTCAGTTGGTTTAGAGTTGTCGGTTGGTTCAGCTTTTTGCGTTTTTGGAACGTCATATAGGTTGTAAAGATCAGGATAGCCGGAATTCCTATATAAATCAGAATGAATAGAAAAATAGATCCAAAAATAATAATGTAGCCTTCCGTCAGCGTAATGATGTCGATCCCTCCTTTCAGAAAAATGTTATTGACCGTGATCTGTATATTATAATGCGAATCTGTAAAAATGCACCACTAGAGCTCGCTCCTTTAAACCTGCTCCTTTCAAGACTGACAAGCTCCGCCGATGCTGCAAAGAGCTCTATTTCCTCTAACGATCTCAGGTAACGCTATTTGGTCGATTTTATGCGTTTTTCAATTCTAACGAATCGAGGGGACCCTATTCTTCGGCATTTGGTGGGAAAAAGGTTGTTTATTCTGCGATTTCAGCAAAATAAGGTTTGTAGGATTCGTTACAATTCCAGCACGCTCCAAATCACTCCAATAAGCTCATCTGGATTCGTTAGAGCAGGTAGATAGCTAGATAGGTAGGTTCTTCTGAGAAAGGCTGCTGATAAATCGGTGTTTGGCGGGTAAATCCGATAATTGGAGAAAGTAATCCATTGGAGTTTCCGATAAATGAAGGGTTAAATCCGAACCAGAGTCAAAACGGAACTGTGCACCAATATTGTAACCATGGCGGGACTCTAACTGTAATATCATGCTATCAATGTGATGTGCGCTGGGGTTCTAACTTGATTAATGGTAAAATAAACAAAAATCAATTCTACTTAAAGGGGTTATAGCATGAATATGAACAACAACCACATGAACGAAAGACCTGAGCCACAAGAATATGCTTCCTTTTATGAAGGATACATTCGTCAGGTTCCTGAAGGCAATGTGTTGGAACTGCTTGAGAAGCAAGCTAAACAAGTGATTGCAGCTCTTCAATCCTTGACTGAGGATCAAGCGAATTACCGCTATGCCGAAGGGAAATGGAGTGTTAAAGAGGTTTTCGGCCATCTTATTGACAATGAACGTATTATGAGCGGTCGCTTGCTTCGGGTTGCGAGAGGTGATATGACATCGCTTCCGGGATATGATCAGGACACACTGATGGGAAGTCATCCATTTGACTCGTATACAGTGGCCGATCTGGCAGAAGAATATGAAGCTGTTCGGCATTCCACCCTGCTCATGCTTCGCCGCCTCAGTCCTGAAGCATGGCTGCGCACAGGTGTCGTAAATGATTACTCGACTACGGCTCGTGCAATTGCCTGGGTGATCACTGGACATGAGCTGCATCATTTATCTGTTCTTCGTGATCGTTATGAAGTACGTGTATAACGCAATGGCAGTATAGAAGTGAGAACGACGACAACAGCCCATCTATTCTATCGTCTGGAGTGAAGCCAGTTGAACTTATCTGCATCTTATTTAAGCCAGATTCGGCTGAAGCGTGATCAAATTGCTGCTTTTAATCAATATCCGTTTGACTTGGCCGTGATTCAACATCTACATACGCTGGATTTCCACCCCAAGGTCACGTATATCGTCGGTGAAAATGGAATGGGCAAGTCTACGTTGATGGAATCTATTGCTGTGTCCTGGGGATTTAATCCCGAAGGCGGAACGATGAATTTTTCATTTTCTACCCGGGCCACGCATTCTGATCTGTTTCAGTATATCCAACTGGTCAGAGGGGCTCGGCGTCCCAGGGACGGCTTCTTTTTCAGGGCTGAAAGTTATTATAATCTGGCGACAACGATCGATGAATTGGACAACGAGCCTTCGTATGGACCTCCGATAAAAGATTCGTACGGGGGAAAATCTTTACATGAGCAATCTCATGGAGAGTCTTTTTTTGCTACGTTTATACATCGTTTTGGGGGCCATGGTCTGTATATTCTGGACGAGCCCGAGGCGGCTTTGTCACCGCTTCGCCAGATGGCTATGCTCGCTCGCATTCATGAACTGGTGCAGCAAAACTCACAATTCATCATTGCCACCCATTCCCCTATTTTAATGGCGTACCCGGATTCACAGATCTATAATCTGAGTTCAGAAGGCATCGAGCTCCAGACGTTGGAGGAAACCGATCATTATCAGATCATGAAGCAATTTCTGAACAACAAGGATAAGATGCTCCAACAGTTATTTGAGGAAGCTGACTCTGAGGGATAAAGGGCACATGCATAAGCAAACCTGCAACGAAGAATAAGGGATAATGTAAAAAGAAGAGCATGAGCAGCAATTTTGACGCGATATACGCGGGTAGGTCTTTGCTTTGATCAATTCCTGTCACTCAGCGAGGCGTTATACCCTTGAAGCAGCGAGTGATATAAATGATATACTAAATCCCCTATTATATTTTTATTCTATTTCCATGAGAAAGAGACAGCCACTTTATATGATGAGCTGTCTTCTTCCTCTATTCCTCTTAATTCTACTGTACCCTATTGTGTATACTTCTTTTTAACCCTTATAGTTGAAATCCGGGATACTTGTCCAGCGTCTTTTAAGTTCATGTGCAATTGCCTTTGGTTTACGATCGCGTGTGAAAATGCCTTTTTTATTGCCCTGCACTCGAATGATGCCCTGACTGGTTGCGAAATCAGCAAAATTCCAAACCTGTTCTCCAACAAACTGTGGAAACTCATCGAACACTTCATGGTTGGCTTTGTAGAATTCAACCTGGTACTCTTCAGTAAACATAACGGGCTCGACATCGTGTAATCCGGCAACGGTATCTGCTCCATACTCTGTCATCATCATAGGTGTGTGTGGACATCTTTTTAGCCAACCATTGAGTTCAGCGCGTAGTTTCTGTTTTGCCAGGTTCAGTTCCCCGCCATCCACATACCATCCGTAATAACGATTGAAGGTGAGCATATCCAGCAGCTCTGCAATCTGATCCTTCTCCGGAGACGATTCAATTTGAGTGACAATCGTAATTGGACGCTTCTGCGGATCTAATGCTCTGGTTAACTCCACCAACGGTTTGAAGTATTCGTAGGCGCCCTCTTCTTCTGAAGCAGGCTCGTTAGCGATGTTCCACATGACAACACAGGGGTGATTTTTATCCCGCTGAATAAGCTCCCGAATCACGTCTTGATGATGTTCAAACGTTTCCAGTTCATCCCACGTATTTTTCAATACCCCGCCGCGATGGAGAACCAGCATGTTCAGATGCATACCCACTGCGGGCACCTCGTCAATAACAACAAAGCCCTCCCGATCGGCCAGCCGCATCATCTCCTCCGAATATGGATAGTGCGCGGTGCGGAATGAATTCGCCCCACTCCACTTCATCAGATTACAATCGAGCACGTTGGCTGCTTCATCAAAACCTCTGCCATGCATCGCGGTATCCTCATGTTTGCCGTATCCTTTGAAATAGAACGGTTTGTTGTTAATGAGGAACTTGCCTTCCTTTACCTCAACGCTTCTCACCCCGAATGGCTGTTCATAGACATCTACGGTTTCATTTTCAGATTCCGTTTCCAGTTCAACACGAAGCGTGTACAAGTAGGCATGCAGCGGCTCCCACAATCTGACGTCTGGAATGTGTACCAGACCTGATGCACCTGCAGATTCTGCCACAACCGCTCCTGATTCGTCCAGTACTTTCACTTTCGCTTTAACTGCTGCCGAACCGTCAATCTTGATTGCGTAATCAACCTGTCCATCCAATTTAGCAACGATGGTGACGTCCTGGACGTAAGTTGCAGGGGTGGTGTATATTTTGACGGGACGGTGAAGACCGGCGTAGTTGAAAAAATCGAAATTAGGCAGGTTCTGCACGACCTTCCCTACACCGGCTACGTGCTTCTCAACGACTGAACCGACGGGTAAGGTTGTTTCGTCCACAACATTATGGACAGCAACGGTTAACCGATTTTTCCCTCTTTGCAGATAAGGGTTAATCACAGCCTCAAAAGGCAGAAATCCGCCTTTGTGCTCCACTACAAATTCGCCATTCACATACACTTTTGCAGCATGAGTGACCGAACCAAACCGTAAAACTACTCTCTCCCTGGTTAACAAATCCGGAATGGTGATGTCTCGCTCATACCACACCCAGCCCACGTGATCACGAATTTTTGCATTTACTCCAATGTCATTATATGAAGCAGGTACAGCCATGCATAGAGTATTTTTGAGCTTTTCCTGTTGCCAATTTTCCTGAAATCCCTGGCCTGAATCGAGTTTGAAATTCCATATTCCGTTCAGATCGATCACATTGCGAGTCTCGGTAAGTATAGGGTATAACATATGAACATCTCCTTCATTCTCTTTTAAAAAGGTATCCTTGCTCTACCTCCTTTCACTGTATATCTTGTTAGTCAGCTAATTGCTCATTCTCTTTGCGTTGATATCGCTTACAAGTTGAGCCGTGCGTTTTTTGTTTAAAGGATACAGCACAGCAATACATACAAAGACAAGAAATAATCCGATTGCGGGTACAAGTGTTGCTAGCAGGTAAATCCCTTTAAGTGTCTCCGCAGTCTGCACATGCAGTGAAGCGTTATATCCAACGGCCGCAACGGCTAAACCACCGATCCCTCCGGCAACAGCCTGTCCGACTTTGCGTGAAAAGGAATAAATGGAGTAGATCGTGGCGTCCTCTCGAAGCCCTGTCAAATACTCATGATAGTCTACCAGATCTGTTATAAACGCCCAGCTGATCAGATTAAACAGACCGTAACCAAACAAACCGACGGACAAAATGATCATATATTGCACCACTGACAGATCAGGAATGAGATACAAAAGCAAATAGATCACGGTTGAGAGTAAAAATCCGGCAGCGGCGACTTCTTTTTTACCAAATTTCGCAACTAGCGGTTTAACTAAGGGCATGCCGATAAATAACGCTGCCGATTGAACCAGGCTGAGCACACTTAACAGTTGCGCGTTACCAAAGTAATCCTTGAACAAGTACGTGTTTACAGTACCAATCAGCATGAGATTGATTAAAAATATTAATGATCCGATCAGGAAAATGATCAGCGGTTTATTTTTCAGCAGCCCCTGCAATGTTTTCTTCAAGTTTGTGTTGGGCTTCTCGTTCTCATCCATGACAACACGTTCGATGGAAAGTTTATAACATGCCATATACGACGTGATTGACAAAACTCCGAAAATGACAGCACCCATCAGGAATCGATTGGCATTCGCTTCATTATTCACAAACATCAGCAACGGGCCAAGCACGCCAACGATAAGCTGAGCGAGAGTTGCGCCGAGTGATCTCCAGGTGGACAGCACGGTTCGCTCTACAGGGTCTGCGGTAATAACCGAAGCCATGGAGCCGTAAGGAATATTGACCGTACTGTACAACGTTCCCCACAAGATATAAGTCACATAAGCATAGGCAAGATAGAATCCGTCGGACATTCCCGGGATGTATACAAACATAAGCACACCTGAGATGACCAGCGGGAAGGACATACGATAAATCCATGGCTTGAACTTCCCATGCTTCGATGCTTTTCTCGTATCAATAAAACGCCCCCAGGTAATATCCGCTACGGCATCCCATAAGCGTGCTAACAAAAACAAGCCCCCCACCGCTGCAGGATGAATATGGAATACGTCCGTGTAATACACCATCAAAAACGAAGCTACCAATGCAAAAAAGAAATCATTCCCGAAATCACCAAACAAATAACCGAATTTATCTTTATATCCGAATGGACGCATAGTAACCCACCTTTTTATGTTTAATTGGGCATATCTCTGAATGATCATGGATGATATGAGACAGAATGATAACGTTCTCAATTTATGGAATACAACAGCTCTTTACGCAAGTTCCAGTGATGTGACCTCCTTCAAATCTATGCTTGAAATCGATTTCATGGAAAATTATAATCGGTATGATCCGTTTGATATGGTATTTTTCACAGATAAATCGGATGATTCACGTTTGATTTTGATAGGAATGAATTGAATTGGAGGTATTGACGTGCAAAGCTTTACGGATGAACATCTGGAGTTTATATGTACGGTGGCCCATCATTTATACAATGTACCCTTCTACTATTTCGGAGAGCATAATCAACTGCTTTATCGCATTCCTGTGAATATTGAACATAATCCTCTGTTTTCCTCGGATCACGAGATGATCGCAGCGTTGTTTGATGGCACGGAGGATCGGCGATATCCGATTATTCGGGAAACGGTCTATCTGGAGAAGTTTTTTGCTATAAACCTCTTTGTTGACGATCAGCGGATGGGACGCCTCGTTGCGGGACCTGTGATTCATTTCAAAATGACCGAGGCCATCATTCATGTCACGTTAAGTGATTTGCTAACCAAGGCAAATAATAAGGAACTGAGTATCTACTACGATCATGTTCCTGTAATGAGCAATTACACATTTATCAATTTTGCGATGGTTGTTTATTTCATGCTCTATCAGGAGCAGTTAACGTTGGCCGATGTATTGGATAATCTGGAGAAGGATGACTGGAGAAAAACAGCACTTGAGATCGAACACCCGTATCATCAAATTATGGATGCGCGCCAAAATAATCTCATACACACCGAGATGCATAAGGAGAAAAAACTGCTGGATTTTATTCGGTTAGGCAGAACAGATAAAGTGCTGGAAACTTTTCATTCCATCCATAAACAAGGTAAGAAAAGTGTTCTGTCCAAAACCAGTTATGTAAGAAGTCAGAAAAATCTCGCCATCTCCCTTATTACGCTTGCAACCAGAGCAGCGGTAGAAGGTGGTGTATTTCAAGAAATTGCTTACAATCTCAGTGATCTGTATATTCTTAAACTTGAGGAGTTGACGGATAGTAAAGCGTTAGATGATTTGATGGAGGATGCCTTGCTGGACTTTACGAAACGTGTGGAACACAGCAAAAAAAATAAATACTCCAAACCTATTAATATTTGTCAAGATTTCATCTTCAATCACCTGCATGAACGGATCACCATTGCGCGTCTGGCTGAACTGACTTCACTTCATCCTAATTATTTATCCAATCTGTTCAAAAAAGAAGTAGGGATCTCCATATCTCAATTTATGTTGAAAACCAAAATAGAAGAGGCTCAAAATTTATTGACATATTCTAATTATTCTCTTGCAGAGATCGCTACTCTTTTGAACTTTAATGATCAGAGTTATTTTGCGAAAGTGTTCAAAACCTATACGGGCTGTACGCCGAAACAATTCAAGGACCAAAAATAAAAGACATCCTGCGACTCGCATAAGCAGCAGCACCAATCATCCCGGCTTGTCCACCCAGCTTCGCTTGTACGATTGTACAAGCGCCTGAAGCGAGCTGTAATGAATGCTTTCGAACGGTGTCCCGAACGCTGTTGAGAAGACGATCACCTGCTGCCGACATGCCTCCGCCTACGATAATCCGTTCCGGATTTAACAGATTGATTACGTTGGCCAGGCCAAAGCCAAGAATCTCTCCTGTTTCATGCATAACCTCCATGGCAAGTGTGTCGCCAAGATCGTACGCATCGGAGATCATGTGAGCTGTAATTTTGGTGTGGTCTCCCTCTACCCATTCCGTAATGATACTAAGCTTGCCTGCATCAAGCTTATCCGTCAGTGTTCTGACCATGCCGATAGCCGATACATATCTTCCCAAACAGCCTGAGCTTCCGCAACGGCAAGCGCGGCCCTCTCTGTACATATTCATATGACCTATTTCCCCGGCACTGGAGGTTGTACCATAGATCACCTTCCCGTCATTGACAATACCAGACCCCAACCCGGTGCCCAATGTAATCAGTACCATGCTGCGATACCCGACCCCCGCACCAAACAACCATTCACCATACAGATTTACGCGCACATCATTATCAATAAACACAGGAAACTCAAAATGCTGTTTCATATGGTTGACTACATGAATATTCTCCCATTCAGGAAAATTAGGCGAAAAAACAGAGTTGCCCGTTTCAGGGTCCAACAATCCCGGCACACCAATTCCCATGCATTGAACTGCATCCGGCTGGATACCGACAAGCAGCATCAGCTCTTTAGCAATGTTCACCATTTTATTCAGCACATGAATGGGCCCTTGGTCTGCTTCTGTTGCATCGCTTCGTTCGTGAATTTTTTTGAATTCCGTAGTGAATACAGCAGATTTGATATTCGTACCGCCGAGATCAATCCCGATAATATATTTACTCATTGCAGTTCCCCGATTCTGTTTATTATATAAGTTGAACTATTCATATACACGTGAACGGAGAGGACAGAAAAAACCTGAAAAGCGGAGCTAAAAGCTTTCTGCAAGAAAGCTACATCGGAAGCATAAGCTTCGCCTTTATCACCGGATTTTCCCCCTTTAGAAAAGGAAATCGAAAAAATCCGGGGATAACAGAGATTGGAAGGTTATTCTGTCCTCGGAGTGGTCTGTGTAGAGTCTTTAGTTCAACTTATATAGAAATATTTAATTCATTAAACCATATAAACCAATATGGTGAAAGTCTGTCATTCACATGTACTTATTCCCATCGCCGCATCAGTTGTTCCAATGGTCCTTCAGCTGCTTCAATGCAGATCATTAACACGACGAGCGCGGATGAAGCTGCGGCAACAAAATATATCGGGCTTGGTTGCATTGGTTTGGTACCGAATAGCGCCTGCGCTCCTTTGAAACGTATTAGAGAAGCAAAACGATGAACGAGCCATGCAAAAGTCATCTCGGTAATTACGGCAGCACTTGCTCAGATTAGGTAATTCTTTATACGAGAGAACGAGAATGAATTGTATTTACAAAACAAAAGCCGCTTTATCGGCGGCTTTGAAAGGAATATTTATTTATTTGTTGCTGTATTGCTCGAAGGCTGCTTAGTCAAATCCAAACGGCTTATGAGATTTCTATCGGTCATGACATATACAACCCCTCCGCCTTCATACACAAAAGTGGGATCAGCACCAATAAGTTCAGAAGTATCAAGGGTATAGAGCAATTTTAGTTTGGTAGATGCTGACTCACTTGTCTTGTAGATCAATATTTTGGATTTTTCAACCAACATTACGGTTCCATCTGGAGCAGTCTGATACATTTTTGCTGAGGCTGGAACGGTCTGCATGACACCTTTGCGATCTATAATAAAAAAGTTGCCATTTGATTGAATACCTGTGAAACCATTCGAAAATACGTTTTTCTTCACCGTCATCGATGTCTCGAGATCATCATAGGAGCTCACGTTGCTAATTTTTTTGTTCCATACTTCTTTACCATTTTTGGTTTTAGCCGTAAAGCTTATGACATTGTTCCCATGATTTTTCTGAAAATGAAGTAATCCGTCAGGTCCTAATCCTGAGAACATGCCCTCTTTAAAATCGAAAAGGTACTGGAACTGCTGCTTCATTCTAAAATCATAATACGTCATACGACTGGACGCTTTACTAGTGCTGTTGATGGTTTGAAGTAATCCGTTGACAAAGCCGTTAAAAATGGATGAATTCCAATTGTTTTTGCCCAAAAACTTGCCTTGCGGAGTATATCGATAACTTGTTACACGCTCAGATGCCGTTTCCAGGTAGATAAATAAATTGCCATCAGGCATGATTGATATTCCTGATATGGAGCGAACCTTTTCATTAAAGTAGCGAGTCCACAGCACTTTTCCGTCTGCATGATAGGCAGTTAAACGCTGCTTCTCGATGCCAGAGCCATTTTTAACAGGAGTGAGAATATATACATTACCGTTTGGAGCAACTTGTGCATATGTACCGAAAAAGCTAAAGAACATGTTACTTCCTGCTGTATAACTGGTCTTGGATAATAGCTTGCCTGTCTTTTTGTCCAAAATGTACATCTCATTATCCATACTCATAAAGTGGAATGTTTGATCTGTAACTCGTACGTTACTATCCGAAATATAGTCGTGCCCTTCTGGAATGGCAAATGTCCATGCCGGTTTTGGCAGGCTCTGAATCGTGCTAGCAGAAACAGAGGTGGAAAGTGTGCTGCTCAATAACATAATGATTACTAAAGCTAACCAACGTTTAACATGAAACAAGAAGATCACCTTTTCTTTTTTATTAATTACAAATTAATTATCGTCAATTATTCTAGTAAAATGAACAGCAGCCTTCTTATGAAAGGCTGCTGTTTGGGTGAGCTGCTGCACGCAAAGCAAGCTAAGTTATTTTGCGTACAGCAAACCAAAGTTCTACAAATTGCTGTCCATCCTTACTACCTGTAATTTCAAATTCCAAACCGTTCACCTGCTCATATCCCGCCGTAGGGAGCCATTCGGTAAAGAAACGTTGGTATAAGGTTTCCATGACCCCATCGAATTGATCCCAAGTAAACGGCTCGGATGGAAAGATCGCCCAAGTATACGCAGGTATGTTGATTACCGTGTACCCTTTGGTTGTGCTTTTTTCCTTTTTGAAAGCACACAGCATATATGGAAATGTCTCTTCCTCCGTCGCTGTATAACTACACACCGAATGAACCTGATGATAGTGCGGATTCAAGAAATCAGGCACTCCTCCTGCATTCGCAGCAAGGCGCTCAACCTCACCGTTCTCATGACTTTGCTTCCAGAAGTCAGCCGGAGTTTCTTGTCCATTTAGACTGAATATGCGCTCCATTCCAAACACTTCAAAGCTCTCTTTGGTTTCAATCCGATAATTCACAGGCTCAGCCCCTTTAATCGAGATGAGAAAGGACAGCCGCGGATAGGCTTTGAGGGCTGTTCCTTCTTCTCTAGCCTTGGCAGGATTCACACCATGTAACGCATAGAATGCTCTTGCAAACGATACTGGAGATTCGTAGCCGTACTTGACTGCAATATCAACCACTTTGGTATCGCTGTTCTGAAGTTCGATGGCCGCCAGAGTAAGCCGCCTTCTCCTTATATACTCTGCAAGTGAAACATTAGTAATAAACGAGAACATTCGCTGAAATTGATGGGATGAGCAACAAGCACACTGAGCAACGTCTTTCAGCATAATCTCATTTGCTAGATTCATTTCAATATGATCCAAAGCGCGGTTCATTCTCATCAGCCAATCCATCTGATCCCTCCTCTCGATCAAAGTATAATGTTCTGTCGGTCCTGTTTCGCAACGATTTGTGCACACTTTAGTTTCGTAATGGGATGTTGCAGAAGCATATTGTCGAGTATAACAAACATCAAGTTTAAGAATACTTTATCTTCCCTTCGTATACTACGAAATATTTTCCGTAAGTTCTCTCTGTTTGTCATCTCGCACAAATCAAATCAATTATGTTATGTTATTTGACATATTTATTTGACTGGAACCGATACACATGTTACATTTTCATACATAAGCAAGAACTGGAAATGATTACAAAGGAGCTGCTGTCTATGCATTTAACGGTACAGGAACGTGAGAAATTACTGATGTATCTGGCTGCGGATATGGCTGAAAAGCGTCTGAAACGGGGCGTTCAACTGAATTATCCGGAGGCCGCTGCTTATATTTCCGGGTTTGTTGTCGAGGGTGCACGGGATGGAAAAACAGTGAAACAGCTGATGGAAGAAGCACGTCACCTTTTAACTGCATCACAGGTCATGGATGGTGTGGCCGAGCTGATGAGCGAGGTTCAGATTGAGGCTACATTTCCAGACGGAACGAAGCTGGTGACCGTACATGAGCCTATTGCCCGTATAGATGGTGCGATTATACCTGGTGAATATGAATTCGCTGACGATCCTATAGTGCTGCTGCCTGACCGTAAACGCATTACGCGTTCCGTGACCAACACGGGAGATCGACCGATTCAGGTCGGATCACATTTTCACTTTTTTGAAGCAAACCCCTCGTTATCGTTCGACCGCGAAGGCACCAAGGGCTATCGGCTGGATATTGCTTCAGGCCTTTCCGTTCGCTTCGAACCGGGAGCAACACATGACATCACGCTGGTTGAAATTGGTGGCTCCAAAGAAATCTATGGATTTGCCGGGTTAACAAACGGGAGGGTTGAGTCATGAACACAATAGATCGCGCAACGTATGCAAGCATGTATGGACCAACGACAGGAGACCGGATTCGGCTCGCAGACACCTCGTTAAAGATTGAGATCGAGAAAGACTTTACCGTGTACGGAGATGAATGTGTTTTTGGCGGAGGAAAAACAGTCAGGGACGGCATGGGCCAGCACCCTCTGGCGACACGGGATGAAGGTGTGCTGGATACGGTCATTACCAACGTTGTCATTATAGACACCTGGGGCATCGTCAAAGCCGATATCGGGATTAAGGATGGATTGATCCAGGGGATCGGCAAAGCGGGAAATCCGTTTATGATGGATGGCGTTGATCCGGATATGTATATCGGCGTTGGTACAGAAGTTATCTCTGGTGAAAATTTGATCGTGACTGCTGGCGGCGTAGACAGCCATGTTCACTTTATTTCTCCGCAGCAAATTGAGATTGCGCTACAAAGTGGTGTTACTACGATGATCGGCGGAGGTTCCGGGCCAGCGACAGGGACACTCGCGACCAACTGTACCTCAGGTGTATGGCACATTGAACGAATGCTGCAGGCGCTCGATTCACTTCCTATGAATTTTGTGATGCTTGGCCGCGGCAACAGCTCAAGGCCTGAAGCGCTGAAGGAGCAAGTGCTCGCAGGTGTCGGCGGTTTGAAGATTCATGAGGATTGGGGCAGTACGCCTTATGTGATCGACAAGTGTTTAAGCGTGGCGGAGCAGTATGATATTCAGGTCAATATCCATACCGATACGCTGAATGAGGCCGGATATGTAGAAGACAGCCTGCGGTCGTTTAACGGTCGTGCCATCCATACCTATCATACGGAAGGTGCGGGTGGTGGTCACGCGCCGGATTTATTACGTGTCGCTTCCATGCCTAACGTGCTGCCTTCCTCTACCAGTCCAACCATGCCTTACACCCGAAATACGGTCGATGAGCATCTGGATATGCTGATGATCTGTCATCATCTCGATCCCAAAATTCCCGAGGATGTGGCCTTCGCCGCTTCACGAATTCGTGAAACGACGATTGGTGCGGAAGATATTTTACATGATATCGGGGCAATCAGTATGACCAGTTCGGATTCACAGGCAATGGGTCGTGTAGGTGAAGTAGCGATCAGAACGTGGCAGACGGCGGATAAAATGAAAAAACAACGCGGCTCCCTTACCGGTGATAACCAGGCAGATAACGCGCGCGTCAAACGTTATATTGCCAAGTACACGATTAATCCGGCCATTACCCACGGCATCTCCACTTATGTAGGCTCTATTGAAGTCGGTAAAATGGCCGATCTTGTCCTCTGGAAACCAGCCTTCTTCGGCGTTAAACCGGAGCTTGTCATTAAAGGCGGCATGATTATCCATAGTGTGATGGGCGATCCAAACTCCACCATCTCGACACCACAGCCGTACATGTACAGACCTATGTTTGGCAGCTATGGCAGGGCACGTTCAGCAATTTGTGCGACCTTTGTTTCCCAGGCTTCAATTGATGTCGGCACCCTCTCCCCTCTCGGGTTGAGCAAGTCATTAAAGCCTGTGACTGGCTGTCGTGCAGCAAGCAAGAAAGACATGATTTTGAATGGTGAAACACCGAATATCATGGTCGATCCGAAAAATTACACCGTATCCGTTAATGGAGAAACATTGCAGTGCCTGCCGGTTGATGAACTTCCGATGGCCCAGCGCTATTTCTTGAGTTAACATGATTAGAGGGTCATCGGACTTATTTCAAACGCTTCGTATAATCGTCAAAAAAGCCCAGCTGATGCAGCTGAGCTTTTTACGTTTTGACTTTATTTCTAGTTGTATCATCCGATTCTTCAGACTACTCCCGAATAAAGCCGCCTTCTGAATGAATCACCTGACCCGTGATCCACGCCCCTGCTTCACTCACCAGAAAATCAATGATGTTGGCTGCATCCTCTGGTGCTCCGATCCGCCCCAATGGGAATTTGGGCAACAGATAGTCACGAACGGAGTCATCCATCCACGTTGTATCCGTCGGCCCCGGGTTTACGGCATTTACGGTAATCTTGAGTGGTGCCAGTTCACGGGACAAGGACCTGGTAAAAGCAGAGATCGCCCCTTTGGTCGCAACATATGCTAATTCACCAGGCATTGGCGATATATCCTGTCCAGACGTCATGTTGATAATTCTGCCTGAGGTTAGGCTGGATTTTTCAAATTCGCGCGCAAAAATCGTACATAAGAGAAAAGTAGATCGCATATTAACGGCATAGTGGTTGTCCATGAGATCAGCGTCAAAGTCTCGATAATCTGCGTTTACACCATAAGCCGCATTATTAATCAAAATAGAGGGCTGACCCAGCTTCTCGACTGCACTTTCATATACTTGCTGCGCTGCATATCGTTCAGCCAGATCGACATCCAGTGACGCACAACGCACACCCATGTCCTCTATTTCCTTGTGAAATGCTATGATCCACTCAGGATCAGCCTTGTAATGTGTGAAGAAAATGTCTATATCTCGTGAAGCTAACTTGCGGCAAAAGGCACTCCCCATCTCTCTCGGGCCGCTGGCACCTGTGATGATTGCAATTTTTCTGTGGTTTTGAGTCATTCTATTGACCTCCTCATATAAAAGACGTGTATTGTTCTCGTCAATTATAGTGAATAGAAGTGACTTATTAAACATCTCTGTCCAATTTATAGTTTAGTATAGGCTTTATACTTCTTTCCTTAAAATGAATATCTGAACAGCCCGTAGTAAAGAGGCCCAAGCGCGAGTACTAAGGTAACGAACATTAACGCTCTTCTCTTTCCTATCGAGATTTCTTGTAAAATGTCTTCACCTTGGTGATCCTTAAGCAGCATCCCGAACAGTATATCCCACAACAACGCCGAAATTGTGATTACTTTCCAAGTCAGAGGGTTCAGCCATTGAATGTGTTTTACATATCCTAACAATCCAATCCAAGTGATAACAGATACAACAAAATCGATTTTGCCGGGTATTGATTTGTACTTACCCTTTAGCAAATAACCAAGGGATGCTGTTCCAAGTAGTCCAAGATAAATCGTCCATAACAAGTTAATCACATGTAATCCTCATTTTAGTCTATTTTTAAATCATGATCTACGTATGCCCTGTTGCATTATAGTGAAGCATTTTCGTTATGCATAGTGGAAAATTACGCTAAATATTTTATGCGAATTTTCCTTCAGAGCTTAGTCTAGTGATGGCCGAATATATTAAAAAACGTTTGCCGCAAATTCATAATGCCGTGAGTTAGTTACGGTTCGGCATTTAATGAATAGAAATGTCAGGCTTATCAGGAAAGGTTGAAGCTCACCTTAGGCAGAAACAAAAAGCGGAACGATCCAGGGAAAATTCTCTGTTTCGTTCCGTTTGCATATGCCTTTTTAGTTGCGGCTTACGTTGGATCTAGAGCTGTTTTCTATGGATTCAGCCTATTCAGTGATGATGTGAAAATAATCAAAGTTGGCGACAAGTCCCGTGCCTGCACATGTAATAAGGCCGATTTTCGGATCTTCCAGAAAGGCTGTTTGTGCATCTCCGACTTGTGTATAGTTTGTGCCATCGGCAGAGTAATAGCCGGTATACGTATCTCCCTCTTTTACAATACGCAGATAAGAAATTTCGGATGAGAGCATGTCTGGAGTTTCTGTATGGTCGCGAACCCCGTTGATTTTCGTATCCAATTGAAATTGATTGCCTTCTCCATACAAACGTGTCATTCGAATATACGTCTGATCGTTTACATATACAACCAGCCCGCCCTGGGACCATTTTGAAGCAGGTTTACCTTCCAGTTTGGTTTCGATGGTCCAGTCCCCTGAAGGTGCACCCGTCAGCAGAATATTTTTGGCATCCCCGGTTGCACCCGAGATATCCCCCTGCTCACTAGTGATCTGCATGTACCCCGGATTCGATCCAAGCGACCATTTGGCCGGATTCTCTCTTACCCAGCGCCACTGCTCATCTAGTGTGGTGGAGTCAAAATCATCGTCGGTGCCTTCTGGGTACGTTACAGGAGGTTCTTCTTGTCCTGGGGAAGCACTGTACTGAATGAGCTCCAGGTCATCAAAGTATACGTGGCCGTTGCCACCCGCTTTATAGAGGTAGATCGTTGCACTGTTGTTAGTGTTTCCTGTAGTGAAGATCTGCTCCACTCTTTTATAATCGGTTGAACTGATATGTGCATCTTTGGCGGTTCCACCATAGTTTTTCACACCTAAAACAGCACGGCCGCCATCTACACTTTTCGCCCACCCGACTAATTTGTACATCGTATTCGGATACAGTCCGTCTACAGTCTGCTCTGCACCAGCGGTGCTTCCGGTCAGCTTGGCGGCATAAGTTCCGCTGTGAGCGTTGTTATTTTCTATGGATGCTCCATTATAATGGATAGGCCAGTCCGAGAAATCTCCCGTTTCAAACCCCGGATTCGCTAATAAGTTTTCCCCGGAAGGGGCTTCTGGCAAAGGAGGCAGATTATCTGGATCAAGTCCAGGACCTTGGTATGCTCCGATATTGGGTGCGGTAGTTGAAGAAACCGGGTTGCCATAGTAGTCCCGTCCTCCGTTATTGGCAATGATCTTGCCTGCGCCGATGGCTGGTGATGTGCTCAGCAATTGGTAACCGGCAAGCGTATCTCGACCTATACCGGCAGAGCCGGGTGAAGCCAGCAGCGGGTCTGCGGTAATTTTGTAAGGGTCAGCTGGTTCGTTCGTTGGATGAGAGCCGAAGAATAGATTGTTTTCAAACACATTGTTTGTACTGCTGGCAAAATTGTACCCTCCAGAGCCCAGATTGTAGATTAGATTATTATAGAAAAATGTATTCTTGGCGTATCCTCCCCAGTCCAGCGTATCTATAATTTTGGTATTGGCGTGTGCTGGCAAATAAACCGTATTGTTGTAGATCGTCGTTGTATCGGGTGAGCCGCTAAAATTAAAGACAGCACCACTGTCGTTCTGGCTGATGTTATATCGTATCGTTGTATTGGTGTTTTTGTTGGCAGCATTAGTCCCGTTATTGACTACGAGAAAGGCTCCACCAGCATTATTATGACTGTAATTGTATTGAATGATCGTTCCGTCACTGTCATAATCCGCATCATAGGCCATGGCATCGCCACCAGGTGCTGTGTTGTATACCTCGTTGAACTGGATGATATTATTTTCAGCAGAGAACACCCACAGAGGTACATGGTAACCGCTTGCACGTACATGAGTATCATGAACAACGTTGTTTTCAATGAGACCATCGGTTGTATTCAGAATAAACGCGCCATCTGCAGCCACATCGTAAATCAGGTTGTTGGTCACCTTCAGATTCGAGGAATATTTCGTTTGAGCGCCGTTCAGATATATGCCTACACTATCAAGAGAGTAAATTTTGCAATTGTTCACGACAACATCGGATACATGATAATCCCAAGCCGTGCCCCAAACGATGATTCCCCCATTGTGCGCATAATCGTTGGATACGTCACCTTTAACATGATGGATGTTCAAATTTTCAAACACGAAATGTTTATACACCTTTGGATTAGACCAGGTGCCGCTGCTGCCATCGACATGAATGCCTCGTCGTACTCCTTTGGTTGGCGCATCGTTCGTAATCTCAAGATTGCGAACTTCCCATTGCTCCTGATTGTGAAAATAGACCGCTGCGGGTGCGCCAGCCCCCGAAATGAAAGGTTTACTCCCTTCCCCATACCTGTCAATCTTGATGGGATTACCTTCTTCCCCTGAACCTTTAGGATGAAGGGTTCCGGTCCATACACCGCCAGCTTTGAACATTAATGTGTCACCGGGCTGAAATTCAGTCGCGTTTACTTTATCAAGAGTTTGCCAAGCAAGTTCTGGAGTTTTCCCGTTGTTATCATCACTCCCGTTCACCGAATCTACGTAATATACGCTGTTCTCTGCATAAACAGTTGCTCCCGATAGAGGAATAACGCCTGATACCATAATCATAAAAGCGACAACGCAGCTAAACCAGTGTTTAACCCTGACATTACTCAATTGCATATGAACCTCCTTAATAAATTGTATTTATCTTAATAGCAAATTACCGTTTCTATATAAGTCGAGCTGAAAATTTTACACACTCCACTTCGTTAAGTGTAAAAGAATGGTTCAACTTTTATATCCAAAGTAATCGCTTTCAAGATCAACGTATAATAGTTATTCGATCGAGACATGTTGGTACGCTTCAGAGTGAATATCGATTTGAGCATCGGAAGTTAGTTTGAGGATGTAACGGGAGTATGCCTGGTTCAGGTAACTTTGCCAGAGGAGATTCTGATCCGCTGTATAACCTTGATTATCGCTTGATTTCTGTTCTCCGAAGGTTCTGATCAGAACGTACTGGCTCTGTGCTGGTTCGTCGATGATAAAGCTGTTATGCTCAGCATTCGAATGGTTTTGGAGAGCTGCGTACAATACAGGTTGTGATTTGAAATATGTGCTCGCCGTATGAGGATTGAATTCTTCTATCGTATGGTGAAGGATTGTGCTGCTGAATTTGTTTTGGAGAATTTTGACCGTATCAGACATCTCTCCCTCGGCCCCCTGCTCCAAAAGTGGCTGTGCAGCTTCAATGACCTTTTTGGCCGTCTGTTTATGTACTTGATTCCGGTTGGAATCCAGATCAAGTTTCCGATTAGCATGTTTATAGGATACCGATATTTTATGGAATTTTATTGTATTCTCTCTCATAAACAGCTGATCTTTAACCAGTGTATAGTGCTCTTCAAGCTTCTTGTCTGTCGGCTTTAATTCATTAACGGATAAGGTCTCTTTGAGTTTGTTCCGTACTTTACTCGTATAATAATTCATAAAGGAGACTTCATCGAATTGTTCTGGCCCATAAATAGGCTGATCAGAAGCTAACGCTTCCCTTCTGCGCTGATTCTCGATCTTCATTTCGTGCATCAGATCATCATGGCTTGAGCCACTAATCAGGCCTTTGTTTTGTGCAAGCTCCAACTCTACTTTAACCCTGGTGATCTCTTTCATGGCGAGTTGTTTCAAGTACTGTTCGGGATTCTCCCCTTCAAAATCAGTTTTCCAGAAATCTTTGTTGTATTGCGCTCCGTATGTGGATAGGAAATATTGAATAGCCCTCGCCCTCTGCTGCTGCATCTCACGTTTGAATTCATGTTGGGTCACCCAGCTCCCATTGACCTTGGCAACGTAAGTGTCCTCCGAAGGCGCATGACCTGAAATAGCAAAATAAGCAGAGCCAGCGAGTATGAAAATGGCGGCAGCTAATGTGAACCGCTTCATTCGGCTTCTCTTTTTTATTCTCAAATTCAATACGCCCCCTTCAGCATCATCCAAAGTTCTTGATCCTTTTATTCTGCTAGGCCTACGCTTTTTCCAAATAACGCTCGTTTATGCCTTCCCCAAGCCAAGCCCCTTGACGAACAAGTCTGCTTTGCAAGGCACTCACATCTATGCTTCGTGTCTCCTTCGCCCCATTCTCTCGAAGCATCGCAGCAGCTGTTCCGGCGGCCTCACCCATGGCAAAACAATTCGGCATAACGCGCGCAGAGCCCTGAGTTGCTCGGTCCGTGGAGATTGATCTTCCGGCAACGATGACATTATGAATACCCGCAGGAAGTAGAGAACGGTAAGGAATGCCATGTGATTCCCCTGCCGGCAGATGAATCATCGTCATACCACTTGTCGGTTTGGCCATATGAATATCGATAAAATAAGCATTGCGTGCGATGTCATCAGGGAATGAACGGCAAGCCATAAAATCGTCAGCTGTAATCGTATAGTCGCCCACAATGCGCCGGGTCTCCCGAATGCCAACCTGTTCACCTGTCACCGTTAGGAAAGCATTCTCAAAGCCAGGGATGGTCTCACGCAGCCATTCGGTGATATGCGCAGCTAATGCCCGCCCTTCAATCGCCCCGCGTGTTAAATCTTCCGCATTCGAGCCGTCGATACCAAAGACATGACCGAAGTTAAGACCTGCCGTATGGTTGTTCAGCCATGAAATTCCCGCCCACTCTCTTGCTACACGCAAACGTCCTTCTGCTTTAGCTTGACGAATGGCGTGTTTTAAATCTTTGCCGTGCACCTCCACGCTGGATAAGAACTTGCTCCGATCCAGATTGTTCAGCACAAAACACATCGTTCCTGGCTGCAGCTCTCCGTTTTCTCCGCCTTTTATGAGCTGTCCGCCAGCAAGATGGGTGATATCCGCGTCACTGGTTGCATCGATATAGATAATTCCTTTCACGGCTTGTGTGCCACTTTTGTTATGAATCACAGCAGCTTCTACATAGCCATCTTTATGCAAAATATCGCCAACGAACGTATGGTACAGCACTTGAACGCCAGCTTCCATCAACTTTTTGTCCAACACTCGTTTTAATACTTCGGCATCAATCGGAACCCAGTCGAGTAAATCCTGCCAGTCCTTACGGAACGTTTCCTCCATATTAAGCTTCATATCATTCAAAATTTCGAGCCCGATCCCGCGAATCACGGGTTTAACCTGATCCGTGTAGGGACAAAAGGCGGGAACCTGAGATACCGTTGCCATGCCTCCAAGGTAACCTCGCTGCTCTATCAGTAAAACGGATGCTCCGTTTCTTGCAGCAGCAAGTGCTGCGGCTACACCAGACGGCCCTCCTCCAGCAACCACAACATCTACTTCGCTATATAACGGAATACGACGCTCCGGGACATGAATTTCAGATTTTGTGTGAGTCATGTGAACCACCTCCATGAATTACTTTCATTTTAACTGCCATAGAGCATGATTTTTAGTTACATTTTAGTTTCACTTTTGTTTTGTTTTTTTCTATAATAATCGTAAAAGTAGTCACAAAGGTGGTTCATATGCCCATTCCTAAAAAAGTTACGTTAAAAATGATTGCAGATCAACTTGATCTGACTGTACATACGGTTTCCAAAGCGCTGCGTGGTCTACCAGGGATGTCTGAACATACACGTAACGAGGTGGTTGCTCTTGCCGCACAATTGGGGTATCGCACCAAGGAACAGGAACGCAGTATGGCAGTAGAGCAGATTCCAATCTATTCCTCCAAGTCAAGAAGGTTCGCGTTTATCGTTCCGAGCACTGAACTGGCTTTTATTCATCACTCTTTATATGAAGGAATCAAGTCCAGGCTAGCCGAGTTTGGACACAAACTGGAAATGCTTTTTGCACCACAGGGTACCGTTTCTGATTCGCAATTTATCGATTGGATGGAAGAGAATGAAGTACTTTATCTGGACGGTTTCTTTATCGGGCCGATGATTCTTCCTCCTGTGGAGGCCAAGTTAATGGAGCTTCAGCTCCCCAAAATTCTGCTTAATTATCCGCCATCCATTGCACAGGTGGATAGTGTCATATGGGACGTATCGTCTGCTGTTCATCAATCTGTTCAATATCTAGTTCACAAAGGACACCGCCGGATATTGTATATTGGCAATATACGTATGCATCGCGGCTTCCGGCTGCGCTGGCATGCTTTTCAGGAAGCTTTGCAACTGGAAGGCATTTCGGTGAGTGAAGAGCGGCATTTGACACGTTTGCAGTCCAAAGAGACGTATATCCAGCAGTTGACGGACCTATTGGAGAAAGAAAAACCAACGGCGATTCTGGTTGGCATGGAGCATGATCTGGCCTGGATCTATTACGGCTGCAGCCTGCTGGGCCGGCAAATCCCTCAGGATTGCTCTCTGATTGGCTTGGAGCATGCTGCTCCAGAGCTGATTCCTGATTTGACCCGGCCTAAACTGCCTGTGAAAGAGGTCGGTGTACGGGGTGCTGATCGGATGTTATGGAGAATTTCCAACCCGAGTCTGCCGTTTGAACATATCCGGCTGCAAGGCGGATTTCACTCTGGAGCAACCGTAAAAGATATTACGTAACCATAAACATGAGAATAATACCCATTGTGTTCGCGCTACTCTGCTTCAGGTCCAGTACGTTCCTGTCGTTTGAATTCGCCCGGTGCCACTCCCCAATATTTGCGGAACACTTTGGCAAAATAACTGACATCCCGGTAACCGGCTGCTTCAGCGGCATCATAGACTTTAACCCCGTTTAATAACTGTTCTTTGGCGTATTCCATACTGCGTTTCAGAACGTATTCGGAGAACGACCTCCCCTCTTCTTTTTTAAAGAGGCGGCTGAGGTACGAAGGGTTGACATATAAACGCTCGGCAAGCGTGTGCAATGTCAATTCTTCTTTTCCCAGCATAAGCTCAACCGCCTCGATCATCTTTTTAACAAGCTCATGACTGGAATGCGTCCTTTCTTTCTCCCGATAGAGAATGATTCGCCCAGCGACTCGTTTCGCCCACGCCACGATCTGATCCTTGGACAACAACGATCCGAAGGACAGAAAAGCCGAATAGTCTTCTTGAAGCACCTCTTGCATCGACCAGCGTCTAGATTGAATGATTCTGGTAAACACAGTGCTCAAATACAAGAGATGTTCATATACGCGGTGGGTAGACACTTCATGTGAATACAACTGCTCAAAGTAATTGTCGATCAATCGGGTGACTGCAATTGAATCATCAGTGTGAACAGCGATCTCCAGTTGTTTTTCAAATTCAGAATCAAATTGTACGTGGTGTCTGTTGCTTGTCACATCCAGATACGGGATGAACATGTCGCTCCCATAGATCGCTCGCTCTTGTAAAGCTCTGCGCGCTTGACGATATGAAAGCGATACATGATCCAGAGCGCCCAAGGTGCCCAGACCAGCACTGGCTGTAATTTTCAAGCATTCCTTAACGACATTTAACAGCCGCGATACGTTAACATTGATTCGCTGGATCATGTGCTGCTCGGATTCTTCTGCTTTTCCCAGAAATAACAGTACAGTGGCCCCGTCAGCATCTGCAAACACGCGGCAGTCCTCATCCTGAAGACATTCGGAGCTAATGCATTCCAGCGAAAATTGCAGCAGGGATTGATCGGACGATGTATATCTTCCCTCCTCCTCAGGAAGCGGGTCTATTTCACATACCGTAACGACAAAGCGCGTGAATGCATCCAGGGACAGATTTAACTCCTGCATATGCTTCTGCAATTCCCATGTGGCGTAGCGATCCAGCATCCAGTTTCGGTAAAAGTCATCTTGAAGCTGAGGCAGCCGATCCTGCCACTTCCGCTTTAATTCAAGCATGCTGTGTTTCTCCATAAGTTCTTTACGAATCTCCCCAGCAGCGTGTAGAACAGCCTCCATAATCTCTTGATCTCCGGCAGGTTTCAGCAAATACTTCATCACGCCCAGTCCCACCGCAGCTTGAGCATAATGAAAATCGTCATGGCCGCTGAGCACAACCAATTTAATCTGTGGTTCCATTTCTCGAACGCATTTAGCCAAAGTCAGACCGTCCATTTCCGGCATTTCAATATCAAGCAGTACAATATCCGGTTTTTTACGTTCGATGAGACTTAACGCTTCGTGCCCGTTCTCGGCAGCAGCCACCACCTCAATGCCGTGCTCATTCCACGGGATATTGTTAACCAGACTATTCATAATTCGAATCTCATCTTCAACGATCATCAAGTTCATGTTCTGACTCCCTTCTGTCATTGTTGCAGCGGTTGACGGGTAAGTTCATGGTGGCCGTTGTGCCTTCACCTTCTATGCTTTCAATGATCAGATCAGCGGTCTCTCCGTAATAAATGCCTATACGTGCTTGTACATTGAGCAAAGCAAAAAACGATGAATTTCGTTCCGAAGGCAGCGTTAAATTTCCTTTCTTCGTGAGTGTGATTGCTTCCTGAATCTGGTCTAACCGTTCTTCCGGGATTCCGCGCCCGTTATCACGAACTTGAATGATTAATCGATCTCGAATAACGTTCGTACTTATGTTCAAAGCGCCGCCTTTTTTTCGCTTTTCAAGCCCGTGCAAAATGGCATTCTCAACTAACGGCTGAAGCAGCAGCTTCAAAATATGCAGATGACGACTATTCTCAGAGGCGTGGTAGGCGATGGAGAACTGTTCGGAAAAACGGATTTGCTGAATGCGTACATAATAATGCAAATGCTTGAACGTTTCCTCTACCGTAAACGTTTCTTGACCTTTGCTCAGGCTAAGTCTGAAAAAGCTCGACAAATTCAATACCATGGTACTGATTTCTTCGGCATCATAATTTTTGGCTGTCCAGTAGATGGAATCGAGTGTGTTGTACAAAAAATGCGGATTAATCTGCGCTTGCAGCAGCTTTAGCTCTGTTTTGGTCATGCGCAGCTGCTGTTCATAGATATCTTTGATTAAATGCCGCTGCTGAGTCACCGTCTGATTAAAGGAATCCGTCAAAAAGCCCAATTCATCCTGTCTTTTATTCTCAAGCCGGATGTTTAAATTTCCCTTTCGCAGCTGCCTCATGCCTGAGACCAGGCCGGAAATGGGCGAAGCTATTCCACTGTACACCAGCCAAGCTATCCAGAAAGCAAGAATTACGCTGAGCACAATGATACCGTAGGTGAAAATTTGCAGCGGTTTTGATTTCATATATACTTCTTTCTCAGGCTGCACCAGTAAAATGGACCATCCACTTCGGGGTGAGGTCACCCGTAGTATCATGTTTTTTTCGTTGCTCTCCAGGCTGTCTTGCACAATGATTTGATCTGCCTGAAACTCATGAAGCTCAAAAGTTTGCGGCTCTCCGGCAGCATTGGAGACAATCATTCGATCCTGATCATCGTACAGATAGAGCTTGGATTGATTTTTTTCCACTAACGAGGACAGAGAACGCAGCAGCTTGCTTTTGGATATGGACAACATCAGTACGTTTTCACCCTTATCCATACGGTAAAAATCAAGCAGTCTCATCATGATGAGGTCGTTACGATTATAGATGGAGTCTGCTTTTCCTGCCATTGTCTCTTTGTAACGGTCTGGCAAGTAGTAGATACTTGCACCATTTGCTTTCAGGGCTTGCGCATGCCAACTCTCCGAATCAGAGGAATCCAGGTGTATCAAACCAAGCTTGGTTGTCATTAATGAATTTGAGGCGTGATGATAGATCATGACGTTGCTTAAATAATCGTTAACCGCAGTGATGTCTGTGATTCGCTCAATCACGCGGGAGAAATCCATAATGGCACTGGGGCTCAGGGTCTCTTCTTCATGAGAAAGTAAAGATAATAAATTAGAGTCTGTTGAAATGAGCGTAGACAAGTTTTTGATGCTGCCGAGCGTCAGATCCACAAACTCCAGACCCGAACTCATTGCACTAATCGTCCGCTCTCCAAGCTCCTGCTCCAGAATCTGCTGGGATTTCACATTGGCATAGATACTGAACGCCACCAGTGGAAGCAGAATCAAGAGAAAATAACAGGTCAACTTTACCTGAATGGACTGGGAATAAAGATGCTGGAATCGTTTGAGCCATTTCATACGCTGCCCTCCCCAATGACAAATGCGATATGTTGCGTTTACTGATAGGCTTAGCAAGGGTGTTACTTGTTGAACCAGCTGAAACAGCGCCCGATTTGAGCGCTGTTTCAAAGTTGCCTTTCTCTACCTATAGTAATTGAACTTTTTTTACACTGGAACGGAGAGGACAGAAAAAACCTGAAAAAGCGGAGCGTTCGCCTTTATCACCGGATTTTCCCCTTTCAAAAGGGGATCGAAAAAATCTGGGGATAACAGCGATTGGAAGGTTATTCTGTCATCGGAGTGTACGTGTAAAACATTTAAGTTCAATTATTCTGGTTCACTTCATTCGTAATTTCCTCTCCACCGTTCTTCTTCCAGTCTTCAACAAACTGGTCGAAGGCATCCAACGGCAAATCACCCATAATGATTTTGGTGAAGATTTCGTTCTCCATTTTTCCGAGTTTCGGACCATATTTCCCCATACCAGCTGTCGGAACTCCCAGGTATTGATTTCGAATGGCAACCGTATTGATCTGATCAATAATTTCATTGAGTTTGAACTCCATCCCGAGTGAATCCAGGCGGTCTCTGGAAACTTCCGCTTCAAACGGAACGATGGCTTCACTCAGTGTCTGACGATAAATATGTTTGTTGTGTTCATCAAAATTGGTGACAACCTTTCCGTCCTGCGTGTTCCACACCTCCCCTTCGAAGCCGAGAACAAGTGTACGATATCCATCACCAATCATGAAATCAAGCATGCGAATGACCGCATCCGGGCTTTTGCTTGTAATTGGAATTACATTGTAACCGGATACATAATTATTGCCCCAAGTTCCTTGTTTACCATCCGGCCCAGTCGGGTACTCCAGCGTGATCCACTCGGCATTGGCATCATTCTTCTGATTGGTTAAAATAGGTCCTCTCGTATCATACCAGTTCCCTGAGAACAGCCCGACTTTACCACTCGCAACCTTCTCATCCACATTCGCCATTTTGTTTAAAGCCCATTCGGGATCAATTAATTTCTCCTTATACAGGTCGGCGAGATACGCCAAAGCTTCTTTCATTTCAGGTAAAGTGCTGGACATCACCAGCTTGCCGTCTCGTTCTGTCCATTGACCGCGCTGAATTCCCCATGCACCGATGAACGGAGCTGTTTTGCCCAGATTTTCTTGCAGGATCAATCCAAAGGTGTCATTTTTACCGTTTCCGTCCGGGTCCTCCTGTGCAAAAGCACGCATCACATTTTTATACTCTTCAAGGGTCTTGGGTGCCTTCAACCCCAGTTTATCAAGCCAGTCTTTGCGTGCAAATATAATTTCATTTCCCGGGATCGGATTCAGACTTGGAATGGCATAAATTTTCCCGTCGACGGTTACTGTTTTCCACGCTTCTTCAGGTATATTTTTTTTCAGATTTTGCCCGTATTGATCAATCAGATCGTTTAATGGTGTTAATGCTTTTTGTCTAACATAACTTTCAAACCAGTTCGGGTCGTAGGACAGAATCATATCCGGTAGATCACCTGATGCCATAATGACATTCAATGCTTCCCCATAACCGTCTGCTGGCGGGGTAGTCAGCTTGATGTCCATATTCGTATTTTCACGAATGTAATCAATGTACGGGTTTTTGTTTTCGTCCATGCCTTCCGGAAACTTCCGACCCGCATTATTTAATACAATCTCGATGGACGGTTTTTCACCGGTTCCATCTGTTGCTGCTTCTTTTGCACCAGAAGAACATGCGGTAACGATGAACAGGGCGGCCAGAGCCAACACAGTTACAGACCGTTTCATATAAATCCCCATACTTGAACCATTACTTTTATTTCTTTTCATATGACAATCCCCTCCGTGTGGTCAGCTGTATATTATCCTTTTACAGAGCCAAGCATAATGCCTTTGACAAAATGTTTTTGCAAGAAAGGATAGACCAGCAATATTGGAAGTGTACTTGCGATCAGTGCCGCAGCCTTCAACGACTCCAAAGCGAGCAAGGTGCTATCGATGTTGGCGGAATATCCATTATTATTGCTGATGTTGGATTGATTGAACATCACTAATTCTCGCAAATAGACTTGAAGTGGGAAAAGCTTGCGATCGGTCACATACAATACGGTGTCAAAAAAGGCATTCCAATGCCCGACAGCGTGGAACAGTGTGATCGTTGCGATCACAGGCATGGATAGTGGAACAACGATGCGTATTAATGTCCCGACATTGGAAGTGCCGTCAATTTTGGCAGATTCCTCAAGTTCGAGCGGCACACTTTGAAAAAAGTTTTTCATAATAATTACATTAAACGCACTGACAGCTCCAGGTATAATATACACCCAGAACGAGTTCAGAAGCCCTGTTGCTTTCACTACCAGAAACGTTGGAATCATACCCCCGCTAAACAACATCGTAAATACAATCAGAAACATAATGGCTGAACGCCCCTGAATATAGGACTTGGATAAAGGATAGGCAAGCATACATGTGATCACGACATTTACCGCTGTTCCGATGACCGTACGAAGCAAGCTCACTTGAAAAGCGTTCAGAAAAGCTTGCTCTGCCAGCACCTTCTGGTAGGCCTCGAAACTGAAATCGACGGGCCACAGGTGTACTCGCCCTGATGTAATGGCCTGGTGACTGCTGAAGGACTGGGCAACGACATGCAGGAAAGGAAGCAAGGCCAGCACCGCGAAGAGGCCAAGCAGCACAACATTCAGTTGGGATATCAGTCGTTCTCCCCTTGTAAGTCTCACGTGATTTGCTCCTCCTCTACCATAAACTGTCCTGCCCGAGTTTTCTGGCTGCTTTGTTTGCGAGTACGACCAGAATGAGGCTGATGACCGATTTGAATAAACCTACGGCTGTTGTAAAGCTGTACTGGGCCTGGGTGATACCCGTTCGGTACACATAGGTTTCGATGACATCGGCGACGTCGTAGACGAGTGGATTGTAAAGCACAAAAATTTGTTCAAACCCCACATCCAGCACACTTCCCAAACGAAGCACAAACAAAATAACAATCGTTCCCATGAGGGACGGCAGCGTGATATGAATCAATTGCTTCCACTTGTTTGCTCCGTCCACCACTGCGGCTTCATAAATTTGGGGATCAATGGAGGAAAGCGCCGCCAGATAGATAATCGCCCCCCAGCCTACCTCCTTCCAAATATCGCTGGCTACAAGAATCGTTCTGAACCATTCTTTGCTTCCGAGGAAAAAGATCGGCTCCAGCCCAATCATGCCCAGAAGTTGGTTAATGATGCCCGTAGACGGGGATAAGACATTAATCAGAATACCTCCGATAATGACCCAGGATAAAAAGTGCGGCAAATACACGAGCGTCTGAATGGAGCGTTTATACAACATGTTGCGAACTTCATTCAGCATCAAAGCCAGAATGATCGGCCCCGGGAAACCCCAGACCAGCTTGTAAAGACTGATTAACAGCGTATTTTTGAAAACCGAATAGAATTCACTATCCATGAACATGTTTCTAAAATGGGTGAGTCCTACCCACTCACTGCCGCGTATGCCGGCAAATGCGCTGAAATCCTGAAATGCAATGACGATGCCCCCCATCGGCAAGTATTTAAAGATGATAAAATACGCGAGCCCTGGCAGCATGATCAAGTATAAGTCCCAATATTTTTTAAAGGATCTGAATCGCTCGGGTTTGACCTTGCGGGGTACGGGAGTTTCTGGTTGTTCCAGCGCTGCCACATCTGATGCCACTAGCATACCTCCTCTTCTTCGTTGTGCCTCTCCTCGTTGATGTTCTCTGTGAACACTCTCATTGTACCTTCCGAACATACGCTGCTTTAAGACCAATCCCATGACTGTTTAGGTGAATTTGATGACTATTTGCATAGAAGTCCATAATCCAATGGATGACATAGGCCACTTCAACTACCGGAAATGAAAACGAAGAACGCTCATGAGAAGACGATGAAGATGGCTTGTCTTTGCAAAAAGGAGAATATCGTAGGCAGGCTTTTGTAGGGTTGTCTTAGGCACAGGCTTCCAAATAGTAGAGGTTGGTGGCGAGAGTGCGTACGGTATGCGTAAGGTATGTCTTCTGCAAAGGGGCATGGTGAGGACGTTAAGGTATGTCTTCTGCAAAGGGTCGTGGCGAGGACGTAAGGTGTGTCTCCTGCGAAGGGTCATGGTGAGGAACGTGAGGTACATCTTCTGCAAAGAGGCGTGGTGGGGACGTAGGTGTAGGTCTGCTACGGAGGGTCATGGTGAGGACGTAGGGTATGTCTTCTGCGAAGCTGCCGATTGGGTTCTTTAATTGAAGCATGAGCTGGTTTATCTCCAATTTTCAAGGGGATGAACCGCTATCCGCTTGTAGAGTTAATCCATATATCGTTGTCCCGGGGAGGTTTGCTTCTCTAACGATCTCCACAAACGCTATTTAGGCGAAATCAAACGTTTTTCATTTCTAACGATCCCAGGAGAGCTTATTTTTAGAAATTGATGAGAAAATGACTGTTTATCTTGTGTTTTCGGTGAAATAAGCTTTCTGGGGATCGTTAGTATTCCAGAAGGCTCTATTTTGCTTAAATAAGCTCATCTGAGATCGTTAGAATAAATAGGTGTGTTGAGAACACATTTAAATGCATGCATCTTAATTACATCCATCTTAAATCCATCAATCCAATCGTCGGTTACGATGCGATGCCATATGCTGAGAATGAGCTCGCATGTGCCCGAAAAACAAAAACGGAACGAAGCGTCATCAAGCGATGCCTCGGTCCATTTATTACTTTTGATATGCAAGAAAGGTTTCTGTTAGGATCTACTGAATGGAGAACACTTCTTTTTTCAATAACGCTTCAGGTTTCTGGCCGATGGGATCACTGTGGAAATAATCACGAATAACTCCATCCTCCAGATAGTTCGCAATGGATACCATGATCATACCTTGATCCAGTGCCAGGTAAGCTTTGGCGATTTCTTTGGTTTCCAGATTGATGGAGTCGTATAATCCGTACTTGCCCATCATGTTTAGCTTTTTCAATGTTTTGATGTTTTTGCGTGCCTCTTCAGGCGCATAGTCCAGAGCGAGGAATGTTGCATGTGCGGTTACTGTAGCTCCGTCTTTATAACCCGAGATGCCAAGCGGTGTTGCAGCAAACTCACTATATCCGGTTGGTGTTGCAGACGGGGAGAATCCCCATGCAGCATACCCTTTTTCTTTGGCATATTCGATTTGCAGTTCAACATGACGTTTGTTGTTCAAACCTAAGGCCTTCGTGCCCAAGTCTTTTTCCTTAATCACCAAACCAGGCATAAGCCCTTCAAACATGCTGCCTCCCCAGCTCGGGACAAACTTTTTCCCTTTATACTCATAACTTCCTTCGAAAACATCGACACCATCATAATTTGCCGTATGTCCCTGCGGGGTCTGAGACTGCCAATCCCACTCCAGAGGCATGGTACGATACATCTTCCACCAATGCTCCTGCGGCACATCCCCTTTGCCAATGGCAATATAACTTGCTACACGAGGTTCTGTATAAAATGATCCATAGTGGTGCTCTGTCAGTGCGCCTTTAGCGACATCATAACCACCCCGGAATTGGCCGACTTCAGGATCATACAGAGTTGTATAGTTCATCTGTTTAACCAGTGTACTGGTCTGTGCATTCAATTCTTTGTAGGCTTGACCCACAACGATTAACCCTGCGGACATCCAGCCGTTGTCTACCTGAGATATAAATTGCCCCCAATCTTTTTTGACGGAGCCGTCGTCCGTGTTGTACCAGTTATAAAATAATCCGTTCCACTTATCCATTTTTTCCAGCGTGTTTAGTGTTTTTCTCAAGCGGGATACCGCTTCTTTCTTCGAAAGGATCCCCATCTGTTCCGCTGAAACGGTACTCATCATATACATGGCAATGTTCGTGGGTGAGGTGCGCTTCGCTTCTTCCATCCCTTTGTCCTTCATTCTGACCTCATCAAACGTCAACCCGGTTGTCGGGTCGGTAAAGTCCTCGAAATATGTGTACGTTTTCTTGGCAACCGCTTTCAATTCTGGCTTGAAGCCTGGAGGCTTGCCTGAATCATGTGCCGATATGACAGGAGTGAAAGCTGTGGTGGCAAACAAACAAAAATTGATTACAAATCCTAACCTTTTTACAATGTTCATCCCTTTTCTCCTTTCAATACTAAATTCGAAACGTTTCGTGTTTATGATATCATGGATGTACATATTTGGTAAACACAAAAATGAAAACCCTTACTTTCTAAGGGGTGATGATCATTTTTCGAGTGCACTTAATTTTCGAAACGTTTCATAGTTCATCCTGAACATGAATTGTGCCAGAACAAACAGCATACAAAAAGCCGCTGAATGCAGCGGCTTCCATACATATATTTTCGTTATAGTACAACGGGTTTCATCCGGCCATCCTCTCCAAAAAAGACAGGGGCAATACACACTTCACGATGATATCCTTTGCCAGTGGAGAAGCGGGAAAGCGGCGTAACAAAGCGGTGATATGCCAGGTGATACTGCTTGCTTTTCGGATCATAAACCATACAGTGGTGACCTGTACCAAGCATGTCTTTCTCCACATTTTTGCTGAGAACCGTATAGTGATACGTAACCGGGCCGTATAAATGCTCCGAGGTTCCGTAATTTACATGATAATCTTCACTGCCCGTATCATCACAGGACCATGTAAAATGATAGACCCCATCACGCTTCAATACAGTGACGGCTTCCCTGAAATCATACAGGCCTGCAAGATTACGCATCGTTTCTTCACGTACACGGATCATATTGTCATGCAGCTCAACAATGGCGGCATCTCCGTTGCCAAACAACATGTACGCTTTCCCATCCTCTTCAATGTAAATGGAAGGATCAATCGCCTGGCTCATCGTGATGCCAAGACGCCTTAATTGATCCATCGTAATTAGAGGCTGCGGCTCGGCATGAAAAGGTCCAGTTGGAGAATCCGCTACAGCGACACCAATGGCACTTTCATCATTAGGCATTTTACCGCAGAAATAGAAATAATACTTGCCGTTACGGCTGCCGATTGCTGGTGCCCATGCATTTCCTACTGCCCAAGGCACATCATCTGTTGCCAAATCCAAAATAACGCCTTCATCCTGCCAATGCCTCAGATCGCTGGAGGAGAATACTTTAAACTGTGTTCCTGACCATCCTTCAAAGCCATCGGTGGTTGGATACATGTAATAGCGGTCGCCGAATTTTGCCACGTCAGGATCAGCATACTGTCCAGCAAGCACCTGCTGCCCATCCCCGTATACAGCCAGCAAACGGTTGCACTCCTCCGCCGTGATGGGCAGAATGCCACCATGCCGCTTCTGATTTGTTCCCATATCAAACTCTAGCTCTGGAACAATACGGAAATCACCGCTGTGCAGATCGGTCGTCAGCAGCGGCAGATACCCTTTGCCCTCAGCAAAGCGATCCACAATCAGGCACCACTCTTCCCGGTCATTCAATTTGAAAATCTGAGGTCCCTCTACCCCTTCAATTGCTTCCAGAAGCGGAGCATGCAATGGTTCAAAAGTATGCTTTTCAAGTGAAGTTCCCTTTTCAACACGAATGTTCTTGGTTGTTTCATCCTTGGAGTAGCGATAATAAAAACCGGATGAAGGAAGAATGGTCGTATCGATAATATGATTCTCTCGCTCTATGTACTTCTCCGATGGGGTAAAGCTACGGAAGTCTTGGGTACGCGCACTGTAAATTTTTTGTTTACGTTCAGTTTCATGTGGTTCCTGTGTGGCAGAAGCCCAGAACACAAGAAACTCGGCTGTCTTTTCATCATAGACTGCTTCAGGGGCCCACACACACCCTGCACCTTCAACACCAACCGTAACGTTCCAGGGAGATGACCATTCCACCAGATTGTCGGATTCCCAGACGATGATATCGCGGCTGCCTGCATGAACGGCAGTATCCCAGCCTTTGCCATTTGCGATGCGCAGATCGGTTGCAATCAGATAAAACTTGTTATCCTTCGCAGAACGAATGAGAAACGGGTCACGTACGCCTTGTTCTCCCAGATTGGAACGTAGTACAGGTCTGCCCGCATTGAGGTCTTTCCAGTGAAGACCATCCTCGCTGTATGAGAAATAAACCTGCTCTCCGTCAGGCTGCTCACCTATAAAATGCACAAAAAGATATCCGGCGTAGTTCATATTCTCATTAGTGTTCGACAAATTGATTAGCCTCCCCACGATAATTATGCATGATTTTCAGGAAAATAAAGCGCTTAATTTATTTAGTATCATACTTCAAAATGTGCCACAGGAGTAGAAAAACTTGCCGGATTCGTTTATTTACTGACTCTATGCCATCATATACAATGGTATAGCTGCCCAGCTGAGCAAGCTACGAAATGGAGGAGTTAAAGCGTTATGATTCAATCAATTATACATATCGCCCTCGTTGTACACGACTATGATGAAGCGATCGCATTTTATACTCAAAAGCTGAACTTTACGTTGCTTGAAGATAACTATCAACCCGAGCAGGACAAGAGATGGGTTGTCATCTCCCCTCCCGGCTCCGTAGGCACAACAATTCTGCTGGCCAGAGCTTCCAAGCCTGAACAGGAGCCGTTTATTGGCAATCAGGCCGGAGGGCGTGTATTCCTTTTTCTGAATACGGATGATTTCTGGAGAGATTACAATGACATGGTAGCTAAAGGAATCGAATTTGTTCGTAAGCCTAAGGAGCAATCCTATGGTATCGTTGCTGTCTTCAAAGATCTGTACGGAAACCTGTGGGACTTGCTCCAGATGAACGAGGATCATCCCATCTCCAAACGGATGATGTAATGTATTTGGGATGAAATTATGTAACTGTACTGGCAGATTGGAAAACAGAAAACAGAAGACAAAAATGCCCCTCTGTTTGAGGGGCAGCATAAGTAATGAAATGATTGAACTTATATACTGTTTGCGTACTTTAACTGTACATCACTTTTAGATCTTCCCCTTCTCTTCCTCCGCCATGGAACGGATATAGAATGCCCCCAGCACCGAGCAGAGCAAGAACGAGAAAAATGCAATGGCAGCTGCCTGTTCGCGTTCCTGGAATACACTAAATACCTGCTGCATCGATACACCGAGCATCTGAGGAGAGTTGGCTCCAATCAGGAACGGCGCGGTAAACGATCCGATAACACCCATAAAGACAAAGGTTAAAGCAACGAGGAACGTTTTGTACGACAGCGGGAAAATAAACCGGGTAAACAGGGCGAGCTTTCCTACGCCCACATCCTTTGCACTCTCAATCACCGATGAAGGAATACCCGACAACGCGGAACTCAGCAGCATTGTGGTGAACGGAATGTTGAACCAGAGATTGGCAATGATAATGCCTTTTTCATCAAAAATGATGCGTGGCAGCGTGATGCCTGCGACTTCAAGCATGCGGGCAAGCCAGCCGTGATTGCCAAGCAGATTGATCAATCCATACGTTGCGATGACCCCTGGAATGAAAAGCGGAATCATGTATGTTTTACGAATCAGGTTCACAATGGGCCCGTTGTTAAAACGCATGTAGATTGCCAAGGTGTAGCTGACAAGCATCACGGCAATACAAGTGATGGCTGTGATCCTCAGTGTAAAGATGATGTTGTCACGCATGCCTTTATCCGTAAACAAAAACGTATATCGGCTCAGATCATATCCGCCTGAATCATTGCTCAGACTCATTACAAAGGATTGAATGATCGGAATAATGACCACTATCAGCAGAATTGCGAAGGAGGGGAGCACCATCGCTAACCCTGTAATGGACTGTCTGATGTCCTTGCTCATTGGGCAGCTACGTCACTCTGCCAGCGTTTATTAATCTCTGTGCCCAGATCCCCGATGTTAAATGTGCGGAAGCCTTCAGCTACCCCGTCGAATTTGCTCTGCACTTCCTGTGGCATGTTGGAAAGCTCAATACCGGGGAAACCGTTCATTTTGTTCACAATCACTTCCTGCGCTTCTGGGGACAGCACGAAATTCAGGAAGGTGTTCACCGCTTCTTTCTTGTCGGACGCCTGATTGACCATCAAGTAGGTTGGCCCACCGTTGAAGCCTGGTGTAATCTGCTGCATTTTAATCGTATCCGGCAGTAAACCCTCGTTCAGCTGCTGCAGCACCATATCGGACCAAGCCGGAATGATGGACACCTCTCCGTTCATCAGCAAGTCAAGCGTACCCTGGTTTTTCTTAGGATAGATGCCTTTGCCGTACACATATGGGCCCAGCTCTTTGAGTGTATTAAAGCCTGTGCTCCATTTGTCCATAACAGCCGGGTCAGCGTTGTGAATGTCTTCGTCCGGCAGGTCTTTATATACGATCGTCTGCACAAATGAGCTGCCGGAACCTCCTGTGGACGGATCATTGTATGCAAATTGACCAGGGTTTGCTTTGATCCATGTCAGAAGTTCATCCAGTGTTTTGGGCGGGCTGCTTACTTTACTGCTGTTATAAGCCAGGACTACTGCGGAGGAACGATACGGAACCGCATAGTTGTTCACATCCTTCATGGTGCTTGCGCTGACTTTGTTCAGATTAGGAATGTCCTTGGAGTCCAGTTGTGCCCACACCCCATCTTTGATGCCTTGAGAGACAGAAACGATGCCATCTTCATACAGGTCAATATCGCCTGATCCCTTGCCAGCCTTCTTCGCGGCTACGATTCGGTCATATGTTGGCTCCGCCCCGGTTCCAGACGGAATGTAGACCATTTTCACGTCAATATCCGGGTGTTCCTTTTCAAACATCGGTTCGAGAGAATCCCAGAGGTCCTTCACATTTTGCGAGCCGGTAAAATAAAAGTTAAAGGATGCCGGCGTGCTGCTGGATGCAGCCGTTCCGCTCTCACTTGCAGTGCTCTTGGCATCACTTGCGCTGCCACAGCCCGCCAGCAAAGACATCGACAAGCCAACTACGGTCAACAGTGATAACAATGGTTTGTTTTTACGCATTCTCTTCATCCTCCTCAGTATGATTCCTCATGTGGAAATGCAGTCATTTTGCTGATCGAAATGTGAACCCGCTTGCCTGTGTGAAGCTGCTCCACCCGGTCTTTGTTCAGAAACGCACGGATGACGCCCCATTGCTCCAGATCAACGGTAACCTCGGCATAATGTCCAAGTATCATGACCTGTTTGATTTTACCCGCCAGGCTCTGCTGACCTTTAGTTGTTCCCACCTGCACATCTTCTGGACGAATCGCTGCCACTACCTCTCCGTCTAGCTTTTTTTCGTTTGGGAGATACATATCTCCGATCTGAATGCTTTCCCCTGCTGCCACCCCTCTCAAGAAATTCATTTTGCCGATAAAACCGGCAACATATAATGAAGCGGGCTCATCATAGATGCGCTGTGGTTCTGCAATTTGTTCAATGCGCCCGTGATTCATGACAATAATGCGGTCCGACAAGGATAAGGCTTCCTCCTGATCATGTGTTACAAACACCATGGTAAGCCCTGTTTTCATCTGAATCTCACGCAGTTCCTCGCGCATCTCATGTCTCAATTTGGCATCAAGCGCCGAGAAGGGCTCGTCCAGCAGAAGTACAGCCGGATGAAGCAGCAGTGAACGTGCAAGCGCAACGCGCTGCTGCTGTCCACCGGACAGCTCTGCGGGATATTTTTTGCCATAGCCCGACAGCCGAACCAGCTTGAGTGCATCCTCTACAGCGGTTTGAATCTCGGCCTTTGGCATTTTACGGATCTTCAGACCAAAGGCCAGGTTGTCATGTACCGACATATGGGACCAGAGATTATAGCTCTGGAACACCATGGAGGTGGGGCGTTTTTCCGGGGGTAGCTGGATGACACTTTTGCCTTCTATTAAAATGTCTCCCGAGTCCGGCTCCAGAAATCCACCGATGCTCCGCAGTACTGTTGTTTTACCGCAGCCTGATGGCCCGAGCAGGGTGACCAGCTCGCCCTTCTGAATATCGATGTTGATGCCGCTGACACCATCACCGGTTTTATATCGTTTGCTTAACTCACGTACAGACAACTGCATGGTACGTATGGCCTCCCTTTTCCCCTGGTGTGGACTACCGAAACATTGTTATTTCATCTGAAAACCACTTGCCAGCACATCTGCACTAACCAGCCGCTGGGCTGCCAGCAGCAGAATAATGGTGGGCAGTGTTAAAATAATCGAGAAGACGGCTCCCGCACTGCTCGGGAAATCGGAGATAATTGAGTACATCACAATCGGCATCGTTTTGAAATCCGGGATACCGACCAAAAATGTGCCTTGTGCTTCATCCAGTGAGTTTAGAAATGTGAAGATGGACGCGACCATAATACCAGGCATGGCCATTGGCAATGTAATGCTGCGAAACACCTTGAACGGGCTTGCACCAACGTCTCTTGCAGATTCCTCCTGTGCCCGGTGTATGTTGCGGAATGCGGAGGTAGGAATCCACGTCATGAACATCAACACGTTAATCATATGAATGAGCACAACACCGAGCAGCGTGTTCATCAGTCCGATCTGATAGAATAACACGGCGATGGATACGTAAAGCCCCATTTTGGGAAAGGCATGTGTCAGCAGAAACGAGAACAGGAACATACGCTTGAACGGAAACTGCAATCTGGCGAAAGCATACGCTGCCGGAATACAGATCACGATAGAAAACAGTGTTACAAGCGCGGCAATCAGGAATGACAGCGAGATGGATGACACGATATCGTCCTTGGCGAGCACGAAATTCCACCATTTGAAGCCCCAGACCTGAGGTAGAATGTCCGGGTAGTTCCATTTTTCACTGAAAGCGAGTACCAGCAGATTGACCAGAGGTCCGGCGAAGAAAACGGCAAAGATGGTGAGTAAAAAGAATTCAATAATTCTTCTGGCTCCAACATGTTTCCAGTACCACAGCATATCTACTTCTCCTCTCTTGTCGTTGATTGTCGAACCAGTACGCGGCTCTCATATTCGGTCAGACGAGGTATATTCTCTTCCCCACGTATCAGGCGATCCAGTATGGATACAGCATCTCGTCCGATGCCTGCGGCATCCACGCTAACCGTAGTCAATGAGGGGTGAACCATGCTCGACAGTTCTGTGTTATCGTACCCCATGACAACGGCCTCTTCCGGCACTTTCATTCCGCGATCCAGCATCACCTTCATCGCCCCCAGCGCAAGCATGTCATTGGTACTGAAGATTGCGCTGTACTGTGCCTCCAGAAATGAATTAAAATGCTGCTCCATCAGCTCGTGACCGGATTCAAAGCTGGAGTCGAGTGATTTCACAATGGTGACTTGTCCTTGAGAGGACGATATACCAAGGGATTCCAGACGTTGGCAAAAGCCTTTCAAGCGTAAGGAGTGGCTTCGATGCTCGCCGGGTCCGGCAATAACAAAAAAATTGCGATGACCACTAGCTACGAGATGTTCAGCGGCGCGCTCACCTCCCGCCTCATCATTGCTGACGAGATGCACCACATCGGGGTCTTCCGTTGAGCCGTTAACCATTAGATAGGGAATGTTAAATTTTTTAACGTAATCAATTACATTTTTTTGCAATCTGCTAATCAGGATGAGTCCGTCTACGCGCTGTTCCAGCATATAGTCGGTGGAGCGCAGCGACATTTCCCGATCTGTCTTCAGAAAAATGGAATAGCCGAGTGCTTCAGCCGCCATCAGAATCTCATCAATAATACGCCCGTACAAGGTGTGTGATACAATCGGCAGCTTATCGCGAAAGACGATAACACCGATGTTGTACGTACGCTTGGCAACCATGGCTCGGGCAACCGCGCTCGGTTTGTAGCGCAGCTGATCAGCGGCCTGGAGCACGCGCTCTCGTACGTCCGGGCTTGCGTATCCGTTACCGGAGATGACACGGGATGCTGTTGATTTCGATACACCCGCCAGCTCTGCAAGTTCCCGCAAGCTATAGTTCAGCTTTTGATTCAAATCCGTTCTCCTCCGCTCGTTTCATTTCTTCCCGTACTGCTGTCAGCAACAGTGGATTACGAGTTGTAATTGAATGCACTCCCCAACGTGCAAGCCTGCGCATATCGTCTGCCTCCATAACGGTCCATACATACACACTCAATCCATTTGAGACTGCAATATCTATACATTGCTCCTGAACAGCCTGATAAGGTAAATTCAGCCCGAAACAACCAGCAGCTTTAGCTTCTCTGCACATCTGAACAATTGCTTCCGTATAGGGAAGACGTTCGAAATGCTGCAGGTTTACGTTTAACAGCCGGCGAATGCGAGGTGCAAATTTGGCGGCCTTCCAAGCCATCTCATAAGAACAGCCGCTGAGAAATACCTGTTCCTGCATATGCAGCTGCTCAATCAGAGCCGCTATCGGTCCAAGCGCAAGCGTTGTTTTAATATCCAGGTTCATCATGTTGTCAGCGTCACGAATGTGACTTAGCGTATGCTCAAGGGTGGGGAGCGCCACACCACTTTCTTCAGCCAGCTCCTGCCATGTCAAGCTTTCGAGACTGCTCTGCACACCTTCCGTCAATATGACCTCATCGTCATGTGCCAGCACGGGAATCCCGTCTCGGGTTACACGGATGTCATCTTCGTAAATATCTACCCCGAGTGACAAGGCAGCCTGCAGGGATTCAAGGGAATGGTCCGGGTACCCCATGCTGCCGGTATGTGCCGTAATCAGCGGAAAGCTGTTCATGTTTGTCAATCTCCTTCCTCGAAATAGATCGCATTTGTAAAGGCGATTTGTACATATGCGCCTCTGATCGTTCCCCAGCATTCGGCCCGAATCCATTTGCGGCAAGATTCAGGCGCAATACCGATCTTCAGAGGCATACTGAAGTTGATCCTTTGCTGGTTTGGATGCCACTCTGTCTTCACCTGTTGCTCCTCGCCCAGATTGGAGCAAAGCTTCAAGGTTAAAGTTTGCTCTGGCATCGACCACTTTCCGGCACGTACCGTGAAGTCCAGGGCCACATGCGCGAGCAGCTTTGCATCGACAGACTGCGACCTGTTCTGCTGCGCCGGAATGACAGCACCGAGAGAATATATAATCTCATCACTGCTGATTGTCAGTGTAAGCAGAGGGCCCATAGTGACAGTGGCCCGGCCTTTGCGCAGTGAGTTGATCAAGCTTCTCTCATCAACGGAACCACTCCATGCTTCACCATACTCAGCATATGTATTCATCCCCGAATGACCTTCCAGCGAACTCTCGCTTTGCCTCGTTTCATCTATCTCTTCAATGCCAAGATAGGTTACGGAGATTGGATCATCCGTCGGTTCCTGTGTGTGCCAATCCCGACCTGAAGTGGCGGTGATGCGGTATCCTTCATTCAGTTTTTGGGTCCACAGCTTGAACGCCCGGTGGTTACTTCGCAGAATTGAGGGGAATGTGCCTGACCATACCTCGATATAATCGACTTGGTTCCAGTCGTTCAGCTCATACTCCCAGTAACATCCTGTGCATGCCGGACTTCCAATGCGGAATGGGTGTGCAATCCCGGCAATTCCGCCATGCTGATGAACGGCAGCAATTCCCTTGCCGATATCATGGCGGTTCACATCCCGCCAATCTGCGAATGCTTCCAGCCCAATAGTCACCATATGACCGTAGAAGGTGGTCCACTCCATTCCCGGGATGATATGTATCCCATACTTCTGCCCGATTTCGGCTCTCCCGATCAAGCCTGACATTGTATTATGATCTGTTAGGGCAATGGCATCGAACCCGAGCTCGGCCGCACCCGCAGCAAGGTCCTCCAGTGTCTGGCGGCCATCACTATGCAGGGTATGGGTGTGCAGTTCACTGGCAAACCATTTCATAACACATCCTCCTCTGTTGTCCAGACTTGCAGCTGATATGCACACGCTTCGGTCACGATACAATGCACACTTAATGTGATACTCCAGTTACCCATAGGCAGAATACCTGCCATTAGTCCGGGCGAGGCCTCCTGTTTGCTGATATACAGCTCCTGAATGTCGTCATGGCGATGACATGCCCCGCGATACCCGTTGGTATCGTCTAGCGAGAGGGTGATCAGGTTTTTCAACGGAAGATGCTGATCTGCATGGGCTGTGGCATATTCCTGATGTTCAGGCAGAATATACAGCTTATAACTTTCATTGAGCAACTCGATGGATCGGTGCCGATCTTCAAGGATTTTGGGACTGTATTGCAGACGTATATGCAGCTTCGCGCATCCGGCTTCGACAACAAACGGCACGCGGATATGTGTTTTGGAATCATTGGGAGTGAGGCTTCCCTGTAGATCCAGCTGCTTCATTCGAAGCACACCACCCTTCAGTAGACTATTAAAAAAGCATTCATTCTTGTGGGACCGTTCCCACATCCAATACTTATGTTAAAGTGAAATCATCAGCACTGTTTCTGGCACATGTTAATATTCTGTAAAGCGCAAAAGGACCTGTCTTCTATTAAAAGAAGTCAGGTCCTTTTGGTATGTCTTGAGCAGATTGTTTTCGCATGGACAACATCATTTACCGTGTTTTACCAAACGGAACCATACTTGCTCCGCGCCTCACTTACTTGAAACAGATGCACAACAGTCAGTAAGCGATGCCCACACGTTTATGGATATATTGACGATCCGTAAGCTGTTGATAGGTGAATGCAGCGGTATCCGCTACAGAAATTTCAGTGCCGTTTTCGGGTAGAAAATCAGGCATTACCCGGTAGCTTCCTACCCGCTCTCCATCCGGCAAATACGTTGGACATACAATGGTCCAATCCAGCGAAGATTGCTGCAGCAGCGTGTATACCCGTTCATGCTCCTCGGCGGCGCGAGTTGAACGGCGTCTGGATTCACTGGATTGATAGCGCAGTTTGTCAGGCTCGGTTCGGCTTTGCAAAATCCCGGCCGTGCCCACCGCAATAATACGCTTTATACCTTCGCTGTACATAGCCTCGATAAGCAGTGGCATGCTGTCAGACAGGGTGCTGGTTCCATCTGTATTCAGCGCGCTGATAACCACCTCGGTGCCATGAATACCGCGAAGCAATTCCTCCTGACTCAGCACATTACCTTGTACAATAGTCAAGTTCTCGTGATGACTCTTTATTTTCTCCGGGGAACGAACGAGCGCTGTCACCTGATGCCCCTCTTGTAAAGCTTGTGCAAGGATATGGCTTCCCACCCGTCCCGTTGCTCCTAGTAATAATATGTGCAAGTGAAGCATCCTCCTCAGGGTTCAATCTTGATTTTCCATATTTTTGATCTGAGATTTGAATACCGTTGTCTATGGAATTGAATTCGGTGGATTTCGATTCCAAAAGAATAGAATAACAGAAAAATCACTCATGGTGTATCAGGATAAAGCAAAATGAAATGGATCATTTCGCCTTAGACGGCTCTGATTCCATAATTAATGCCGGCTAACGCTCTCCAGAAAGCTTATTTCGCCATTTTTGAGCATCTTGAAAATCTAACGATTCGTAGAAACCTTATTTTGGGAAAAAGTCAGCTTTTCGACGCCAATCTGAACGATCCCTATGAAATAGTGTCTCTGCGAATCGTTAGCGGTAAAAACGCTGCCAAATCGACCAAATAAGGTTTCACAGAATCGTTAGAGCCCAACAGCTTATAAAGTTTTGCATTTTCGCAGCGTGTGCAGCTCCCGGTACACGCTACTCTCCAGATTGTTCTGTCATCGGAGTGGATGGTGTAAAATCTTTAGTTCAACTTATATAACTAACTAATCCCCTTTTCAAAAAACTGGGATATTTCCTGCGGTTACATCCTGCTTTCCGTGAAATCCTTAATTTTATCTGCAATTTCGGTGGAGTGGGAGCGATACAGATAATGATCAGCCTCAAGCAGAACGATCTCTCCCTGTTCAGAATTCACGATCTGCTTCTCATGCTCCGAAACCCACTCGTGCACTACAGGGTGATTCTTCTGCACAAAGAAAAGCACTGGCAAATCCGCAGGAAACGTTAATGCTTTTGCCGCTTGAAAGTTGGAATACATACTCACCGCTTCGTTTAATTGCGTGTCATTATACATATTTTTGCGAATCAGAATGTTTAACTGCTCTTGGGTCTTCTCATCATAAGGCAGCCCTTCATAAGGGTCGTCACCCAGCTTCAATTGTAAACGGGCAAACCCCAGGTTGCGGAACCATTTCACCGGTACAATATCCGATGTTTCCACTTTCTGTTCGCTGAGCGATGGAACACTGTGATCCAGCCCGATAAATGCCTCTACCTCGTCCGGGTAACGGTTCACATAATCCAGACTGTAGAGCCCGGAGATGGAGTGAGCCATGAGAATATAACGATCTGTCCCGAGACGTTGTAACGCTTCGTGAATTTCGCTGCTGATATTGGCTGTACTGCGCTCCTTCTCGGTCTGATCGCTCAATCCGTAACCAAAAGGTTCAATAACAATGACCCTGTAATCAGACTTCAGCCTAGATAGCAGTGGCTTGAAATCAAGTGCAGGAGAAGCCATACCAAATCCAGGCAGAATAACGATCGTTTCCTCTCCTTCTCCCTCAACAAGCACATTCATCTGTTTTCCGGCAACCGATACGAGCTGCCCGTAGGGCTCAAGTTTTTGCATTTCGGAATGGCTGCTGACCCGATTCACGGTATACACAATGCCAACAAACAGCACAATGGCCAATATGATGATCATGATGACTTTCAGCAAAATACGCAGTATACGCCGTAATCTGGAATATGGTTGTTGATGTTTACCCTTTGTATGTGTCAAGACTCTTCATCTCCTTCAATGATGTAAATGCACCCGACTGATTCTTTTCATATCCGTTGAATTATTTCTCAGTTGAGCTATTCCATTGTAATGAATGAAAATGTCCTGTTGATGAATGAAACATGAACAGAAGATGAACTTGAGACTATACTAAAAAACACCTTCAAGCAGGTCACTCCTATGCTGCAACAGAGTGAGGCCTTGTTGAAGATGTTGTTGAAGATGTTGTTGAAGATGTTGTTGAAAATACGTATCGTTGTACGTTTAATTACCGAGCAGGTTAATTTTGCAAAGAGTCAACGATTTGTTGATGCAGTGCCGCCTCAGAACAATTCAGAATGCGTTCAACATGCTGCGGATCTCGAATCAGCTGATTCATCGCTTCGATCCCATACGTTTCAAGTACAAACTCAACGAACAGATATGAGAATTGAAAGCCTTTTTTGGTTTCAAAATCCCAAGTATCATCTTGCAGCTGAGCAAAAGTCGGGATCGCATGGTTCCGAACGGTCTCTTTAATCGAGCTTTGGATATATTCCGGGGTCATCAATTTGGCTTCGTAACCGCCAATTCCCTGTCTGATCCATTTGGGGGCCTTAGGGTTAATCTCTTCAATTATCCACATCGCAAACAGATGAACGGTACCTTTGATGATAGATTCATACGTGTGCTCAGGACCTGGATTCAGCGGCGATACGATTTTCAGAATCTCATCCTGGTATGTCCCCGTAAACCAGTTCGGTGCATCTTTCTCCCCTACAGCCTGGTGAAATGTGGGTAGATCAGAGTACATCTCAATGATGACTTTTCGTGAAGGCTGATAATGATATTTGACCGCGAGTCGTTCAATGTGTGCGTCAAGTTCTGTAAAGAGGTCGTGATTCGCTTTCTTCAACTGATCGTCTGAATGTTCGGAATTTCCTTTATTAACGATCGAAATAAATTGCTCCATTGACATGTTAGCCATGCTCCCCCATTCATTCAGTTCATTTTTGAGCTTTGCAAGTGCGCGGTACAGCCTGTTCTTCACTGCACTCTCCCGCATGCCCACCAGATTTGCGATCTCAGGCAGCGTACAATCTGCAAAAAATCGCAGCACTATAATCTCCTGATCCTTCTCACTCAGCTTCTTCAATGCCGCTCCAATGTCGATACGAAAGTCAACATATTTGGTAAATTCAAGAGAAATGGACTGTGATTCCAGTTGTGTAAAGTCAAGTGGTGTTTCGTGCTGGCGTGCAAGCCTGCGATATTCATTTTTGAGCGTATTCTGGGCGATCTTGAAGACCCATGTGAAAATATGGGCGTTGCCTTTAAAACGATGCATGTTCTTGGCGGCTTTCATAAATACCTGCTGTGTAAGATCATCCGCAGAGGCAGCATCCAGTTTCATTGAAAAGTAACGGCTGATGCGATCACGATATCGTGAATAGATGTATTCGATCGAGTGTGTGCTCTCCTGTTCATCCGGTTGAACAGAAGTTAAAATCTGGTCCTGAGCTCCTGACATGGTGTAACCTCCTCTTGATTTACAATGAATTAGACACCGAAGCACACCGATTAGCCACAAGTATTTCTCAAAATATGTATACGTCCCCGTCTTGCTACCAGCTTGCTCAGGTCAAAAAAGTGCAATGCAGTTCAAATAAGTGCTGTGCATTTAATCTCCACTGGCTCTCTCACTACCGTTTAAAGTAAAAAATCATACAGGTTCTGGTCAATTCCGTTTATATCCTCTCCCTGTATTCTCCATTACAATATCTTCAAGTACAACATTTATTCATGACAACTTGAATCTGAGGGGGAACGCTAATGAACAAAAAGATGAAGCTTCTGGTGCTGTCCATGAGCATGTCCGCTCTGCTCGTTGCAGCGTGCAGTGATGGAGGAAAGAAAACACCGACGGATGCTGATCAGGACGACACAGGGGCGGTCACCATTCACACCGTAACGTCTGAATACAGCTCGGCAAAATATCCAAAGGGCGACGATATTACGAATAACGTCTGGACGCGCCGTTACAAAGAGAAATTAAACATTAACGTCAAAACGGACTGGGTGAGTGATGAATATGAAACCAAATTGAATTTGGCTATCTCATCCAATGAGCTGCCTGATGTATTTCGCGTAAATCCTTCTCAGCTGCGTCAGCTGGTTGAGGCCGATATGGTCATGGACTTGACGGAAGCATTTGAACAACATGCCTCGGAGAGACTCAAATCATATATGAAAGCGGATGCAGACAGCTATGAATCAGGGAAAAAAGACGGCAAGCTCTACGGCATCCCGCAGATGCATTGGGGGTTGATTGATCAGCCGGACTTTATCTGGATTCGCAATGACTGGAAGGAAGAGCTCGGACTGCAGGACCCGAAATCGGTAGATGATATTGAAAATATTGCTCTCAAATTTATGGAAAAACACGGTGGATACGGTATCGCTGTAGATCAATCCCTTGACTATCTGAACCTGCTTGCCATTGCCTGGAATGCACATCCAGACATGTGGATTGATGACGGCTCGGGCAAACTGACCTACGGCTCCATTCAGCCCGAGATGAAGGCCGCGCTTGCGAAATGGGCCGATTGGTACAAGCGGGGCATCATTGATCCGGAGTTTGCCATCAAGGACTTTAATGCGATGAATGCAGACATTGTCGCGGGCAAAGTCGGCGTTCAGCCCTACTATCAATGGTGGGGTTATAACCCCGGTGTTGATACGGTCGCGAACCTGGGCAAGGACGCCATCTTCTATCCATATCTCATTCCAACAGTGGATGGCAAGGAAGCGAAGCAGTCTATCTTTTTTGCAAACAACAATTACATCGTCATGAAAAAGGATGCTGCCAACCCGCAGGCAGTGATCGAGATTCTGAATGATTATGCCTATATCGTTGACGAGGGCAACGGCAAGGAATCACCCGAGACTCTGTCCGCCCTGCTGGACAATGATATTGCACATGTCGTTGGCGCATTCCGTGTGCTTAACCCGAACTCGGACTATGAGCAGTATGAGGCCGTATCCAAGGCTCTGGAAACAGAGGACACCAGCGGGCTTACTACTTCAGGGATGTGGCAGAAATATAACAACAGTGTGGAGTTCAAGAAAAATGCTACACCGGGATCGGTTGGTGATTATTTGCAGCAGGGTGCTCCCAAAAATGCATATGGTCTGGCGAAAAAAGTGCTCGACAGTGAGAACTATATCAAAACGGCACTCTGGGGAGTATCCCCCGAAGCGCTGTCCAGCTATGGCACAACCCTTGATGATATTTTGACCGAAGGTTTTACGAAAATCATTATGGGCAGTGAAAGCATTGATTATTTTGACGTTGTGGTACAGAACTGGCGTGCAGCCGGCGGGGATACTGCGATTGAAGCAGTAAACGAGGCCTACGGCAAATAGAGCATCTGCAGTGTGAATGCCGAGGGGTTGAGCCTGTTCTCACCCCCTCTTTTTGATAAAAGGTACAACTGATCTAGTTATGCCGAACGGAGGAACAGTCATGCTGAAAAAATGGAAGCAGCAAAGTCCGTATCACCTCATGTTAATTCCCAGCGTCGTGCTGGTATTTATTTTTAGCTACATCCCGTTCTATGGGCTCATTATTGCGTTTCAGAAATATAACCCCGGACTTGGCTTCAGCTCTCCCTGGGTCGGATGGGATAATTTCACACATGTATTCAACCAACCTAATTTCATAAGAACGATCTGGAACACCCTTTACATGTCCATCTTCAAGATGATTGGGGGTATCGTTGTACCGGTTGTATTTGCGCTGCTGCTGAACGAGGTGATGCATAACGGAATCAAACGCACCTTTCAGACCCTCGTGTATATCCCTAATTTTCTGTCATGGGTTATTATGGCGGGCATTATGCTGGACATTCTGAGTGCTGATGGCATCGTGAACACATTTCTCAGTCTGTTTGGCGTTAAACCGATCTCCTTTCTTGGCACACCTTCCATTTTTCCATGGACGATGATTGTGAGTGATATCTGGAAAGGCTTTGGTTTTGGCACCGTTGTCTATTTGGCAGCCCTGACCAGCATCGACCCCGGATTATACGAAGCCGCAGTAATCGACGGGGCCAAACGCTGGAAGCAAACGATCTATATCACCCTTCCTCTCCTGATGCCAACGATTGTTTTGATGTCGGTTTTATCACTGGGGAACGTGTTAAATGCCGGATTTGATCAGATTTATAATCTCTATTCACCTGTGGTGTATCAGACCGGGGATATTATTGATACTTATGTGTACCGTCTCGGTATTCAGCAGGCACAATATTCGATTGCAACCGCAGTTGGTTTGTTCAAATCGGTCATTTCCTGTATTCTGGTCGCTGTTTCTTACATTCTGGCTTATCGCGTGGCAGGTTATCGTATTTTCTAAGGAGGGCACATTGGCATGGTTTATGATAAAAGTATAGGCAGGCGTCTCTTTCACATTTTGAATTACACGATATTGCTGACCATCTCACTGCTCTGTGTCCTGCCGTTTGTGAATTTACTCGCCGTGTCCTTCAGCAGCAGCTCGGCAGTGTCGGCGGGCAGTGTGACGTTCTGGCCCATAGAATTCACCACGAAGGCTTACGAGTTTGCCTTATCTGGAGGGGCATTTTATTCCTCGCTGTGGGTTGCAATTCAGCGTACCGTTCTGGGCACACTGGTCAATCTGGTGTTGATTGTGCTCACAGCCTATCCGCTCTCCAAAACCAAACAGAAGGTTGCGGGACGAAACCTCTACATGGGCTTTTTCATCGTAACGATGCTGTTCAGCGGCGGTTTGATTCCTACGTATCTGGTTGTCGTCAAAATGGGTCTGATTAACTCCATCTGGTCTTTGATTCTTCCGGGAGCTCTGCCTGTGTTCAGCATGATTATTCTGATGAACTTTATTCGAGGCCTGCCTGAAGAGATCGAAGAATCAGCCATCATTGACGGGGCTGGCCCCTTGCAGGTACTGATTCGAATTATGCTGCCACTTCTCAAGCCGGCTCTCGCAACCGTTGGTTTGTTCAGCATCGTGGGGCATTGGAATTCCTGGTTTGATGGCATAATTTATATGAATAATCCGGCGAATTATCCTTTGCAGAGTTATCTGCAAACGCTGCTTCAAAGCTTCGAGCAGATGATGCTGAAATCCGGATCAGACTACACCCATCTGCTGTCTATGATGAATGCAAGAACAGGACGTGCAGCGCAGATGTTCCTTGGTGCAATCCCGATCCTGCTGATCTATCCTTTCTTGCAGAAATATTTTACCAAAGGTCTGGTGCTTGGCAGTGTTAAAGGTTGAGGAATTCAATAGTATCATCACGGGCTTACTATATAAATTGAGCTAAATATTTTACACCATCCACTCCGATGACAGAATAACCTTCCAATCGCTGTTATCCCCAGATTTTTGCGATCCCCTTCTCTAAAGGGGAAAATCCGGTGATAAAGGCGTAGCCTGTGCTTTCGATGCAGCTTTCTTTCAGAAAGCTTTTAGCTCTGCTTTTCCAGGTTTTTTCTGTCCTCTCCGTTAACGTGTAAAGTGCTGCAAGCATACAGAGAAGGCCCGCAGATTCGTCTGCAGGCCTTTTCTTCATTTTCTTCCACACTTAACCTCAAGAAGAGGTCATTATTATCGTATAAACGTCTTTCCCTTAAAGTCGAAGGTTATTCCTCACTTGTTCTCTGGCAAACAGGTGATCGCAGGCAGCAGGATCGTAAATGTAGTTCCTTTTCCAATCTCACTGTGCGCCTTTACCCCGTACGGACTCCCGAAATGAAGCTGAATCCGGCGCTGCACGTTATAAAGTCCAATGCCCCGCCCGCCGCTTCCGGGTTCGTTTCTGTCCTCCATCAGACTTCGAATCGTATCCGCGTCCATACCTGTACCGTTATCACCAACTTCAATACAAATCTCGCTGCCCTGCGGCTGGATTCGAATGGTGATAACCCCATCCTCTTCCACCTCCGCCAGACCATGAAAGAAGGCATTCTCAACAATAGGCTGCAAAATCATTTTGGGCATAACATAATCCAGTAATCTCTCTTCAATCTCATACCTCATCTGGATACTGCCGTAATATCGAACCTTCTGAATGGTCACGTAATGCATAATGTGATTCAGCTCCTCCCGAATTCGGACAAGACTGCCATCCGACCTCGTTGCATATCGCAGCATGGAGATGAGTGCATCGGTCATATCTACGATCTTGTCAGCATGCTGCATGGATGCAATCCACTTCACAGAGCCCAAAGTGTTATACAGAAAGTGCGGGTTGATCTGGTCGTGCAGCGCCCGCATCTCGGCTGCAGCCTTCTCAACCTCCTCCTGCTGCATTCGTTCAACCATACGTTTCAATTCATGAGACATGCGATTAAACCGGGTCGACAGATGACCGATCTCATCACGAGAGCGGATATCCTGTACATGCTCGAACTGTCCCTTTTCGACGAGCCGAATGTTGTTCAGCAGCTTTTTGATGGGCCTTGTTATCACATGAGACAGGAAAACAGAAATGACTGCGGCAAAGAGTGACATGACGATCGCCAAGGTTACGAGATTGCGGCCTAAAATTTTGCCATCGGCGGTCAGCTCTTCAAGCGGCATATAGACATATGTAGTCCATTTCTGCTGACTGAGCGGGCTCGTCACGACCACATTATAGGCTTCGGGCGGGCGAACGTTATCCCGAAACAAGGTGCCGATCAGCTGCTCATTGACGTTGTACACAATCTTCTCATCTTCGTCGATAATCATAAATCTTGAGCGAAGCCCTTCCTGCAGGTTGCGGTTGACGATCTCAATAAACTTGATATCAATGCTGACAACGATGACACCAAGCAGCTTCCCGTTAGATACATCATGAATCTTTCGGGCATGGGATACGGCGAGCACTTTATTTTCCAGCTGCTTGTCCAGCCGGGTGGTTAACGTAATCGTTCGATCATCATCATGCATGAATTTTTTGAACCAAAGCTCGTTTCTGACGTTAAAGGCGGGGTCAATCGGTTGGTGTGGACTTACAAACAGGTCTTGTCCCCCGTTCATATTATACAGATAGATGGAAAATACACGATCCTTCATCATAATGTAATTCATGAGGATGTTGTATGCAGCGATCTCATTGTTTTCATCACCTACACGCAGAAAATCCTGAATAGGAAAGCTGCCTTCATGGGTAGCCGATAAGCTGTCACTGAGACCATTGCTCGCAAGCAGGGTGATTTTTTCAATCTCCTTCAGAAACTCGTCGATGCGAATATTGGTCTGTTTGGTCAAATCAGTGAGCAGAGTTGTATAATTTTGCGATAACAAACGTTCAGAAGAATAATAGGAGTTAATCGTCATCACGAACACAGGAAAAATAATAACGATGATGCAGATCACCATAATTTTGTACTTGATCTGGAAAGGCCGGGTATGCTTCATTCCTTACACCTCTATCTGATGTAATATCCATTATTCGGGTTCGCGATTAGTTCACATGCTGCTGCTCCCGATATTCCTCTGGCGTAAGACCCGCATTCTTTTTGAAAATTTTACTGAAATAGGTGTAGTTGTGGTATCCCACCTTATCGGCGATTTCATATACTTTCAGCTCTCTATTGAGCAGGTAAGCCTTCGCGTGTTCAATACGAACCCGAGTCAGGTAAGAGATGAAGTTCTCCCCCTTCTCTTGCTTGAACAATCGACTTAAATAGGACGGGTTCACGTTAATCTGGCTGGCTGCACTTTGCAGCGAAATATCCTCTGCATAATACTTGTGAATCAGATCAATGGCGAGGTCTGTATAGGAAAGCTCCTGTGCAGATTGCGAATAAGCATGAAAAGTATCTAACATATGAGCTACGACGTTGTCATGGATTTCGTGCCAGCACTCTCCATGCAGTACAATTTCATAAGGTGATTTCCTGGAAACGGGGAGCTTGCTTCGTGATGAAACGTGTAATAAGTGAGCATGCATCGTCTCCATCATTACAATGTACTGCTTGCGAACACTGCTCTCATCCGCTTGCATGGTCATCAGTTCAGAGCGAATTTCATCCATAAATTGCTGCATGCCCTCCTTGTTCTGGCTGACACAAATCTTTTTGAACCGCTGTTCCTGCTCTGTGTTCAGCATAATGACAACCTCTTGCCTGCCTGGCTGCTGTCGTACATCCTGAACATGTAAAATCGGATGAGCACCAGCGAAAAATCGTTCTTCTAATGCGGCCTCTGCTTCCTGACATGCCCTGCGTATCATTGTAAAATCAGAAACAACCGAGCTTACACCTGCTGTAAGAGACAGGTTCATGAAATCTTTTAAAGAGGACATTATTTTGCGAATAAGTTTGTCCAGATCAGTCTGTGTGGCTTTCACGTCAGATTCGACGCTTGAACCTGCGTTCACCACAACCCAGTATTCGGATGAGCTCTCCACAAAAATCTCCTTGGCCCACCGGGAAGGAATTACTTCCTCCATAATGTTAAGGATAGAGAAACGAAGCAGCTTCTCCCCTTTTTCAATGTACTTGCGTTTGACCTGCTCCACATGATTGACGATGAATTTGATGACGACCAGATCGTCTGACTGAATGCGAAACTGAAGCTCCTCTGCTTTGACTAACATGTCGTGATTAGATATGAATCCGCTTACAACATCCTGGAAAAAGCTATCCTTCAAATATCGGAGGCTCTTCGAATAATCTGCTGCCGCAGGCGGGAAACCGTGTATAAGCTTCTGTTCACTCTGCAGCTTCTCACGAATCGTCTCCAGCAGTTGGATGAGAGAATATTCGTTGATCTCACTTTTGATTAGGTAATCTGCAGCACCAAGCTTTAGTGCCCTTTTCACATAATGCAGCTCGTCGAAATTGCTGAGAATGACGTATTTGCAATGTTTTATTTTATTGGACTTGGACGCTTCCTGAATCAGCTGCAGTCCATCCATGACAGGCATTTTAATGTCGGTAATGATCAGGTCTGGAGCCTTTTCCAGCGCCATCTCCAAGGCTTCTCTGCCATTGCTGGCCTCACCCGCCACGCAAAAGCCGTGCTCTTCCCAATTCAGCATGGAGCGAATGCCCACACGCATCAGCAGTTCATCTTCCACAATGATCAGTTTATACATGTACTTCCTCCCAAGTTGTTATTTATCATGAGTCTTCGCCCTGAGCAATGCAAACATCAGACAAATGTGTTCCATCTTGTAAAGTATTCGGAGTTGATGCTGGAAATCTCCTTTAAAAAAACATAAAACGATTAAAAGACCGCCGAATTCGGCGGTCCTGGGTTTGCAGAGACATTACATGTATATTTGATATCTTGTGTATTTTACCATTTAAAAGTCATAGCCACTTTCTATATAAATTGAACTATTGATTTACACTAAAACGGAGAGGAGGTTGTTCTGTCATCGGAGTGTCCGTGTAAACCATCTTTAGTTCAACTTATATCGCTCATTAGTATCGACAATGCACACTTTGGCTCCATCCACAGACTAACCTGCTCTCCTTCCTGCATCTCCACCATAATCTGTTTGCTTTCCTGCCCGTCGTTGAACAGGACCAATGCTGTAGATCCGTCCGTGTTGCGAAAAGCAACCGTGAATACTGCTTCATCACTGGAGATGGATTGAATCTGGACTGCTTTGGGGCGGATAAACATACTGAAGTGCGCCAGCGCATAATAATCGAGCGTATACACTAGCTCGCCGGTTTGCTGGTTGATCTGTATGATCCCCCGGCAAGTGCTCCGTCCAAAGCCAGGCACAGTAGGCCCATTCTGCTCATCCAGTGCCATATTCCATAAAATCATGGACTTGCTGTAATTTCGAAGAATCTGAATACCTGTTCGTATCACATTGGAGAACGCCTGTTCAAATGGAGGTATCCATTCGCCGCCAGACCCTTCTGTGAAATGCACCTCTTTACCTGCAAATGCTTCATATACCTGAGTCTGCGCAGCCGCATTGCCGCCATACCAATGCCAGGCGACCCCATCGACGGCTTCCCCCGCCTGCTCAAGCACCGTGAGCGGATAGTCCGGGCGATCCCAGTTATGGTCATAACAGAGGATTTTGGTGTGGAGGTTATTGCGTACGAAAGCAGGCTTCAAGTGGTGCTGGATAAACTCGGCCTGTGCTTCGGCAGGCATCAGCATGCCGGGGTAATGCCCAGGCTCATACAATGCTTCATTTTGCGGTGTAACGGCATAGATAGGCAGACCGTGCGCTGCGTAAGACTGAATGTACTTTACAAAATACGCTGCATATGCCGAATACCACTCGGGCTTTAACTGTCCTGTAATCATCGACCCGCTTGTTTTCATCCAGCCTGGTGCGCTCCATGGCGAAGCAAACAGCTTTAACTCAGGGTTGAGAGCCAGCGCCTGGCGGGTTAACGGAATGATATCTGCTTCATCATGGGCAATGGTGAACCCGGATAAATCCGGGTCAGTCTGATGTTCCGGCAGATCATTGTAACTATAGACCGTGCGTGCAAAATCCGAAGCGCCCATCGGATTGCGGATCACAGACAAACCTATGCCTTCCACAGGATGAAACAGTCGTGTCATCACTTCGTCCTGCTGTTCCTCAGTTAACTTCTGATGCATCAGATAGGCAGCGGCATCCGTAAACGAAGCGCCGAAACCATCCATCTCCTGATACGTTTCACGATCATTTAATCGAACGCTTACAGTTGAAGCGGCATTGGCTGTGCCCGTATTTTTTGACATGTCAGCACGGCATTGCTCCAGACTTACGGACCGAAACAGCTCATTCTCACTTGTAGTCCTGTATATTTTATATGTGGTCATTGCGCAGCTCCCTTTCAGGTGTGTATTATGAGACGGTTTTTGTTTTCAGCTTACTGAATGCCTAATTTCTCTTTGTTCTGCTTCATCTTCTCGCTGCGAATCTTCACAATGTCCGGCCAGCGATTCTCTTCCAGAAATGTCTGGTACGCAGCAAGCGCATTATCAAACGAGGCATCGTCTTTGGCCCGCAGCATACTGACAAGCGTAGAGTTCCACTTGGTCTGGATCGCTGACAGCGCACGGGCTTCGGGCGTTCCCAGATTTGGATTAATATTTTCCAAAATAAAATGTGGCGTCAGCTTGCCTTTGCCCCATTCCTGCATCTGCTTGATGGCCTCGGGAAAAGCATCAGCGCTCAGTGCTTTATGACGGTCATGACCAAAGAACATAAACTCGCCCATGCGGTAATCCTTTTTGAATTGATCCGCGTTATGCAGCTGCAGGTCCTTCACCGCAGGGAGTAATTCCACCGTACCATCTGCTTTTTTGGTAAACGTCTCTCCTTCAATGCCGTAATTCATCAGCATCTGTCCTTCTTCACTCAACAAATAGGTGAAAATCTGGATGGCCTTTGCCGGGTCCTTGCAATCCTTGGAGATAAAGTTGATCATCCAGCCTGTAATTCCGGATTGATTCAGCGTTGGTGCATGCCCCTTGGTGCTCTGCGGCCCGTCAATGGCAATATACTCCTTGCCTTCATTAGCACTCATATAAATCTGGAGATTTCCTCCCTGTTGAGGTGTGCCATCCAGCAGCATCGTAGCATATTTGCCCGACTTGACCTTCTCTTCAAAAGCCGTCCCATCATCCGCAAAGCTGTCGTCACTAATATTGCCATCTCTGTACACAGCGTTTATTGTTTTCAGCCAGGTCAGGTAGTCTTCGTCCAGATTACGATCGTAGAACTCGCCAGTGTCCGTCTCCAGCGGCACGCCGATAAAATCCTGAAGTGTATCGCCCAGTGAACCTGTGCCTTCACCAATCGCATTAAAACCAAATGGAATTAAGGAAGGGAACTTTTCCTTGATCTGCTTCATGACACGCTGGAATTGCTCGGGTGTGCCCATAACCGGACTGCCCAGAGCTTCATATACATCCTTACGAATGATAAACGCCGTTTTCGCTGGAATGTTACCGCTATCATAATCCTCTTGCGTGTTCGAATAGTTAGGGTAACCATAGGTTTTACCGTCCTCCTGCTGGAACCAGTTCAGCGTGTCCGCAGCAGCAACCTTATTGAAATATGGATCATATTTCTCGGCCAGTTCATTCAGGGGCATCGCCCAGGTGGATGCCTTATGCACCACGGCTGAATTGGAATCAAACACCGTCAGCAGATCAGGCATATCTCCCCCTGCAAAAAAGGTATTTAATTTCGTGTCATCTCCCGTGATGAACTTGATATTAATATTCAAATCCTCCTTGATTTTCTTCGTTACAATGTCTTTGCCAAAATCTGTATTCCACCAATCTGCATTCACATACCAGGTCAGATCGGTAGCTTCTTGCTTCTGGTCCAGCTGCCAGGCAGGCTTATCCGGATCAACCGTATAACGGTCTTCAATGGAAATCCAATTGCCTTCACCCGTACCGCTGGAGCCGCCGCTGCATCCGGTAACCATGAGAACTGCCGCCAGCAGCGCTGCAAAGCCCCTTACTCCTTTTACTTTGGACCATTCATGAGAATTGAACATGTGTTTGCCTCCTCATTATGAAATGCAAATATGCAGATGTATTGGGTTGCTTCGTTATTCCTTTACCGCTCCAAGCATCATTCCTGATATAAAGTATCTTTGAAGTAGAGGATAGATCAGCACAATGGGCAGCGTTGTAATTACAATCGTGGCGAGCTGCACCCCTTTGGTTGTTGTTTCTATGACTGCTGATCCGCCAATGTTTTGCATGGATTGTGTCTGTGACTGGACAATAATTTCATATAACATCATCTGAAGCGGATATAACGATTGATCTGTGATATACAGCTTGGTGGTCATGAAGTCATTCCACTGGCCTACCCCGTTAAACAAAGCAATCGTTGCCATCGCCGGCATCGACAGCGGAATAAATATTTTCAGAAAAATATGCCAGTCTCCCGCCCCATCCATCTTGGCTGATTCCTCGAGAGAATCGGGTACATTGCGGAAGAAGTTCATCAGAATAATGACATCATAGAAGCTGAACAAGGCGGGTATGATGTACACCCAGAAGCTGTTGAGAAGACCAAGGGATTTGATCAAGAGGTATGTTGGAATCATTCCGCCGGAGAAAAACATCGTAATGACACCCATCGTGACGTATAATTTGCGGCCGCGCAAATATTTCTTGCTTAAACCGTAGCCAACCATGGCACAAAAGAAAACATGTGTTGCTACACCGATCGTTGTTTTGGATACAGAGATAAAAAATGCCTGCCAGATGCTGGAGTCGTTGAACACAGCTCGATAGTTTTCCAGCGAGAACTCGGGGGACCAGAAGATAAATCCACCTTCTGCGAGGGCTCTGCCGGAGCTAAAGGATGAGATGATCACATTCCAGAGCGGAACGACAATCACAATCGTACATAACAGCAGCAGCATGACATTGACGGTATCGAAGACCCGGCTGTCCAGATCTTCCTTTGCCACCTTTCCGTTCACGGGGAGGCCTCCTTCTACAGCACTGATTGATTGTCATTCAGTTTGCTTGTAATTTTGTTTGCGGTGACGAGCAGAATGACGGACACGATTGAAACACCCAAACCTACTGCGGTTGCATAGGAAAAATCACCCTGTGACATCCCCATGCGATAGACATAGGAATTGATCACTTCCGCCTTTTCACGGTTTTGTGAATTCATCAGCACCAGCGTTTGATCCAGATTCGAGCCAAGCAGACCGCTGACCGTCAGGATCAGATTCAGACTGATGATGGATTTCATGTTAGGCAGCGTAATGTTCCATATTTGCCGCAGCCGGCTGGCGCCATCTATTTTGGCAGCCTCGTAATAGGTCGGATCAATCTTTGACATAATGGCGAGATACAGAATCGTACCCCAGCCTGCTTCTTTCCAGATATCGGACAGCGTTGCAATCCACCAGTACTTGCCCGCGTCCAGCAAAATATTTTGCGGTTGGGAGATGATGCCTAGTCCAACCAGCAGCTCATTGAACAATCCTGTCGTGGAGAACCAGGTAATCAGCATGCCGCCGAGTACAATCCAGGAGAGAAAGTGAGGTAGATATGAAACCGTTTGCACAAATTTCTTGAAGCGTCCGCTATTCAACTCATAAATCATGATGGCCAATATGATCGGGATGACAAAGCCGATCCCCAGCTTCAGAAAGCTGATACCAAGCGTATTGACGACTGCGTCCCAGAAATATTTATCAGACAGAATAATTCTGAAATTATCCAGGCCAACCCAAGGTGCAGTAGAAAGGGTATCAATAACAGTGTAGTTTTTGAAAGCAATGGTCAACCCATAGATAGGTATGTAGCAGAAAACAATCATAAAGATTATACCGGGTATAACCATGGATTGAATCTCCCATTGCCTGGTGTAATCGGCCCAGAATGCCTTAAAGCGCTGGGCTAACGGCGGTTTGCATCCGGGCTGGTGAGGCTGCTGCTTGTTTGCCGCGGTGGTCAGATGACTCATTGTATTCGCTGCTCCCCTCTGCTTATATAAGTTTAGTCACTCTACAATAAAAACGTTTTTATTTTGCGCCAAAAAACTCCTTTCCTTGGAATATATAAGTTGAACCAGAGATTTTACACCGTGCACTCTGACGGCAGAATAATCTGGAGAGCAGCAGTTATGCTCGTGTAAACAATAGTTCAACTTATTTAGATTGGAGAAAATAACGGCATCAAGCTTCATCCGTATTAACGCACGTCTCTTCGGTCCATTTTCACATGGCTTGAACCTCTTACAATAAGCTCTCCCGCAAGCTTCTGTGCGACTCCTTGCTCCTGCCCCTTGATCATATGGACCAATTGAGTAACCGCCAGAATTCCCTGTCTTGCAATCTGATTCCGTACCGTTGTTAGTGGCGGAGAGTAATACTGAGCAATATCAATATCGTCAAACCCCACCACACTGATATCACTCGGAACCTCATAACCATGTGCTTTCAAGGCTTGAATGCAACCAATTGCACTCAGGTCATTGCCGGCCAGGAAAGCATCAGGCAGCTTGCCAGGTTGCTGATGAATGAAGGATTTGATAGCACTGTAGGTGGCTTCCTCCTCGAAGTAGCCTTGAATAATGCAGTCCTCATCGACAGGCAGATCATATTCACGCAGCGCCGCCAGATATCCCTCTCTCCGCTGCACGCTGTCAAACATCGTATCCACACCGCAGATATAGGCGATTTTCTTGTGCCCGAGCCCGATCAAATATTTGGTGGCTTCGTAGCTGGCAACGTACGAGTCAAAAATAACACTCCCCATGCGTTCACTTTCATATTCACGGTCGAGAAACACGGCCTTGATCTTGTCTTTCTCCATAGACAGAATGTCCTGTTCATCAATTCGAAGCTCTTCGTAAATAATAACGCCATCCACCCGTCTGCCCAGAATATTGCTCATAATGACATGTTTATCCCGGGTAACAAATACATTCAGTCCATATCCGAGACGGTCACATTCACGCGACATCGCTTCAACAAGCTTGTAGAAATAAGGCCCCGATACACTCGTAGTGAAAAAACCGAGCATTTTGGTCTGTCCCGATTTCAGAAGTTTGCCATTCAGATTCGGTATGTAGTTCAGTCGCTCCGCCACTTTAAGCACATGGGACTTGGTCTCCGGGTTCAGTACATCCACGCCATTCAACGCATTCGAGACGGTAGAGATCGACACGCCAGCTTCCCTTGCCACATCTTTAATTGTGATTTTTCCCATAAGTTCCGGTTCCTTTGCTATAAAAACGTTTTAATACATTCAAAATAGCATAAAACCGTTTTCATTACAACCTTAAACTTACGAAATTACCCAAAAAGAAAACCGCTGATCGGGAGTGATCAGCGGCACATGATCTCAAGCATTGCATACTGCCAAAGCTCTGAGCATTCATAAGGTTCATGCGATGTCGTTCATTCTATTCAAATGAGATAATATACGTTTGTCCTTTTTGCGTTGGCACGCTTATCTGATCGTCTTTCTCCGCATGTGTCTCTACTTCCGTTTCATGGAGACGCACCTTCAAGCCAGCAGTAGACTGCAGGTAGCATACATTACCTTTATGTGAGAGAATTTCAGCTTCAATCAGCTTGCCATTCTCCCAGCGAAGGCTGACCTCGAACCCGCCCCTTGCTCTCAAGCCTTTGACATAGCCTGTAGACCATCGCTCTGGCAGTGCGGGCAGGAACTCCAAATATCCTTGATGGGATTGCAGCAGCATCTCGGCAATACCAGCTGTTGCTGCGAAATTACCGTCGATCTGGAACGGCGGGTGAGCATCAAACAGGTTGGCATATACTCCGCCCTGCTCATGTTTGCCTGGCTCATGCGCCTTGACGAGGGTCAGGAGATTAGAGATCAGCTGCTCGGCACGGCTGCCTTCTCCGAACCTGGCCCATAGACCGATTTTCCAGCCCAGACTCCAGCCTGTTCCGCCATCGCCGCGAATTTCAAGGGAAGTGCGGGCTGCACGCATCAGATCAGGTGATTTTTTGTGCGTAATCAGCCTTCCAGGGAATACACCAACCAGATGGGAAACATGGCGGTGCTGCGGATCTTCCTCAGTGAAGTCTTCACTCCACTCCTGAAGTCGTCCCTGTCCATCGATTTGCAGTGGAAGCAGCTGCGCCCTTTTTGTCCGCAGAAGTTCAACGAATTCGCTGTCCGTGTGCAGCACTTCTGCTGCCTCAATACAGTTATCGAACAACTCGGCGATAAGTGAAATATCCATGGTCGTTGCTTCGCTGACCGCCGCCTGTTCACCATTAACGACAAATTTCATCTCAGGTGATGTGGAAGGTGATGTAATGAGGTGTCCTTCTTTATTTTCGATCAGCCAATCCAGACAGAACAGAGCAGCATCCTTCATAATCGGATAGGCCGTTTCCTGCAAGAACTGTTTATCTTCCGAGAATGCGTAATGCTCCCACAGATGCTGTGTCAGCCACACGCCGCCCATCATCCACAGTGCCCATACCGGATCACCTGCGCCATAATCTCCAACCGGAGCCGTCTGTCCCCATATATCCGCATTGTGATGAGCAACCCAGCCTCGAGCTCCGTAGTTGATCTCGGCGGTTTTGCGTCCATTGACTGCAAGCTTGCCAATAAAATCAATCAGCGGTTGATGCAGCTCGGCCATATTACATGTCTCCGCAGGCCAGTAATTCATCTCGGCGTTAATATTTAACGTATAGTTGCTGCTCCAGGGAGCCCGTGTATCCTGGTTCCAGATGCCCTGAAGATTCGCCGGCAGTGTACCGGGTCTGGAGCTGGCAATCATCAGATAACGGCCATAGTTGAACAACAGCTCTACCAGGCCTGGATCACTGCTGCCGTATTTCTCAATCCGTTCATCTGTAGACATGTTCTCAGGTGCAATGCTGTCACCCAGATGCAATTGAACACGATTAAACAACGCCTGGTGGTCCTCAACATGACGTTGACGCAGATCCTGGTAATCATGTGCCATAATCTGCTTTATGACGTCTGCGGTTTTTGCCTCGGGAGAGATCAGCTTGTCACTCCCCCGCTCTCCTGCCCCATAACTCGTAGCTCCTGCAAAATAGATCACTGCTTCGGTAGCATCAATGATTTGCAGCTCAGTACCGTTTGTAAGCAGTGTGCCGCCCCGATGAGAAACTGCAAGTCTGCCATGGAAGGACATCGCTTGTGTAGAAGCGGGGTCTCCATAACGTACAGGAACTTCAACATCATGATAGTTGGGGGATACATATTCCGGAGCTGTACCCGACAACTCGAATTGAGAATTAGCAACCGAGGTTGTATGTCTTAAAGGGCTGCCCAGTCGAGTACGGAAGCTTAATCTTCCTTCCTTGCTCGCTGTCAAACGAATGACGATGCCTTGATCGGGATGTGAGGCGAATACCTCTCGATCATAACGCACGCCACCGATTTCATAGGAAACGCTTACAACGCCTGTTGACAAATCAAGCTTGCGTTGATATGTTTTCCGCTCACATAACTGACCATGCTCCATAACCAGCTCCAGATCACCGAATGGAAGGTATGATTGTGTGAAAGGCCCCATCATTTTTTTACTCAGCAGATCAGCCTCTGCATACTGTTTATTCGCAATCAACTCTCTGATCCGAGGCAATACTTCCCGGGCCTCCGGGTTGTTCCAGTCCTGAGCATATCCTGACCATAACGTATCCTCGTTTAATGCAATGCGTTCCTTTTCAATACCGCCAAAGACCATTCCGCCCAGCTTGCCGTTGCCGATAGGCAGTGCTTCAACCCAATAGGTGGCTGGAGAACCAAACTGAATATTCATGCTGATTGTTCCCTCCGAATGCACTTGTATTTTGGAGATGTTCTGATAACTTGTTCAGCAATCATTATATCTTTCAATTCAAGGAGAGGATATATATTTTGATAAAAATGGTGTGGAAAAACTTAAACGAATTACAGATATAACTTAAAATCCCAGATCGATCTGTTTATTTCTATAATTGAGAGGACAAAAGCGCCACCAGGTCGGTGACGCTTTTCTATATCAGAGTATTATTACAGTTTAATATGTTTCATGTAATCTTTGAATTGCTCGGCAATCTCTTTATATTTCGTATGATGCAGATAGTGCGAGCCCTCCATCGGAACCAGTTTGCCCTGATCGGATTGTTTGATCTGCTGCTCATGCAGAGGTAGCCAGTTCGGATTTTTATCGTTGTTGGATTGCACAAATAGCAGCATCGGCAGCTCACGCGGATATATCATGTTCTCTGCATTTATGAAGTTAGAACCCAGATTTTTCAATTCATTCATCAATGTCGAGTTACTCGAAACCTGATTAGAGATCAAATTCATCTGCTCTTTGGTATGTTCATCGTAATCCATCGCATCGTAGGGATCTGCGCTTACCTTTTTGAGCAATCGCATCAGCCCCGAGGATTGAAGGAACTGCATGGATTTCAAAGGCAATTTCACATCCATGCCAGGCTGATTCGGAACACTGCTGTCAATGCCAACAAAGGCCATGACTTCATCTGGATATTGCTTCACATACGACACACCGTACAGCCCTGTGATGGAATGACCCATCAGGATGTACCGATCAAGACCGAGCTGTTCTACAGCTTCATGAATTTCGCTGACAATGTTCTCCGAGGTACGTTCCTTATCCGTACGATCACTCAATCCGTAGCCGAAGGGTTCGATCGCTACCACTTTATAATCGGAGGTCAATTGATCAATCAACAATTTAAAATCCAGTATAGGCGATGGGGTTCCCTGCCCTGGAAGCAATACAATCGTCTGCTCACCGTCACCCTGTATGGATACGTTCATTTTTTTACCATCCACTTGCACGTACTGTCCGTATGAGTCAATTTGTTTTTTTTCAATTCCGTTGCAAATCACATTGACCACAAACACAATGCCCATGAACAATGCAAGCGCTGCGATGATTCCCCCACCTATTTTAAATAATAACTTTCGTTTTCTGCCCGGTTTCTTCTCTTTCTGTTTGATCTTTACGCTCTCTCCCATTGCAATCTTCTCCCATTCCTTGAGTCTAATAAAGAGTCTTGTTGACTTCTGTTCTGTACAGTATAAGCTGGCAAGATGTCGTCACAATGACGCCAATATGAACGGAGTATGAACAGGAATACAAGCTGAAGATATAAATAGATTGTTCAACATAGATACATGATTAAATCAAAAAAAGAGAACTGCTTTATTGAAAGCAGCTCTCTCTGTGCATCTCAGATTCACTTCAGACCGTCTCTTAATGGTCAAGGAAAACAAGTTGAATAAAGAACAGTATCGCGAAAATATAGAAGATCGGATGAACATGCTTACCTTTACCCCGTAGCAGCTTGAGCACAGGATAGAAAATAAAGCCAATACCGATGCCTGTGGCAATGCTGTGAGTCAGTGGCATCAGAATAATGATCAGGAACGCCGGGAAGGCCTCTTCGAGATCACTCCAGTTCATTTTGCTAATGACACTGATCATGAAGAACCCGACAATAATCAGGGCAGGAGATGTGATTGCCGGAATGCTGGATATAACACTCACAATCGGGCTGAAAAACAGAGTCAGTGCGAGCAGTATACTTACAGTCACCGCAGTCAGTCCCGTTCTTCCTCCAGCTGCAACCCCTGTACTGGACTCAATATAGGCCGAGGTCGGACTTGTCCCGAGCATGGCCCCCGTCGTTGTACCCACAGCATCAGCCAGCAGCGCACCGCGGGAACGCGGAAATTTTCCGTCTTTGAGCAATCCGGCTTGTTCTGCAACGCCCAGCATCGTTCCGGTCGTATCAAACAAAGTAATGAGCAAAAAGGTGAAGATGATCGTATACAGCCCATTGGAGAAAACGCCTGCGAGATCCATCTGGAACGCCGTTTCCCCCAGACCCGATGGCATGGCTACAATGGAATCCGGCATTTGGAACAGACCCATGAACCAGGCAATGATTGCCGTAACGACCATGCCTATGAAAAGGTATCCTTTCACATTGTAGGCCATCAGCGTAACCGTAATGATCAATCCGATAATCGTCAGATACGTCATAGGCTGCGCCAAATTACCAAGTGTAATCAGGTTCGATTCGGAATTAGCGATAATGCCCGCATTTTGCAGACCAACGGTTGTAATAAATAATCCAATACCAGCTGTAATGGCATGTTTGAGACTCGCCGGAATCGCATCCAACAGCATGTAACGAAATGAAGTGAGCGACAGAATGATAAATAAAATCCCCGCAATGAATACGGCACCAAGTGCTGTCTGCCAGGATACGCCATATCCCTGTACAACACTAAACGCGAAAAAGGCATTCAAACCCATGCCAGGTGCAATGACGATCGGGTAATTGGACCACAGTCCCATAATCAAAGTTGCGACAATACTCGCCAAAATCGTAGCAATAAATACCCCGTTGAAGCTCATTCCTGTGCCGCTGAGGATTCCGGGATTGACAATCACTATGTATACCATGGTGAAAAATGTAGTAATACCCGCAATGATTTCTGTCGAAACCGTGGTGCCTCTTTCCTTCAGCTTAAACCAGTTGTTCATTGTAAAGCCAGCCTCCAACTTTCATATTGTTCTGCATGAATCCTCATTGCCAAAAACAAAAAATCCTAATTCACATAGGATTGGATTTCTTTAGCTCCTATATTCGTCATTAGGATCAAAATAGCTCCGAATGTAAAGATAAGGAAATCTATTGTTTGTTATTAACCTGAAGTCCATTTCGAATTTTATTAAATATAACATGCATTGTCAATGAAATAACGTGTTTGTTCACATTATTTACGAACTATTTTATGATAACTCATTTGTTATATTCGCTTTTAAGGGGAATCTCTTACTTTTGTGCGTTTTTTAATTTTACATTAAACATACAATGATGATGGTTTTTATTTACAAATGAATGATAATCTTCATAAGAATCAACACATGAACAAGGCTTCATGCATTCATGTTAGAGATATAACGAGGAGGAATTTATTGTGAAATTGTCCAAAAAAACATTGCCCGCATTCGCATTAACCCTGGCTGTATCAGCCTCTGCCCTCTTGTCTGCCGGACCAGCAGGAACTGTTCAGGCTGCGGGTGCAGCAAAGAAACCAATCAAAAATATTATATTCCTCATCGGAGATGGGATGGGAACCTCCTACACGTCAGCTTATCGGTATATGAAGGATAACCCTTCAACCAAAGTGATGGAAAAAACGATTTTCGACCCTTATCTCGTCGGTGCACAAATGACATATCCGGATGATGACAAGCAAAATGTGACCGATTCTGCTTCCGCAGCAACGGCCATGTCCTCGGGTGTAAAAACATACAATGCAGCCATCGCGGTAGACACGAATAAAAAATCGGTCAAAACCGTGCTGGAGCAAGCCAAACAAATCGGTAAATCCACAGGCCTGGTAGCCACTTCGGAGATTACACATGCCACTCCTGCTGCTTTTGGTGCGCATGACATCAGCCGTAAAAACATGGACGCCATTGCCAATGATTATTTTGATGAGATGATTAATGGCAAGCATAAAGTGGACGTGCTGCTGGGCGGTGGAAAAAACAATTTTGTTCGCAAGGATCGCGATCTCACCAAAGAATTTCAAAAAGCAGGATATAGTTACGTCACCGACCGTACATCCCTGCTTGCAAACAAAAATAAACAGGTGCTGGGACTGTTTTCTGACGGCGGACTCGACAAATACATCGACCGTACAAATGCAACGCCTTCACTTGCCGAGATGACCAATTCAGCAATTGATCGGTTGAAAACAAACAAAAAAGGATTTTTCCTTATGGTTGAAGGCAGTCAAATCGACTGGGCAGGCCATGATAACGATATTGTGGGTGCAATGAGTGAAATGGACGATTTCGCCAAAGCCTTCAAAGCTGCTATTGATTTTGCCAAAAAAGACGGCCAGACACTCGTAGTGGCTACGGCTGACCACTCTACAGGCGGTCTTACACTGGGCAAAGACGGTGAATACAATTTCTTTGTTGATCCGATCAAAGCGGCAACTCGTACACCTGACTTCATGGCTGCCCAGATTGCCAAAGGGGCTTCCGTAGAGGAAACCTTAAACAAATATCTTAAACTGGAGCTGACAGCAGAAGAGCTTCAATCCGTTAAGGATGCTGCCCAAAGTGCTGATCTTACCAAAATTGATGATGCCATTGAAGCCATTATCAATAACCGCTCCTTCACAGGCTGGACAACAGGTGGTCATACAGGTGAAGATGTACCGGTTTATGCATATGGTCCTGGAAGTGATCGTTTCTCCGGCCTGATTGATAACACGGACAATGCAAAAATCATTTTCGATATTTTGAAAAAGAGCAAATAATACGAGTTCTACAAGTTCTAATTGACTTGAATTTTAGCTTGCCGTTTTTGCTTGAAGTTTCGGTCTAATAAAATACGCCTTTAAATCCAAAGCCCTTCCCTGCTTTCAACAAAAAAAGCAGGGAAGGGTTATGATGTTGATGTAATCACTGTTGCCATTAAGTATAGTGGATACTACGCTGCTTATACTTTAGCAAACTGCTGCATAATGGCTGTGGCAGCACGAGCGCAACCCCCTGCTTGTCTCAGCGATTCACCGATCCGATGAGCTTTGTCTTTGTACACGTGATTGCCTAGCACTTCCATGACTGCTTCTCGCAAGTCGACTGCATACAGGTTATTTTTATCCAATACGATCCCTGCCCCAAGTTCTTGAACCCGGTTTGCAACAAACGGTTGATCTGAAGTCATCGGAATCATCACAAGCGGTACATTAAAATATAATGCCTCGCTGACACTGTTCATGCCTGCATGAGTAACAAAAACGTTCGTATACTGCAGAAGCTCAAGCTGTGCAACGTATGGTTTTACTATGAAATTATCCGGGATTAATTCGCGAAGTGGCTCTATGTCCGTGTACTTGCCAGAAGATAGAATGACGTTTATCGGTAGATCTTTTAATGCATCAAAGCACAATTTGTAAAACTCCAGGTTTTTATTCAGAATCGTTCCCATCGAGATATACACGTTCTCACGCGGATGCTCGCGGAGCAAATCCAGAGGAAATACAGGCGCATCCTGACGCGGGATGATGGATGGCCCTGAGAAACAATATCGGTCGTCCAGCTCATCTGCTCGCGGCTGAAAAAAACGGCTGGTGTACACAATGTTCAATGCACCTTGATGTGCCATCATGTCCTCCACAGCAGGTAGACTTACTTGAAGCTCTGATGAGATTTTCCGTGCTGTATTCATGATGCCTTCATACAGTTCTTCCGTATCTATAGGTTTGTCATCCAGACCTGAAGGCTCCACCAAAGCAAAGGAGGAGATTGTACATACAGCCGGGATGCCCAATTTCTCAGCCAGAATCTGGCCACCCCAGCCCATCAGAGAATCATAGATAAGATAGTCAAATGTCTGATTCTCTATAACTCGAAGCACTTCGGGAATCATTTTGGGAATGATACCACACGTGACCATGTGAATGAATTGATAAGGGTGGCTGTATTCCAAGGGCTGCAGAATCGGGTCATGTGAGAATGCATCATATAAAAAAGGATATGTGATAACCTGAGCCCCAGTCTGCTCGATCCGTGAATGATACTCCTCTACACATACATAAACCACTTCTTCTCCAAGCTTGACCAGCTCCGTAATTAATCCCAGCGATGGATTCACATGACCTTCAGCCGGGGTGATAACAACCAAAACACGCGCCATCCTGCCCACCTCCTGAATGTAATATTTTCTCCGATCCTTACGCTGTCTGACCGGTTGTGAATCTTACATCGGAAGTGTATCTGTTTTCTGCCCAGCGGGCTGATGTTTGTGCCAAGCGAGACTTGAGATTCGTAACGAAGAAAGGAAACTGCATAAAACCAATACAAGTTGAAGCGTTAATACCATGAAAATGCCTGTCGATATTCCCCATCCCATGTTCTCTGCTAGAGCAATCAATGCCCCGCTGACACCAATGCTCAACGCTACATAGAAGGAATCAACAAACTGCAGATTGGACGACATCTTCCCCTCATGTCCAGACTCGGCATACTGCAGAGCAATGACCGCTGTTGTCGGGTTAGCCAGACCCACTCCAAATCCAATAATGATCTGGGAGAGCAGAATGAGTGTGATTCCGGTATCCGATAAAAACAATGCGAGCATTACAAGAATTACTCCGCTAATCATGATTCCGATGCCCAGCATAACTCTCTGCTTACGCCCTGCGCCCTTGTCTTTGGCGTCCCACTTGGCTTGCAGCCATGCTGCTGCAGACCAGCTCAAGGAGCCAGCTGCGACTAACAATCCGGCATTGTGTGCAGATAAACCTTTCATCTCCGTCAGTCCCAATATGACAAAGCTCTCTGTTGCAAAATAACAGGCGACATACAATCCTTTGGTTACAAGTGTTGCTGGCAAACCGGATTGCACCCGAAATGTTCCCTGAGGCAGCAGCTTGTACATTAACGGTATCATGATCAGTAAACCCCCAAGGGATAGAACGGCCCCTTGCCATTGAGTTACCATTCCAAGTCCTGTGAGTAACAAGCCGGTTCCAATAGCAAGCAGAATCGCTTGACTAATCCTTGAGTCCCCTCCCTGTACGCTTTCAATGACTTCCTGACTGCGCTGTAAAGCTTGGAAGGAACGGTATGTAAGCAGCAATGCCACAGCAATCAAAGGAATGACAATCCAGAAAACAAGCCGCCAGGAAGCAAAGGAAGCAAGCAGTCCTGCCAAATAAGGTCCAATCAACGACGGCAGCACAAAAGCCATGGAGAACGCCGCCAGAATCTGTGATCGCAGCATATCTGGATAATATAACGTAACACATGTATAGACACATGTAATTAAAGCGCCGGCACCAAAGCCTTGAAAGACTCTTCCCCCAATGAGCATATACATGTTAATGGAAGCAGCAGCAGCAACGGTTCCAAGTACAAAGATGGTAAAAGATATAAGCAAGGATGTGTATACGCCTCGTTTATCCACCTGCTGTCCCATCACTAATGTGCCTACAAGCTGAGATAACAAAAATGCGCTAAAAATCCAGCCGTATAAATGAATGCCCTGCAGTTCCTGAGCGATCTTCGCGGCAACTGTTGTTATCGCTAGTCCTTCAAATGCTGAAGTCGTTAATACCAGCATAATACCAAGGGTCATGGCTCTGTATTGTTTGTTAAAAATACCAACGCTTTTATGTTCTTTCATTCACACCTCCCATAAAAATTGAAATATTAGTAAAATACACCTGCAGATGTATCTTTAATATAGAGTAACCAGTGTACTTTGTAAACTAAAATGTTTAAAAAGTAGAAGCAACCAAGGGAACCTCTGCATCGACTTCCAAAAAAGTGCTCATACTACGTACCGAATATATATAAGGAGAGATCGACATGGATCTGCAGAGCGGCAAACTATATTGGCCAACTACGGTAACCAAACCACCTTCCTACCCCCGGCTTGATAAGGATGTTACCTGTGATGTTCTCATTATCGGTGCGGGCAGTTCAGGCGCGCAGTGTGCTCATTTTTTATGTAATCAAGGATTATCCGTCGTTGTTGTGGACAAGCGCAAGGTTGGTGAAGGCAGTACAAGCACCAATACTGCATTAATTCAATATGCCGGGGAGAAAAGCTTTGTTTCATTAAGCCACACCTTTGGTGAAGCCTCTGCCACACGTCATCTGAAATTATGTGAGCAAGCGATCCGTCATATTGAGCAGATCAGCAGCGAGCTGCCTATTGATCCCGATTTTATTCGACGTGACAGTTTGTACTATGCGAGTTACCAGGAAGACATCCCCTCGTTGCAGGAGGAGTATGCTCTTCTTCGTAAACATGGTTTCAATGTGGAGCTGTGGGATGAACAGCGTATAGGGAGTGTATATCCTTTCCGTAAATCCTCTGCCTTGTATTATTACAATGACGCGGAGATGAATCCGTTAAAATTTGTATATGGACTTTTGGAGAAAGCGAGGTCGGAAGGTGTTCAAATCTACGAGGAAACCGAAATTGCGGGTAAACGTTTTGAAAAGGATGCCGCTGTTTTCTTCACCAAGGAGCGCCGCGAAATTCGCGCCAAACATGTGATTATCGCTGCCGGGTATGAGGATAAAGATTTCAAAGTAGAGAAAAATGCTACGCTCTCCAGCTCGTATGCGGTGATTACCAAGCCGGTAGAACAGTTGGAAAACTGGTACAAACGAACGCTAATCTGGGAAACGGCACGTCCATATGTATATATGCGCACGACCCCGGATAACCGTATCATTATCGGTGGTATGGATAAAGATACGGCATACGCCGACACAAGGGACTCCAAAATCCTGGCCAGCAAAGATAAACTGATCAGCGAGTTCACAAAGCTTTTCCCGAATATCCCTGTGGAAGCAGATTATTATTTAGGAGCTTTTTACGGAGGAACACATGATGGTCTGCCTGTGATCGGTCGTTACGAAACATATCCGCATTGTTATGTCATTATGGCTTACGGAGACAATGGGACTGTATATAACGGGGTCCTGGCAAAGATCGTTACAGATCAGATTGTGCATGGCTCCAGCCCGGATATGGAACTTTATTTGCAGAACAGACCCCTTCTTGAAAAAGTGAAAGTTTAGCTTGCTTCGTCTAGGATTAGATCATCCGGTTGTTTAGTATATACTCGCACTCATGCACAAAAAAGCCGACTCCTTAGGTGGAATCGGTTTTTTGCTGTGTCTGCATAACATAGCTAAGCCTCACAAGGACAGTATCAATCCTAAAAGGAAAGAATCGCCCTTACAGCGTGATGATGATCGGGCCTTTTTTAGAGAGAATAATCGTATGTTCAATCTGTGCCACATAGCTGTTTTTCGTAGCAAACGTCCAGCCATCGCCTTTTTGATATACCTCTTCTTCGGACGTCGATATGAAGGGTTCAAAGGCAATAACCATACCTTCCTTCAACAGCTCATCATCTGACGTATCATTATAATTATAGATATGGTCTGGTGCTTCGTGAATTGCGCGTCCCACCCCATGTCCAGTCAGGTTGCGAATAACGGTTAAGCCATGCTGACGTGCAGTCAGGAAAACAGCTTTGCCAATGCCGCTCTTTTTGGAGCCAGGGTTTGCTTTTTTCAGACCTGCTTCAAACGCTTGTTTGGCTACCTCACATATTTTCGTTAATACTTCTTCTCCCTGACCTACAACAAACGAAATGCCTGTATCCGCAAAATATTCGTTTTTGGAGCCGGAAACATCAATATTGACGATATCGCCTTCCTGAATGACCCGATTGCCCGGAATCCCGTGAGCGACTTCTTCATTGACACTAATGCACGTAAAACCGGGAAAGTCATATTCACTTTTGGGAGCAGAGATGGCGCCTTCTTTGTCAAAAAGCTCTCCAGCCAAATCATCCAGCTCTTTTGTCGTTACACCCGGAACCGTGCGCTCCACCAACGTATCCCGAATGGAAGCAACGATTCTACCAATTTCCTTCAAACCATTAAAATCCTCTTCTGTTTTTGCAATCATAACCGGTACCTCACTATTTTCATCATTATTAACGTGTTTCACTTTGATTGCATCATAAATCAGCGTTGTTTGCAACATTTTTAGGATTTGATGTACTGGCGCAAAGGCAAAACTCAACTATTTTCTTTATGAAAAAGCTGCTGACCTCACAGCATGCAGAAAAAGAGGTGAACCGAAGTTCACCCCTGGTAAGTAACGTTAATGATCTTGCTGCATGATGGATTTCGCTCTCGCTAAATTAACTCAAGTGAACTACATTAAAACCATTATTGCTGTTTGTATACCCGAACATAATCCACCTGCATGGTTGCAGGAATATCGGAAGCATCCGGAATGCGACCACCATCGAAATTACCGCCGATTGCCAAGTTCATGATTAAATAGAACGGTTCATCAAATGGAGCATTAGGGTTGTTCGGTGCAGCTGCAGACGACCACTGCTGATTGGTAACTTTATAGAAGAATTTGCCGTCCACGTACCATTTGATGTTGTCCGGTTCCCAAACTACAGAATATACATGATAATCGTTAGCAATAGTTTGTCCTGCGGGGAAGTGATACTCTCCACCTGCATACTGATTGGCAGGCCATTGCCCGCCAAAGTGAATCGTTCCACTGGTTGTTCCAGGCAGACGACCTCTTGCCTCCATCACGTCAATTTCACCTGATGCAGCCCATGTGCCATATACCGAATCTTGCGGCAGCATCCAGAGTGCAGGCCAGACGCCATCCCCTGTAGGCAGCTTGGCACGGAAATCGACACGCCCGTACTTCAAGGATAACTTGTCTTTGGTATTCACCTTACCGGAGGCATATTTCGCAAAACGATTCGGGTCTTGAGGGAATGATTGGTTACTATGTGTTGCACGGATATTTAATTTTCCATCCTGAACAAAAAGATTTTGCGGACTGGTAGTGTAGTGCTGCAGCTCAGCATTGCCCCAACCCCAGGTTCCCGGATCATCATTGAGATAATACCCTGTTTCTATATTCCATTTGCTTGTATCCAGCGCAGAACCACTGAACTCATCCTGCCAAATAAGATTCATGCCTTCAATCGCCGGATTGTTCGGTGTACCTATGGAGATGTCTTCTTGATCCGAACCATCGGGACGTGGGGCATCCGGGTTGCCAATGAGTGTATAGTTCACATAGTTGCTGCCCACGTTTCCACCGGGCTGTCCGTTAAGCGGATAGCCGATTCGAATTTGCATATTTTCCTGAATAGGTCTGAACCATAGACCATAGATATGATCGGCCCAGTATCCCCACTGATTGGCATCGGAAATCGGATTGTAGCCATTGCCGGAATACGTAAATTTACTTTGACCACTATTACTTAAGTCTACCCATTGACCATTGATATTGATTTGGTATACAAAATTTTGTAATTCCTTCGCAATAGGTGCGCTCCCGCCAATCTTGGGCAATGGGATACCTATGGAACCGCTTTCATTTGCTGTGAAACTTGTCCCTTCATAGGCAGTAACTACGAATGAATTACGCACAGGTTCATTGAATGTAATGGTGTAAATAATATTCACAGCCGATGTTTTGGACTGCAGCTTGACGTGAATAGACTCGTTTACGTTAAACCAATATCCTCCTCCACCCTCAGTGAATTGGCCGAAATTCTGATCGTAAATCCAGCCGCTGGCTGCGTTATTGTCAATATCAATCCACGTGTTGCTCTGCACAGGTTTCACATACACCTTGAGATCCTGAGCGACGGCTTCATAGGTGACTGATGGATTATTGTTAAATGTGGGATACGTGAATCCTGCGCCTCCGGTGCTGCTGGCAATGATGTCAGGCCCCTGTGTAGGGCTCATTGCTGTGATCGTTGTTTCGTTAATGTTTTGAAAGACCAGTCGATAATCAAGCTTTATTCCGTTCGCTTTGGAATACAATCGAACATCGGTTGTTGAGGAGAGAGTGAACCAATACCCATGAAAGCCGGCGTCAGTCCAGTGCCCCCAGTTTTGGTTGTACGTAAAGCCTTCCGCCTGATTAATATCCACCCATTGGCTTCCTACCTTGACATTAACACCTAAATCCCCGTTCACTTCGCTCCATGCAGCAGAACCCCCATTAAACTTAGGCATCACGAACCCGAAACTGGCCTTGCCAACCCCGGATTTGGATATGACAGGTCCGTCAGCAGATGAAAAGTACTCCATGGACGTAATCGTCTTTCCGGCAGCCCGAGCCGTTGAGCCGGGCCCAAGTAAAACACTGGTCAGCATGATGAATACGAGCATCACACCCATCCTTCTGTACACCAATTGCCTCTCCCTGCAAGCAGCCGATTTCATTCATTCTCCTCCTTCAAATCATTTTTCCAATCCGTTATCAATAAGGAAAAAGATTACAGATCAGATAACTCTATTCTACCGAAAAGAAGAATGTGCTGAAAGATATATTTATAATTTCGTAAGCACCCAGACCATTTTCCACGATAAATAAAGGAACCTGATAACGGCTGTACAGATTGTTAAGCGCAAGTCTCAGTCCAATTGGATCGATCTGCCATCCCCAATCACTGACAGGCAGGAAAGGGTTTTTCACGCCACCCATCGTATTACCGCTAACCGTTTCCAGCCTACGCAAAGGATCTTATTATCTTGTATGCATTACCTTAGGTTTTATTGGGCATCTTAACCAGATGATATATGTACACGACGGAGGTTGTAAACAATGCAGCACATTAATGATTGGTTAAAACATATCGCACATAATTACATCTTGATTGTCATCGCTGCCTTGCTCTTTTTTGCAGTCAAAGCTGTTATTGGCTGGTACACGTACAGGCATTATGATCAAAAATTAGATGCACTTACGGATAAAGTGAACCGTCTCCTCGAACAGAACAAAACAGATTGAAATGCACGATGTCAGATATATAAGATTTATAAACCTGAGCGTGGATTCAAAGCTCACAGTTAAGTTAGGAGGGAAATGATATGCTGGGCAACTGGGTTATTGGTATGGTACTTCCCCTGCTGCTGGGTGCATGGATTTTACGGCGCCGCTATAGACTGTTCGTTATCTATTATCCGCTTGGTGTTGCTGTATCCAGTTGTATTAACAATGTTGGTTTTAATTTCTTCTGGAATATCTTACCGCATACTCGCAATGAGTCCTTTGCGGCCCTTCCGATGGATCTTGGCATATATCCCGTTACGGGCTGTATTATGATGTATCTGATCTTAGTCAAACACACCAGACCTTGGCCGAGTATCGTTGTTTCGGCACTTTTATTAACATTAATCGAGTGGATTGCTAAGTTGATGGGACATGTCGTTTATTTTAATGGCTGGAATATTTTCTGGACTTTCTGGTCTTACTTCCTGCCCTTTGTGCTCGCTTACGGATACAGTAAACTATTAAAGATGACCTTTCCAGAGCGTCAGGAGAGGGCTCCATCTAAAAAATGAAGTATGCGTAAAATTCAAACTGTCTTGCGCAAAATATTCCAAATCGGATTAACGTGTCTAGGCATGTGCGCATATCCTAATCCATAATGGTTATGGAGGGATAGTATGTACACAGCGTATCCTTATTTTTACAGAGACACATTCACTCCCGTATGGGCAACTTCGACAGCAGAAGCACTGGGGTTAATTCAATCGGCTGTTCAGGGAGAGCGTAACGACGAGATGTTCTATGATGCGCTCATTCGGATGGCCCCTGATTCACACCAAGTGGCTATCATTACAAGCATACGCGATGATGAACGCGGACATAACATGATGTTCAGACAAATGTACAAGGACCTCACAGGTCAGGAAATCACAGGGGTCAGCAGTGAAGCCCCGGAAACGGTCTCATCCTATCTTGGCGGCTTGCAAAAGGCATTCCAGGGTGAACTTGCTGCGGTAGAGAAATACAGAAAGATATGGTTTGGTCTGCCCTACGGCATTTACAAGAACACGGTATGGGGCATTATTCTCGATGAGCAGAAACATGCGGACAAGTACAATAATCTCATTATTTACAATATGCCTAAGTAATTTCGCAGACCGGGATTCGAGGTTTATCTTGCTTTGTCCCGTTTGCGTTTTTCCACCATTGACGCATTTCTGAGCAGATTCAGCAGCTCCAGGACATGGGTAAACACGGTTTCCAATAGTTCTTTCATCCGCTAAAAACGGAAACGATTAATGGTACGGGAAGTCTGGTTTCTGCTGCCCAGCGAGCCACATGAACATCATATTTTCGAGAACCGCCTTGGCGATTTGCCCGGAAGAATAGATGCGCTGGGTGTAGGTGTAGATGATGATTTTAGTGAGCATTTGGGGATGATAGCTGTGAGCTGTGGCGTCCCTTGCCAGGGAAGATTGAATGTACAATTTTGGAGAAGGGGCTGGTCCTAACCATTTGATGACTTATGTTATGGGATAGCCCCCTTACCTTGTATATCTGATTATAGACGGCTGAGCTGGCTGGATTATAGGGGAAGGAGTCCAGTTAGGACTCCAGTTCCTCGTTGGTCCAGTGCAGTTGGACGCCAAGGGCAATCAGCTGCTGCTGAAATGCCTCAAGATGCGTGGCTAACTCCCTGACCTTAGCTGGCTCTACCTGCTGCTTGATGGAATAGGCCGCGAGCGTTCCCGCCGCTTCGCCTATATTCCATTCGGTTGGATGCAGGCGGTAGCAGCCGTTCGCGATCTGGGTCATGGATATGTTCTTGCAGGCTGGAAGCAGGTTTTTGACCCGAACCGGAATCAAAGCGCCCAGTGGAATCTCGTAAGGATGATTCGGAATATAGAAAGTCCGCTGGCTTACCGTGGTAGGATGAAGATCCAGATGATAGCTGCCTACGCCCACACTGTCCTCATAACGCTTCGGTCCCTCTAGCCCGCGCAGCTCCTTGCTCGCATCCTGCTCGGCTATCGTGTACAGGCCGCAGATGCGCCGGGATTCCCGGATGTAAGGTGCCTTGGCCAATCCATCCTCTGTGCCAAGCACATCCCCGCGCAGCCGTACGCCCGGATAGCCCTTCCCGCCGTCCAGGCGGGGCGCTTCGGTCTGAAGCCAGTACACGAGTGAGAGGGTGAGCTGCCGTGCTCCCTCCAGGTGCCGGTCCCGTTCCTCCGGCGATACGCCGATAATGGGCCCGGCATAATAATCGTTCAGCGCCCAGTTCAGCAGCGTAACTTCGCCGTCATTCAGCGGCTCTGTCCATATGGCCGGGTCCACGATCCGCCGGTAATCCCACAAGGAGACAATTCCCTGATCGTTCGGGAACATCGTGAACTGCTTTAGCTTGCTCGTATCATCAGCATCCGAAGCGAACCAGCTCAAGATCGGATACTGCGAAAACGATGGGACATATTCGCGCCAGTAATCATAATCTCTTGGGCGCGGAATCGTGTAGTCCCCGCCCTCCACATAGTCCACGGCCGCCACATGAGTGATAGACTGCATATCGAGCGGGTCCGCTGCTTCCAATGCATGAGGCTCCCCTGTCTCGCTACGGGCTTCTGCGCCGCTGACATGCTCTACTCCAGCAAGCGGCAGCAGATCGCCGCATTCTGTAGCATCCAGATAGTAGTCCCCGCGCAGCCGGATCAGGTTACGGCCCACCCCCTGCCGGACAGTGACTCCAGTAACATGATCCCCTTCAGTATCAGCCGCCACTGGCACCGTATGATAGAACACCTCGATCCGCCCGGTGTTCACATACGGAGCAAGCATCTCTTGGAGAACAGCCAGCGCCACCTTCGGTTCATGTGCTAACCGGCTGACCCAGCCGTTCCCGGGATTCAGCACGGGATTACTCCGGGCTTCATCCGTGAGCGGATAATTTCGCCTGTAATAGTCCCTGACCCTGCTGCGAAACTCCTGGTATGTGGCCGTGCTGCCCGATTGCTCAATCCAGCGGTGCTCATCTGGTGGTACAGCCTGCGAGGTTAATTGCCCGCCCAGCCAGTCTGTCTCCTCCGTAACAATCACGCGCAGCCCTGCCTTGGCAGCTGCCAGCGCAGCTGCCGTTCCTCCGAGGCCGCCGCCGATAATTACAACATCCGAACGCTTCTCCTCTCCACTAGCCATGCTCCCTCTCCTCCTTGTCCCGGCAGGTATCCCCGCCTTTGTCTATCTCAATTCGGTGCAGCAGCTCCTGTGCCAGCCGTGCCGCACCGAAGCAGCCGGACCGGTTGCCCAGCTTCGCCGGCACGATCCGGCCGGCCGGTTTTTTGCCCGCCTTAGCGACCAGCAGCGGCCACCAGACGGCACGGCTCTGGATAACGCCTCCGCCAATAATAATCAACTCGGGGTCTATCGTCGCCCCGATATTCGCTGTCACCTGCGCCAGATACGCAGTAAAGCGCTCCAGCACAGCCAGCGCAGCCGCGTCGCCCTGCTCAGCGGCTGCCATAACCTCACGACCGTGCGTATATTCCCGGCCGGTCTCATCCCTTGCCAGCCGCAGCAGCGCCCGGCCGGACACATATTGCTCCACGCAGCCCCGCTTTCCGCAATTACAGGGGCGACCATCCGGCACCAGCACGCTGTGGCCCCAGTCGCCCGTGCTACAAGAGGCCTCGCGCGGCAGCAGCCCGTCGGCCATATTAGCCCCACCGACCCCGGTGCCCAAGGTCAGCATGACCAGGTTCGGCCGGCCGCGCCCGGCGCCCAGCCAGGCCTCGCCCAGCAGCGCGGCGTTTGCATCATTATCGGCCGCCGCAGGCCGGCCAAAGGCAGCCTCCGCCCACTGCGTAAGCTGCACTCCTTGCCAGCCGGGCAGATTATCGGTGGCGTAGACCACCTCGCCGGAGTCTGCGTTGATCCGGCCCGCCGAGGCAATTCCCACTGCCTTCACCGCGGGATGCCCCGCGAGCAGTTCCTCCACGAGGCTGTTGAGCTGGCCCAGAATCGAATCCCGGCCCAGCCGGGCCTCCGTATCGCGCACGGCTTCCGCTAGAAAGGTCCCCTCTTCATCGGTCACAAGCCCCTTGATGCCTGTCCCCCCGATATCCACACCTATGACTTGCCGCATTCGCTCCGCCTCCACTATTTAATATATCCGATCAATAACTGCCCGGGCAGTCAGCTCCTTCATCCGCTTGGTTTCTTCTCCATGGAGGCGCTCCAGTCCCTGGCAGAGCAGGTCAATAATGAACAGCTGTGAGATCTTAGCCCCGACAGAGCCGCCCTCCAGCGGCGACTCCTTCCCGGCGGTCAGCAGTACAATGTCGGCAATGGAAGCAATCGGGGATTTCGCATAATTGGTCATGGCAATGATCTTGGCCCCGTTCTGCTTCGCCTTCATCAGCATGTCATTCGTATCCAGCGTGCTGCCGGAGACACTGATCCCCACAGCAACGTCCCCCTCCCCCATGGTGACCGCCATCATCGACTGGATGTGGCTGTCGGAATTTGCTTCAACCCGCCGTCCGATACGCAGAAAGCGGTTCTTGGCTTCCAGTGCTGTGATTCCTGACGAACCTACGCCGAAGAACTGGACAAACCGCGCCTGGTCCAGATCATCTACGGCCTGCCGCAGCTGCTCCCGGTCAAGCATCCCCAGGCTGGATTGCAGCACACCAACCATCGAGGCATACAGATGGTCGGCATAGTCACCTTCGCCTGCCCCCTGCTCTCCATGATGCTGGGCTTGACGCTTTGGCAGTCCCTGGGCCAGCATCAGCTTGAAATCCTGATATCCCTTGAAGCCGATCTTGCGGCAGAAGCGCATCACCGTAGTCTCGCCCGTTCCTGCGAAGTCAGCCAACTCGGTGACTGACAGATAGATCAGATTGTCCGGGTGCTCCAGCACACAACGGGCAACCTTCTGTTCTGATTTGGTCATTGAAGGATAATACGTATTAATCCGGTCATTCATTTCCATTGCGGTTCATCCTCACTTTTCTCGCCGCTGCTGCGAACGGCTGGGTAATCAGTTGCGGCCGGGTAATGGCCGAGCCTACCACCACCGCGTAGGCTCCCAGGTCCAGCGCCGCTTCCACCTGAGCGGGCTGGCTGATCCGACCTTCGGCAATGACCGGAATCTGCAGCCGCCGGGCAGCCTGTTCCAGCAGCTCTAGATTCGGTTCCTCCTGCTGCCGCGAATACGGCGTATACCCCGACAGGGTGGTCGAGACACAGCTGACCCCCAGCGATTCGGCATAGACCGCTTCCTCCAGCGTAGAGATATCCGCCATGGAAGCGGCAGAGCTTGTGCCCAGCAGGTCAATGATCTGCTCCAATGTACACCCCCCCGGACGCCTCTGCAGAGTTCCGTCAAAAGCAATAATATCGGCTCCGGCTTCCAGTAGCTCTTCTATCTCCCGCAGTGTAGGCGTAATGTAGACGGCAGAATCAGGGTAATCACGCTTCACGATGCCGATCACCGGCAGCGAAACCGCCTGCTTGATCGCCCTTACATCTGCCGCCCCGTTCGCCCGGATGGCGATAGCTCCTCCCTCCGCAGCGGCTACGGCCATCCGTGCCATGATCTCCGACCCGTGCAGCGGCTCATCCGGCAGTGCCTGGCAGGAGACAACTAATCCGAGGTGCAGGCTTTCCATTATACTTTTGCTCAGGATCCCCACCCTCTCTCTTATATTATAATCAGCCTGCCTCAACCGAACACATACTGCACAGACAAGCCCACCTCAAACATCCGGTTCCAAGGCATATAGCAGTCCGTAATCTTTACGCTTCCCTCCGGACTGTCGATTCGCACCGCCAGTTCCTCGCTCAGCCGTTCCTGTACACGTGCAGCCACACGGCCGCGCGGCCCGTCAAGCTCATATTTGCCGTAACCCATCTCCTGAACGGGGCCGTCACTAAGCTCTCCCCGCACAACCGAGCAATAGCAGACATCCTCCGCGTAGCGGAGCGCCAGGAAATCCAGATGCTCCTGTGTCCGCCCGCAGTGCAGATAGATCATCGCCTGGGAGATGACGGTTCCGAGCGAGTTCGAGCTCGTGTTCCAGCCAGCGTAACCAGCCAGGTCAAACAGCATGTTCTTCTGACGCAGCATTTTGACCAGCTTTTGGTCGCCTCCATTGGCATAGCCGACATCGGCTACAGCTACTGGCATCTTCTTGTGCCGCAGCAAGTACGACCCATATTCTACCAGATCCATCAGGTTCCGGTGTATATCATAGCTGAAATAAGCATGATGCTGCGATACCGCCTCCGCCATCGTCTCGCCCGGTGTGCTGACCAGCAGGACTAGATCCGCCTCTGCAGCGCTGGACGCGATTAGCCCGCCTGCGGCCAGAATCTGATACTTCAGCGTCTCATAGAAGAAGCGGTCCTCGAACAGCGGCGTCACGAACGCCCCCTGCACAGCGGACAAACGCGGGTAGATCAGCGGCCTCCGCCCTTCGGCCATGTTCAACATCCGGGCAAGCAGCGTACAACCCACCTCATCTGCTCCCGGATACATATAGACCTTAAGCTCCAGATCAAGCGTCATGATCCGCGCCCGTACCTTCTCCTGATCCTTAGCGGTATGCCCGTACGGGGCCGAGTCATCTTGCGGCACAATCATGAAGTCAATCACTCCGTCCCGGACCAGTTCCAGCGCCTGCTTGTTGGCTTCAATATTAACAGCTCTGCGGCCGAGATAATCCTGCAGTACTGCGGCCGGGAGCCGCAGATCAATATCGGCCAGCTCACGGATCTCCTCGTCAGTGGCAATTCCGAGCTCCAGCCGGTGGCCAATAAAGCCTTTGCGGAAGATCTCCCGGCCCCAGTCGGCATAATAATCCGGTTCCTCGTCTGATAGAGAATACTGCGGACAGCGCATAATCAGTTGGAACGCATACAGCTTAAGCTGCGGATAGCGTCGCTTGATCTCCCGCAGCTGCTCCAGACGGGCATCCAGTTCATCGGGCTTCAGTCCGTGCAGCCTTGACGGAATGATCCCGCCGTAGAGCAGCGTATCCAGCGCGACTACTGCGCTGTCCGCTCCTTCGCAGGCAGCCTCGAACCAGGACCACAACTGTTCTACATCACCCGGTCGCTTCTTCAGCCCCATGATTTCGGCAGGCGGGCGCTCCACTATATAATCTGTTCCCTGGGCCAACAGATAAGGGAATTCATAATTACAGGGCCGCTCATCCAGCGGGACCAGGATCAACTTCCTAGGCTTCGTCATGTCCGTTCTCCTCCTTTGTCTCCTCCGGCAGTTCGATGCCCAGCGCCTTAGCCGCACGGACGGCCGGATCACTGCCGAGCCGTACACCATAACCGTGGCAATTCTCCATGCATTCATGGACTTCTGCTGCAGCCTGCGGCTCCAGCGGGTCCTCCAACTGCCTGCGCACCGCCCTCCAGAGCGCTGAATCTGCGATGGCCCGGCGCAGCCACGGCCCTGCTTCTTCGATGAACTTGGTATTGTCTAATCCGCCCAGTGACACGGCCGTCTGATCCAGCCGGCTGAAATAAGCATCCAGCCGATCCAGATCGCGCTCCGACAGCGCATCGTCCAGCTCCGGGTAGCCACCGGAGTACAGGCGGCTGTTCAGATTCTGGCGGCAGAAGAACATCATTTCATCCGCCAGTTCCCCGGAGAATTCACGCACGGACAGCTCCCAGGACAGCTCCGGCATGTAGCGCTCGCTGTTCCACATATAGTGGGACATGGTGGTGAGCGTAATTTTGGAGCATTCCCACTGGTTCATGGGGTTGGCCACGACAGCGGTATGCCCGAGTTGGCCGAGCCGTGAGCTGCGCCCGCGCACCGGGTCAAGGAACAGCCGGTCCTTGTCACAGTCATTCACCGGAATATTGTCCCACAGCCACAGCTCATGCCCGTAATAATTGAAGTTATCCTCCGCATGCTTGCGGCCGATCTCCGGGGCGAAGACGAAGTAGCCGGTCCAAAAGACTTTGACAGCGGGATGAAGCTGCTCCCGGATATCCTTCTTGTACTCCGTATTCCAATACGACCAGTACTCTGAAGGACACATCACCAGGGAGAAGTGCGGCAGACAACCGGCCAGATAATCGTAGACCCGGTTCGTCACATAGGCATGGGCGTTCCCGGAGCGCTCCAGGAACTGCTTGTTGTCACCTTTTAACACATAATCAATGTCATCCATCAGCAGCGCGAAATGCCGCACCCCAATCGCGATCATCGCAGCAAGTTTCTCCTCCAGCTTCGCGAAGTCCTTCCGGCTGCGGAATTCCAGATCATTGCCCGGGCTGATACAATAGTAGAAATCTACCAGATGTTTGTCGCATTCCTGCTTCAGGTCATGAATCTTGGCGAACACATCGTCCGGGTACGGCTCACGCCACAGCTTCCGGTGATAGAGATCATCCTTCGGCGCATACATGAAGGCGTTCATCCGGTGTTCACTCATGTATTTGACCGAATCCATGCGGTCTGCGAAGCTCCATGGTATACCATAGAACCCTTCAATAATGCCCCGCACCGCAAAAGAAGGCTCATCCTCCACTGTAACCACCGGCAGGCGGCAACGGTCCTCCTCCACCGTAAGTAGCCGATTCAGCGCATCCAGACCGTATTTTAGTCCCCGCCGGCCTGACGCAGTAATGACCAGCTTCGCATCCTCTCCAATCACAAGGCGGTATCCGTCTGCAGCAAGCCCGCAGTCATACTCCAGCATCAGCTGTGCATTCCCCTTGTCTGCGGTAGCTACACCCGGACCGGCAGGCTCCAGAATCACGATGCCGCCTTCCTCCAGCAGCCCGTGGACATCCTGATTCATCGCATACCGGGAAGCCAGCTCGCAGCGCAGCTGCGGACCCTCCACAACCAGCTCTTTGCCTTGCGTATAATAGTCGCGGAACAGATACTGGCAGTCCCGTAACGAAATTCCCATTGAGTTATACCTCCTTAGTTACCCTTTAATTGCTCCGGCAATTCCTTCCATATAATACTTCTGTGTGAACAGGAACACGATGATGATCGGCAGCACTGAAATCATCGTTCCGGCGGCAATCCAGCCGAAGTTATAAGAGAATTGCCCGTTCAGATAAGTCAGCGCCGCGGCGAGCGGATACTTCTGCGGGTCGTCCAGGACAACAATCGGCCACAGGAAGTTGTTCCAGAACGCCATGACCTCCAGCAGCCCGATGACGGCAATCCCCGGCTTGACGAGCGGCATCACCAGTTGCATAAAGATCCGCAGCTCGGATGCCCCGTCCATTTTACCCGAATCCCGGATGTCAACAGGAATGCCCAGGAATGTCTGCCGCATCAGGAAGATATTGAACACCGACACCGCTGCTGGAAGAACCACACCCAGGAAGGTATTGCCCAGCCCAAAAGCCTGAATCGTCAAATAATGCACAATCATAGCGGTAGCCGACGGAATAATCATGGTCGAGATTAGCAGCGTGAACACCAGATTCCGGCCCTTGAATCGAAAGACCGCCAGTGGGTATGCAGTCAGACAGGACAGCAAGATATTGAAGGCAACCCCAAGCAGCGTAATAACCACCGTATTCAGAATATAACGCGGAAAATCCATGAAGTTCCACACCTGCACATAGTTCTCGAAACCGATGAAGGTCGGCAGAATGGCGGGCGGATTCGCAAACACGTTGCGCCCCGGCATCAGCGATACGCTGAGCAGCCATAAGAACGGCCCCATCATGAACAGGGCGAGCAGTATCAGCAGAATGTAAGTAATCAGATAACGCAAGCTACGCGGCATCAATAGGAATTCACCCCGCCTCTCCGGTTGAGCCGGAATACCAGCACGCTAAGCGCCCCCACCAGCACACTGACGATCAGTCCGAGAGCCGAGGCATAGCCGAAATTGAACTGCTCCAGCCCTTTTTGAAAAATATAGACGCTTGAGGTCAGCGTGGACGTCCCCGGTCCGCCCTTGGTCAGTATGTAGACCTCATCGAATACCCGGATTGCCCCCATGACCGAGATCAGCGTGCAGAACAGAATATGCGGGCGCAGCAGCGGTAGCGTCACATGCACAATCAGCCTAACCGGCCCGGCTCCGTCTACTCTGGCTGCCTCATACAGGTCTGCTGGAATGCCTTGAAGCCCGGCCAGATAAAGCATCATGTAATAACCGAGACCCTTCCACATCGTAATGAACATCAGGACATACAGCGCTGTACTGCTAGTGGAGAGCCAGGAGACCTGCTCACTGAGAATACCCACCTTCAACAGCAGATAATTGACCACTCCGTTATTGCCGAGCAGCCAGCTCCAGATCAGCGCCACTGCTACCATGGACGTTACTACCGGGATGTAGTAGGCGGCCCGGAACATTTTGACTCCCGGAATCTTACTGTTCACCAGAATCGCCATCAGGATTGAGAGGATCTGGATTACCGGCACAATCAGCACATACACAAGTGAGTTCCATAGTGAAATCAGGAAATTATGATCCTGGAAGGCCCGGGTGAAGTTATCCAGACCCACGTAATGCGTCTCGGTAATAACCGAATAATCTGTCAATGAGAGCGGTATTCCGTATATGATCGGCCAAAAGGTAAACACCGCCAGAAACAGCAGGCCCGGCGCCATAAAAGCCCATGCGGTAAACGTCTCGGAACGAATTCCTTTATACATCCTCTACACCTCCCTCTCCTTCAAATAACCCCACAAAGTGTGTCTTTAGCTTAGATGTTTACTCAGATACTTTCGGGTACCCAAAACATATAAAATTTCTTGTTGGGGGAATCCCCGATCCAGCTATGTTTCAGCAGCTTAGGAACCCTGACTGATAATGTCGTTAACTTCCTTCTCTACCTTGTTCAACGTCTCTTTGATATCTGCGCCGTTCATCAGAATCTCTTGCAGTCCCCGCGTCAGCGCAGAGTTGATATCCGAGGCGCTTGGCACACCGACCATGTAATCAGTAGCCTTATCCAGACTCTGCGAGGATGCCACCTTCGCTTCCGCTTCCAGTGAGCCGTCGGAATCGGTGAAGAACGGGTCCTGTATGGCAGCCTTGCTTGACGGCAGTGTATTGGCGACTTTGGAGAAGGCCGTCTGGTTCTCGGCGTTCGTAATGAAGGCGGCGAACTCCACGGCTTCCTTCGGGTTCTTCGACTTTTGTGGCACGACCAGGTTCATAGAGTTGGAGAGACGCAGATTTGCCTTGCCTGTTGGCAGCGGGACCGCGATCGTATTCTTGTAGACATCCGGCGCGGAGGTCTTAATGAAGTTAATGAAGGTCGGGCCGGATAACTGGAAGGCTACCTGCTCACCGGAGAAATATTGGATCTGCTTGCTGAAATCCGCGTCCTCCTTGAGCACCACGCCTTCCTTCATCAGATCACGCATCTGGGTAATCATCGCTTCGGCTTCCGGCGTATTGAACGCGGCGGCTGTCTTGTCTTCATTCAGAATCGGAATGCCATCGATCGGGAACAACTTGGAGACCAACTGCTGGGCATACCCGGCTGCTCCGGTCTTCTCATGAACCTGACGGGCCCACTCCACCAACTCCTCGCGGGTCTGCGGCGGGTTCGCGGGGTCGAGGCCGGCTTTTTCCACCAGCTTCTTGTTCATGAACAGCACCTCGGTGCCTGTATACCAGGGAAGCGCATAAGCTTTGCCGCCGAGCACGGTAGAATTATAGATTCCCTCAAAATAATTCTTCGCCTGCTCATCCGTCAGATACTCGCTCAGATTAAGCAGTGCCCCCTTGCTGCCTAACTGGCTGGCGAATTCGGTGTTCAGATTTACGACATCGGGACTCTTGCCGCTGGCCGTGCTGGTCAACAGGCGCTGCGAGATGGCATCATAAGGATAATCCTTCCACTCGACCTTCACTCCCGGGTGGTTGTCCTCATACTTGGCGATCAGATCATTGAAGTAATCATTGAACGTAGGCTGAAGTGCAATCGTCCAGAATTCGAGAGTTACGTCCTTCGCAGCAGCCGTTGACTGCCCCGTGCTTCCTGTATCCGGTGTACCCTTGGTACTGCCATTCCCTCCGCAAGCCGCAAGTAGCATAAACACCGTCAGCAGCAACAATACTGTGAAGCCCTTCCTGTTCGTTCTCACACAACATTCCCCCTCAGTATAAGTGTGAGGTGAGCGCCCTTCCCGCGTAAGCATTCCTGACTTGTTGCTCCCTCTTTGCAAAGAGTATAGCAGAATTCACATTAAAATGAAGTATTTTTCCAAAATTAAATTAAAAAGAGAAATAATTTTTCTTTTTTTGTACTGATTTTAAGAAGTAACGGAAACACCTTCCCCGACTTTCCCGATCGATTCGCTTTTCAAGAAACATCGTATTTTGATTCGGATTGCCTGTACCGTGGGTCGTGATATTTCTGATTTCTTCCCATACTCTAACCTTTGCCCCTTCCATATCGTGATGTCAATCCATTTACTCCTTAGACTCGTATATATTTTGATCATGTGCTCAGGCAAGAAGGAAGAACGTTGACATTAAGCTGTTCTTGATGGAAGATCTTCGGATTTTAATTCAATCAAAAAGTTATTTTATATTTTAAATAAAATGTAATATAATACTTATATTTACAAATATTTGTTATTGTTCTATACTAAACTTGTAACCAAATAATAGAAAAGGAGCACTTAATATGAAAAAGAAAATGTTAATTGGATTGTTAACTGTTGCTGCATGCTTTTCTGTTGGATCAACATCATTTGCTTCAGACAACTCTACAATGAGTCAAGCTGCATCCTCTCCTTCACCAGTGATACAACCCTATCAGGATTTTGGAGCAGTTATTAATTTAAATGTCGGCCAACGTACTTGGGCTACTGGCTATTCATTTCAGATCATCACTACCGATGGGAGCGTTATCATAGAACCCTATAACGATTATGCGTTTTATGCTCTCAGACCAGGGGTTACGGTTATAAGAGCTGATTTTGGTAATGGAAACTGGATGTATTATTCAGTAGTCGTAAAATAATTTAATTCGTACTAATCACAAAGAGAGTACCTTAATCACCAATAAATAGTGAAAAGGTACTCTCCTTTTTAGACTAGTATTAACTTGTATCCCCTACGCCGGGCAAAATCAACAAACCTGAACTTGTCTGGCCTATGCCGTGCCTCTGTGTACTGGAATTGACTGGCATCCTCCAGATACACCTGGCGGGACTGATCCTAGCCATTTTATGACTTATCGGACAGCCCCTTTCACGTTCTTCTCGGGTGTATATGATTCTCTATGATCACAAGGATTCCTTGACACTTTCCTGCTCGGGCTCAGGCTCTACATGCACATGCACCGTATATACATCATGTTCTTCCAGCAACTCGTTCTCGACATCTGTGCAGATATCATGGGCCTGCTGCAAGTCCAAATCACCTCGAACCGTGATCACAACGTCCACTACAGCATTGCTGCCATAATTACGTGCCCGTACATCCTTCACCGTCTCGACACCATCAATTCCGGCAATCGTATCACAATATTCCTCAATCAATTCAACATCAAAGCCATCCGTAAGATGGTGTGTAGCCTCTCTAAAAATATCCCATGCCGTCTTGCAGATCAGCAAACCGACGATAATCGCCGTTACCGGGTCAAGCCAAGGCAGACCGAATTGTGAGCCTACAATCCCGATGACTGCACCGATACTTACCCATGCATCCGAAATATTGTCCCGTGCGGCAGCCATCACAGCCTGACTTTTAATTCGTGTAGCCAGCCTCTTGTTGTAACGATAAACCAGGTACATAATCACCGCACAGAAAACCCCGGCATACGCCGCAAGAAGATCGGGGGATTCATGTTTGCCTTGAAAAACAGAACCGAAGGCTTCGAACAAAACTTGAAGTCCGACAGCCATCATAATGAACGAAGCAACCAGAGACGCCACCGTTTCTGCTCTCCAATGCCCATATGTATGATCTTTGTCTGCTGGACGCTGTGCAAGCTTCAAGCCAATCAACACCGCAATAGATGCCACGATGTCCGTTGCATTATTCAGTCCGTCTGCCTTGAGCGCTTCGGAACCCGCCATAGTACCAATAATCAGCTTCAGTGCAGTCAAACATATATAAGAGACGATACTGATGATCGCCCCGCGCTCCCCGAGTTTTAAATTATCGTATCTCTGCTGATCCACCTTCAAATTCCTCCTGCAATCTTCAACTCTACTAACACTCGTATGATGGTATCATTGAACATTTGTGTGGGTCTAGAGAAACGTTTTAAGTGTAAGACAACATAGTCTGAGGGCGGCAAGAGTTTAACGAGAAACCAAAAAAGTTGCGTCTGGAAAACTTGTGTCCCTTGTCTTTGACAATTTAAAAAACCTGTCCGTCTCCGGGCAGGTTTTTTAAACAAATTTTATAAATTAGCTTTAAACATCATTCAAAAATTAATCCAGAAGCGTATAAATCTGAATGCTCTCCACTTTCGCATCCTTGATATGAAACGACATTACATCCACATAGTTGGACGGCTCGTAACGGAAATCGTCCTCTTCATTCGGGGCTCCGTCACCGAGCAATTTCCCTTCAGGATAAGCACTTTTTAGTGTATCCAGGCTGTCTCCTACTTTAATATTCCGCGCTGTCGTATATGTGGGTTCTGTTATTTCAATATGAAAGATGGAGTCTTGTTTCCCCTCCGGTATACTGATTGTTTTGATCTCCAGACCCGGATACGAGTACACTTTTTCCGTAAAACCGATTAATGTGTCCATATTCGTTCCATCGTCAGCGCTGTAGGTATGAGATTTCAGGTTATCCGGTTTGCCCAGCATCTGTTCCATCTGCTCTTCATTCGCTGTATCGGAGATCGCAATAGTGTGCTCGTTATAGACAAAAGCAAGCTCCTTCAGCACCACGTTGCCTTCCTTCTCCATCGAACCTTCTTTAATGACTTCACCGCCCTCTCCCTCGGAACTTTCGGAAGGAGACGTATTGGAATTTGCTGCACCTTCGCCTTTGTTCTGTTCATTCGATGTACCTTGTTCAGCCGAGTTCGGTGCAGGAGCTGGAGAATTGGAGTTACCGGACTGACAGCCCGTCAGTGCCATCGTTAGTAAAGCACTAAGCAGGATAAGACTTGCAGATTGGTTTGTTAATTTCATCATGATCCCTCCATAATGTGTGTGATTTCTTCTTATGAAGTGATTATAAAAAATGCATTTGTTAGTCTCATAACAGAATTGTATCAATCTTGTAACGTTACTTGACCGGGCTGATTTATGATGTTCGAGGCAAAACAATCGTAACGGTCGTGCCTTCTCCCAGTTCACTTTCGATGTCGATGTATCCGTTAAACCGTGCCACAATCTCTTTGCAAATGGACAGACCAAGACCTGAACCGTTCGCTGTATTTGCATTTTTTGCCCGGTAAAAACGTTCCTGTACTCGCTCCAGCTCATCTCCCGCGATGCCGATGCCTTGATCACATATCCGTATAACCACTTCACTCGAAGTATGTTCGATCTGCACTTCAATCTGTGACGGATTTTCCGAGTACTTGATGGCGTTGTCCACAAGGTTAGCGATCGCATGAGACATCAGCATGGGGTTTACGTTCGCATAAATTTTGGTTGTACCCTCACCCTGCGTTGCTGCCTCTGCTCTGTTGATTATGATTGCGATTCCTTTTTCCTTGGCCTTGCCTCCCATATTGATAGCGACTTGCTGAATAAGCTCGTTCATTTCTGTCTTCTCGACCTCCAGCTCGTCAGAACCAGCCTTGTCGAATCGGGATAGTAATAACAATTCATTGATCAAACGGGTCAGTCGATCCGATTCCTGCAGCAGATGAGCATAGATCTTATGAAGCTGCTTGTCCTCCGTCTCTCCTTCATACAGGTATTGTGAGAAACCGCGAATGGCTGCCAAGGGTGTCTTGAGCTCATGCGATACATTGGAGACAAATTGTTTCTGGTACTGAATGTAATCATGAAGCTGCTTCCCCATTTGGTCTAACCCTTCAGCCAGCATGCCAAGCTCATCCTTCCGCTTCAGATGCACTCTGCGAAACTCCTGTCTGGAGAAGCTTTGCACAGCGCCGAGCAGTACCTTGACCGGTTTGGTTGTATTGCGTGCAATCCAGAGACTGGATAAGGTAATCAGCACAATGAATCCGCCTGCACCTGCAAACAGGATATAACGTATCTGATCCATCATTGTATAAAAGTACGATATATCCTCAACGAACTCATACACATAAGCGTTCTGGTAGTATTGGTCCTGAATCGGAGTCGCAAAATAAAGCAGATGATCATCCGTAACCGTGTAGGCATAGCTGCCGCCAAGAGCTTTCTCTATATTTTTTGCAAAAACAATCGGTTTGCCATCATTAATGATGATGCCATCTACAGCCAGGCCCAGCAGCTGCCTGGAACTGTCGTAGATACGTACTTCCTTGCCAGAAGCTTTCAGCTTCTCCAGAGCAAGTCTGACAATCTCCTTGGTCTGCGGCTCTCCAGATGATGACCTGTGCTGTGATAAAACCTCTCGGAAGGACAACTCGGAGAGATCGGCTTTCTCCGTCATTTGCTTCTCAATGGTAACGAAGCTGTAGTAATCAATCGCCTTGTTGATTGCAAATATGATGATGCCAAAGGAAAGCACGGAGAAAAATAAATAATTCAGCAGTAACCGTGTTGCATACTTCAGACCGGCCCACCTCCAAGCTGATAGCCAAAACCGTAGATGGTTCTGACATACTTCGGATCATCCGCGTTATCCTCCAGCTTCTTCCGCAAACGCATGATGGTCATGTCTACGCTGCGACTGTCTCCCATAAAGTCATAACCCCATCCAATCTGTAACAATTCATCCCGCGTAAAGATTTTGTCAGGCCTTTTCAGCAGCGTTTCCAGAATTTTAAACTCTTTGGCTGTTAAAGACACAGGGATATCATTTTTCATCACCCTTCGGCTTTCCAGATCAAATGTCAGCTCTTCATGAATGATGCGTGTCGATTGCACCTCTGTTCCTTCACTTGTGTCCTCCCTGCTCTCGTTTCTTCTCAGAATGACCTTGATGCGGGCCAGCAATTCCCGATTGTCAAAGGGTTTGGTCATGTAATCCTCCGCTCCCAGCTCAAGCCCCAGTACCTTGTCTATAATCTCATTTTTGGCAGAAAGCATGATCACCGGAATGGCGCGTTTTCCCGTAATTTCCTTGCACAAATCATATCCGGAGCAATCTGGCAGCATCAGATCAAGCACTACTAAATCAGGTTGAAAGGAGTCCAGCAGCTGCAGGCCAGCTCTGCCATCCTCTGCGGTCTGCACATCATAGTTTTCTCGTCTAAGCACCAGCTCAATTAAATCTCGAATTGCAATTTCATCATCGATCACTAGAATTTTCTTCAAGGGATTTCCTCCAGTTCGGTATATCCGCACATTCATTTTCTGCTTATCCTTCATCGCTTAAGAACTCAATGTCTTTACTATAACAATGCTTTGTCAAAAAAACATCGGCTTCCTGGTTCAAGTTGCTCTGTTTCAAACATAACTTAAAGAAACCAACGGAAAGGAGACAAATGCAATGCGGTGCATTCCGAAGACGTTAAAAAAAGACTCAAAGCGATAAACCACTCGATCGGTTTATCGCCTTGAGTCTTTTTAGTTGGAACAGTTGTATATTTATTTATTCCATTTCTCAAACCACACTTCCAGGGCATGAACCACCTGCTGAAGCTGCTCTTCTTCTGTAATTTGAGGTGTATTATCTCCCTTCTGCATGCCATAGGAGCCAAATTGACCATGATTTCTGCCTTCAATGCTTAGGGTAAAAAAACAACATTAGGCTGTATGATATCCTGATTCTTCGGTTCAAATTGGTACCCATGCCTGATTTCACTTACAAGCACCTTGCCGTCGCTTTTCATTGCGGCTTCTGCTTGTTTGGACGGGCTGTAGGTTACGGATGCCAAATAGGCAAACAATCCTGCAACCAAGGCAATAATGATCACGCTGGCCCATATCGCAAATTTTTTCCGTCTGTTCCTGCGCGCTGCTGTCTTCGCCATAACCTGATGACCCACCTTTTATAACTTATCGTATTCCTTGACGATTTTTATTATATTTACTGGTAAGTAAAATTACAAGCCTCTTTGCTTAAATGTATCTTTTAACATAAAATATTGATGAAGGAGCGTGTACGAATCTATGCCAGCACAAGTACCTAAACGTTTACGGGGCAGACCTAAACAGACGGACAATGATATTTCCATCCAGCAAACGATTATTTATACTGCCTCCACCCTTTTTAAAGAATTTGGATACGAGACGGTAACACTCCAGCAGATTGGCAAGAAATGCGGTGTATCCAAACCGACCATATATTATCATTTTGCGAGCAAAGCTGATCTATTCCAGGCGGCCATGACAACGATGCTGCAGAATGTAAGAAAAATTACCGCGCGTATGCTGGAGGAAGCAGCGCATTTGCAGGATGGATTAATTCAATTAGCCGAGGCCCGGCTCGCCAATCCGCATGGCCAGATTGAAACGATGATGCGAGAAGCAGAGCCGCTGCTGGAGGAGACACACATTCATGCAATTCGAGAGGCGGAGCATCAGATTCATGTAGTATTGGCTGCGCATTTCAAGCTTGCCATGGAGCAGCAGATGTTCCGCGAGGAGGATCCGTTATTTCTGGCAGAGGCGTTCTCTACGTTAATGTTAATGGGCAATCGCGAACATGATATGAAGAAATATGAGTCGCATCACGTCCTGGCGGAGAAGATTGTACGTGTTTTTCTCAAAGGCGTGACCTTATCTTAGATCTTGTTATGAAGGTCAAAGAACCCCCGCGCTTCGCTCGAAAGCTCAGCAACGAGGGTTCTTTGACGCGGTTAGTTTTCCCCACGCAAACCATCTGTGATTTGAATGCGCTCAAGCCGTCTGAGCGGCCAATATGTAGCTAACAGTGTAGCTGCAATGGCTCCTGCACTGGCGATTAGAATGCTGCTCCATGGGACTAACCATTCCATCTGCACAGCGTTTCTCATCAGATAAGATACGCCGTAACTTAAAGCTGTTCCCAGCAGGCTTCCATACATCGCTGCGAATATGCCGTAGAACATGCCTTCCAGCAGCACCATTTTGCGAATTTCCTTCTGAGTCATGCCAATGGCTTTTAATACAGCAAACTCTTTGGTTCGCAGAATGAGATTCGTACTCACCGTATTCAAAATATTCAGGAACGCAATGGCTGAGATGACACCTATGAAGCCATATAGGAAAATATTTAACGTCATCGCATCGTTCCGGGCTTGCTTCATTTCCTCTACCCGATTCTGGTAACTATACCCTGCATCCTTTTGGACAAGGCTTTTGAAATAATCTACAATTGCCCCTTTATCTGTCTCAGGATTGGCTTGAATGAAAATTCTGTCGTAGGTGTTATCACCAGTGATGTTTTCAATCACCTTTGGTGTTGTTATCATTTGAATAATCGCACTTTCGGAGTATTTATCAGAGAGAGGACCTTGATCTGCAATCCCGACAACAGTAACGGTTTTGTATGACTGCTTATCATCCATTGACCGGACTCTAATTTTATCCCCAACCTTGAAACGGGTTTGATCAATGATCATATTCGTTCCTTGTTCTGTGGTCATGCTGATTTTCTGAATGATGATTACACCGTTCTCGTCGTTCATTTGGCTCGCATCTATGCTTCCGGAAGTGAGCTTGGGACGAAGCTCCTGAAGTCCGTTTATACCGAAAGACATCAAAAAATTGTTGCCCGTCCGATATCCGTTTTCCTTTTCAACGGAGTACATTTCCTTTCGCTGCTGGTAATAATCCGGATTCACTTTCTCTTTGGGAATGATCGCCTGGAGCTGATGATTGTAAAAAGGATAGGCTTGTTTAACTCCATCAAGTGTAGCCACCTTGTTATAAACCGAATTAGGGATACGTTTTTTCATACCCTGATAGTCCAAGGAGTAAGAGTAATTGATGCCCGATGTAGAAGTTGTGCCTAGAACGCTCACCAAGCCGCTAAACACAATGTACATGACAATGCTGATAATCATCGAAAATGCCGTAATGCGAAATCTCTTTCGGTTCCGCCGAATATTTCGACTGGCAAACCGCCCTTCGAATCCAAGCCATTTGCTTCCAGCAAAGGACAAGCGTTTGAAATCCCCCTGCTCAACCACCGTGCTGCCTGAAGTTTTCAGTGCTTCAAGTGGTGAGACGCTGGATGCCAGCTTCGCCGGACCCAGCGCTGACACATTGACAACAATCAGTCCTAAACCGGCAGCCGCTAGTAGAACAGGCACTGAAATAATCATGTGCATATCGTTCAGAAAACCTAATGTCTGGAAACTGATGTTATAGAATAAAACTTTCATCAAAATGGTTCCTGTAAATAAACCGATCGGAATGGCTATCAGACTAAGCACCGTTGCTTCCTTGAATACAATCTTGCGGATCTGAGAGGGTGTTGCACCGATACATCGCAGCATGCCAAATTGAGAAATGCGTTCGAGCACTGAAATATGAAACGTATTGTAAATAACTGCGCTTGTGCATCCCATAATGATAAGAACAACGGCTGCTAATGCATACATTGAACTTTGATTAACATTGGTATAGGTACTCTTGCCAAACAGTTTGAGCAATTCATTGTTATATTCGATCCGAATATTTTTAATTATCGATTCCCGGTTCAGCTCCTGAGCTGAATCCTGATCTACACTTTCCCAACCCAAGGACGACAGAATGGCTTCCGTTTTATCCTTTATGTTGTCCATTGATTTCATGGTTGCATAGATAAAGAAAGTCTGAGAAGGATCGATTTTTTGATGATCATCATACGTAATTGCTGAATAGATAAAGGTGGATGACCACATTACATTTTTGGCTGGTTTCATCACACCGACGACGGTATATTGCTGTTTCATGCGCGGTTTGAATTTCTCATCCAGGTCCCACCCATAATCACCAACGGAGTTCGCACTCTTCACCTTTCCAGTGGAAGCTTCGATCCGATCTCCCAGGTTTAGCGTTATCTTATCTCCAATTGCTGGTTTCGAAGCGAAAGTATTCAGGCTCCAGGATGACAGGATGATTTCATTAGGCTTTTGTGGCAAGCGTCCACTCTCTAACTGAACTTGAAGCTTGGACATGGCTTGCGAGTCGTATCCTTTCACATTCAAATAACGATACGGCGCAGCAAACGGGTTTTCCTTTTGCTCCTTTTCACTCGTGGAACTTATGATTGCATAACCAATACGATGTATGACTCCCGCACTGCCTATGACGGCCTGATTTACGATGTGAGGTACATCTTGGCCTGGAACCCCATTGAAGGACACCTCATAATTACCGTAATCTTGAATCGTCTGACGTACCAGCTTGTCCTGATAACTCATGGCAAGTGTGCCGACAGCAGTAAGAAGCGTTACGGATAGAATAATGCCAACAATGGTGAGAATGGATCTTTTTTTCTGGCCAAGTAAATATTTCTCCGTGAGTCCCGTGTACTTATGCATCGTGCTGACCCTCAAATTGCTGATCGAAAAGAACCCCGTCTTTAATGTTCACAATCCGATCCGCTCTCCGGGCTATATTGGAATCATGTGTAATCATGATTAAGGTTTGATTGTATTTTCGAACCGAATAGGTGAGCAAATCTACAATTTCCTTGCTGTTTTTGCTATCCAGATTCCCCGTCGGTTCGTCAGCCAGAATGATCGAAGGTTTGTTAATCAAGGCTCGTCCAATGGCTGTGCGTTGCTGCTGTCCACCCGACAACTGGTTAGGGAGATGATGCTTTCTATCTTTTAGACCCAGTACGTTCATTAGTTCGTCTGCATAGTCTTCATCGGCTTGACGATGGTCAAGCAGCATAGGCAGTTTAATATTTTCCTCTGCGCTTAGAACCGGAATCAAGTTATAGGCCTGAAAAATGAATCCGATCTTTCGTCTTCTGAAAATTGCTAAATCCGTCTCGTTCAGAGAATACAAATCTGTCCCATCAATATGGACTTGTCCACTGGTTGGACGATCCACACCGCCAAGCAGATGCAGTAACGAACTTTTCCCCGAACCGCTGGCACCAACAATAGCGACAAATTCACCCTGTTGAACCGTTAAATTAATATGTTTCAGTGCATCGACTTTGGCGTCGTTGCTTCCGTATGTTTTACATAAATCATGCGTTTTTAAAATCTCCAAAGCATGTGCCTCCTTCAAGAGCTTGAACAATTGATGTATTCATATGGGTTATTATCGGCTCGGAAGCTTACGTTAAAGTGAAGAGGAAGCTTACGTTATTGTAAGCTTCCTCTTAATATACTGTTTTCATGAAAGTAATTCGGAATTCGGCTCCCTTTCCAGGTTCACTTGATACCGAGATGGTTCCACCCATACCTTCAATAATAGACTTCGTCAGGGACAGACCTACCCCGGTACTGTGGGGTTTGGCATTACTTCTTCCGCGGTAAAATCGGGTGAACACATGAGGAATTTGATCCGTGTTAATTCCTTCTCCTTCATCCCGGATGATAATAGAGTGAAACAATCCCTCGTCCTCCATCGTAATGTACACTTTGCCTGATACGGGAGAGTGCTCCAGCGCATTTTTAGTCAGATTAATAATCGCCTCGGTTAACCATTCTTCATCTGCATGCAGCAACATGCCTTCGCCGCCTTGAACGATGATCGTCTGTTTCTTCTGCTCCGCCAAGGGCTGCAAGGTCTGCACAGTGGATTCAATGATGTCTTTGGGTCTAATGTTTTGCAGTTGAAAAACGATAGCTCCCGCTTCCACTCTTGCCAGCTTCAACAAGCTGATAATCAGCCATTCCATCCGTTCAATCTGCTGCCTGCTTCGTTCCAGGAAAGTGGTTCGTATCTCTTCTTTCATATGTGGGTCATGCAGCATATTGTCATTAAACACAAGCAGGGAAGCTAACGGTGTTTTGAGTTGATGCGATATATCCGTAAGCAGATGGCTTAGAAATGTTTTCTCCTGCTTTAGCTGATCTACACTATGGCTTAATCTTTCTGCCATCATGTTGAAGCTATGGCCGAGGGCACTGAAGTCTCCCTCTGTATTCTCAGGCAGAGATGTATCGAATCGACCTTCCACCACCTGCTCCGCTGCATACGTTACAACGCGAATTCTGGAAAACAGCTTGCGGTACTCCCAAAATAAAAGCATTAAAATCGGGATACCACACAGGAAAAAGATCAACGCTGTATTCCCAGGTAATGCTGTGCCCGACAGGGCAGGCTGATCCTGAATGTTCATTTGCTCCGTATACCCGTATTGAGACAATATTTGTTTACCTAACGTAAGATCCTGTTGGTCTGAGCCTTGAGTGATATTGTGAATGAGCTGCTCTTCGAGTTGTGGCTGTTTGCTTAATACTTGCCCAACAAAGGCCGCATGCTGATTGACAACCGTTTCATTGATGCTTTGGATCTGCAGGTTCATCACAACGTAAATGATTGCAGTCAAGCCTAATTGAACAAGAATGAATTTGGTGAAAACAGATTTCCATTCCGGATTACGGATGACTTCGTTCATCAGCGGTACGCTCCTGTCGTTTCAGCGTTCCATTTGTATCCAACTCCACGAATCGTAACAATATACGTAGGCGCGGCGGGCGTTTCCTCCACCTTTTCCCTTAATCTGCGTATATGAACGGACAACGTATTATCATCAATGAATTCGCCAGAAACATCCCATAACTTCTCAAGGAGTGATGTCCTACTGCATATTTGTTTGGGATGGGACATTAACATAAGAAGCAGCCGGAACTCCAGCGTTGTCAGCGGAACTTCCTTTTTATTTTTGAGAACAACTCCTTCCAGCACGCGAACTTCCAACGCCTCAGATTTCCAAATGTTTGAATGCTGATCAGGGCGGGAGTGTCGTCGTAAAACAGCCTTGATTCTGGAAAGCAGCTCCTTGGTACGAATCGGCTTGGTCATATAATCATCAGCACCCAGATCAAGTCCTGCGACCACATTCATCTCTTCATCCAGCGCGGTGAGAAAAATGATCGGCACCTGTGATTTCACACGAATCTCCTTGCATAATTCATATCCCGTTCCGTCAGGCAAGTTAATATCGAGCAAAATAAGTTCTATTTCGTTCTGCACAAGAGCATCGCGAGCTTCCTTCAAGGTTCCCGCATGAGTGACCTCATAACCTTCATTGGTTAACGTATACTCTATTCCAAACACAAAATTGTCATCATCTTCAACAAGTAAAATGCGATTCATTGCTGCCCCCTATCCTAGCGTAACCTCTTAAATCCAAGTGTATTTGCCTCATCATTCTACTAAATGTCACATTTGAAATACAAGGAGGGGCTCGTTTGCCGTTTGTTGTATGAAGATGTTCCGATGCTCACGGGAAAAACAACAAAAAAAGACAACCGATGTATTTATCGGTTGCCTTTGACGAGAAATGATCAAACGGTCAAGTCGTGCTAGAGGTGCAGGGTTCCTTTTGCACTCTCTCCCGAGACTCATTTTATTTCATCAACTTCTCCGGATTCTTCACCTTAATTGAAACAACTTCACCACAGTTCAGACAGATCGTATATACGCGTTCAGAACCAAGCGACAGCTTTTTATCCAAAGGCCGCAAATTAATAAAGTCGGTTGCTTCGACAAAGGATGTACCTCCACAGTCGTTACAAGTCTTGGATGTTGTTGTCATATCAAACATTCCCCTTTCTTCTTATGTAATTTCAATCCATCATTTCAATCATTTCAATGCATACTTACCCTTTCTTACACACACTTATGACCATCGGGCTTGAGGGTTGAAACGCCGTGTGATCCCAGTTTGCATACTGATGTTCAACAATAAACCCTTGCTTGTCCAGCAACTGCTGAAGGGACTGCACATCTGTAAATCGGCAAGCAATGCGTGACGTCGTACGCCGATGTCCCCAATCCCGAATGGTTACCCAGTGCATGATCTGGTTCTCGGCATCATACGTCTGGGTGCCAGATACCTTGACGGTAACACCATCAACATCAACAAATGTGCCCCAGCTCTCTTCCTCTTCATCAGATAAATCATTACCGTCTGGATTTCGCATTTCAAATGCAAATATACCGCCGGGCTCCAGAAGGTTATACACGGTTTGCAGCAATGCTTGCTGATCATCATCACTCAAAAAAGCCTGAAATGCATTCCCCGTTAGATAGATCATGGAATACCGCTGATCCGTCTCAAACGTACGAGCATCGGCTTCAAGGAATTCAGCCGGAAACTCAACCGATAGCTCCTTTGCTTTGACCCTCGCATAGGCTAGCATGGGCTCCACGATATCCACTCCTGTGATTCGAACACCTCTTTCGGCTAAATAAAGTGTGGCTAGTCCGGTTCCACAAGCAAGCTCCAGCACGTGCCCCGGATATTTCTTGGCAAGTTGAAGAAAAAATTCGTATTTATCAGTTTCGCCGCCAAATTCCAGATCATAGTTCATTGGATCCAGGTACTCTTCCTGATTGTTGTGATCAATCAATACGTCTCAACCTTCTTCCATAACAATGTATTTACAACAGTGATCATAACACAATATAATAGTTTACATCGAGTAAAGGTTAACTTATTGTATACCATTATAATAAATGTAAATGATGGAGAAGGAGAAATTTAAACATATGAGCACGATGACACCATCCACCCGCTTTCCAATGTTTATTTTGATGTTAAATCTATTTATCGCTTTATTAGGCCAAGGGATGCTGATTCCGATTTTACCGGAGTATCTCAAGCTGTTCCATGCAGGGGGCACCGTTGCTGGTTTTCTGGTCGCGGCCTTTGGTGCAGCCCAGTTTCTATTTTCGCCGCTCGGAGGACAATGGGCTGACCGTTTTGGACGTAAAAAGCTGATTATGGCAGGCATGTTTCTGGTTGTCGTGTCTGATCTTATTTTTGCGGTATCCACATCTCTGCCTCTTCTCTATATCGCTCGTTTCATCGGGGGAATCAGTCTAGGTCTGATGGTTCCAGCCAATCTGGCTTATGTTGCCGATATTACAACCCCGGAGACCCGTGCCAAGGGGATGGGATATTTCGGTGCATCGATGAACCTGGGTATGGTTCTTGGGCCAGGTCTGGGCGGTTTTATTGCCGAGATGGGTGTGCGTATGCCGTATTTCGTCGCTTCCGGTTTGGGTTTGGTTGCGGCACTTCTTACCCTTCTCTTGCCGGAGACTCTTCCGCCTGAAAAAAGAACGATCTCAACGTCGAAGAAAAAAGGGTTCGCCATGAGCGAGCAAATCTGGAGTTCGTTCAAGGTGCCTTATTTCGGATACTTGTTGATTATTCTGGTGATGACCTTCGGTTTGATGAGTTATGAGACCGTCTTCTCGCTGTTTGCTGAATATAAATATGGCTTTAATGCTTCAACCATCTCGATTATCATTACCATGGGAGCGATTATAGGCATCGTGATCCAAATCTGGCTACTGGACTTTTTTGTGAAACGGTTGGGCGAAATCAAGCTCATCCGTCTGTCCTTAATCATGACCCCGATTGCCCTTTTGCTCATGTTAATTAAAGTTAATTTGGCATTTCTATTATTTGCGTCAGCACTATACTTTGCTTTTAATGCATTTCTGCGCCCAACTGTCAGCTCGCTAATTTCGCAAAACGCTGGAGATCGGCAAGGTTATGCCTCTGGTCTGAATACGACCTATTCCAGTCTGGGAACCGTCTTTGGCCCTCTCGTTGCCGGTCTGCTGTTTGACAAAAACGTGAACTTCCCGTATATTTTTGGTGCCTTTATGTTACTGGCGGCGTTATCACTTACGCTGAAGACACAACGTTCCAGGAAAGGAAACCGGTATGCAAGTGAATGAGAGTTGGCATCAGCAGTTGAAAAACCAGCACAGAGATAAGCTGATTGAAGCTGGCAAGCAACTGTTTCTAAAGCATGGACTGCTTCAAGTGAAGATCAAGGACATCTGCGCCGAGGCGAATCTTAGCCGGGTGACCTTTTATAAACATTTTCAATCGATCGATGAGCTGTTGCTCACTATTCAGATGCAATTGGTTGAAACCATGACGGATCATGTAAGACAAGCTGCAAAGCCGAGTGGTAGTGGCCGTGAACAACTAGCTACAATGCTGAACGCATGGGTTTCTTTTGCCAAGATGAATCCTGACCATATTCGTTTTATCCAGTTGTTCGATATCAATTATGAAGTTGTTCATTTTAAGCAAGAACTGAAAGATACCTATGAACGGTTTATCCAAAACGGTAAAGAGAACCACTTTTTGCTGGAAGCGCTGAACTCAGGAGTTGCCGACGGCAGCATCCGTAATGCTACACCTCCGCTTAAGCTGGCTCAGTTCATATTTACGGTGATGATGGGCATGTTGCAGAAAATGTTTACACATCGATCTCATGAACTGCATCAACTGGATGATCAGATGACAAAGCAGTTGGTCGATATGCTGCTGCAGTTTGCAAGCAATAATAGTACTGAAGAAAGAATGAACGAATAGATTGATCACAACACCTCCAACAAAATATGATATGAAAACAGGCATTCAGATTTTATGCTGAAAAAGAAAAAGGGTCATGAAGTGACCCTTTTTCTTCAATTGTGGCTATAGCCATTCTTGCATTAACTCTATCTGTCTCCTAGTCAACTCAGTTCTTCACTCTTATTCAAACATTTAATCAACCAGTGTTTTATCAGCGATACCACCGTTACAGGCTGCATGGCTCTGGTGTGATCCATATCATTTCCTTTTATGATTTCTATATCCCATCCAAGGTGTTCTAACACTTCCTTATTTTTTTGAAGTATACCGATGATATCTACGGTTACACTGCCAAAGTTTTCTCCATAAACTATCGTGTCTTTCTCCCCGGCAAATGCCAATCTTGGAATACTTAGTTTATGCTGAATTTCACGATCATCAAAATCCATCAGATTTTCGTATAATGTAACAAATTGTTTAGTTTGGTTCGTGTCGATCTTTACTTGTATGTTATCCCAATCAACCTTTTCTGGATTCATATGATCATGTCCCTTAATATCAGGAGAATTCTTTTTACCCAGAGCTTGCTCGTATGTTTTATATGTTACCGCCATCATTTCTTTATATGGACCTTCTATTGGAGGAAAACCACCCATGATTAAGCTTTCTAATCGATCCGTGCGAATCGCCAATTGTAACCCGACTAAAGCTAACCAGGAATATCCGTAATAGCTAAACTTCTTAACATTCATTTCATCCGCAATGGTTAACAAATCCTTTACTATATGTTCGGGTGTGAGATTATCAGGGTTCGGATTCTGCAGACGGTGTCCCTCATAGTCAAAATATAGAATCCGAAACTTGTCCATGAGTCCCTCAATAAAATGTTTTCCTGATTCGGGGTCTACTCCCCACAATTTCAAGTGTTCAGCCTCTTGTCCACATACAGATTCTTTAGCAACCGGAAGCATGATTGTAGGAGAGTCAGAATTCCCAACCAAGCCAACCTTTAATTCTGATTCATCCATAAGTTTTATGTTCTTCTCCATATTTATCACTCCTCACTTGTTTGTACTATATATCTTATAACATTCATGCAATATTTCGGCTTCCCGGCATTTTCCCTTTATCTATTGGGGTTTTTATTCAAACTATGTTATCGTAGCACTTGAAGGTTTTACTTGAATAAGGAGTCAATCCATGGAGACATATACCCCTAAACAAATTGCAAACGCCTTACATGTTAGTACAACAACGTTGAGAAGATATGAAGAACAAGACCTCATTCCAGTTGTACCGAGAACGAATAGTAATCACCGTTTTTATACATCGATTCACTTCCATGCTTTTACGACCGTCAGAGCCTTGTTAAAAGGGTATAATATACCTGTTGTATATGAAGCGATGAGAATGATTAAACGTTCGAGGTGTGAAGAAGCTCTTTGGTTAGTGAATGAACAGCAATTCCAGATACAAGTGGAGAAACAGCGAGTGGAAGAAATCCTGACTATGATTCAGCATGGTGAATTTAAGCAATATAAAAATGTGAAATTAAATAAATATATGCGTATTGGAGAGGCCGCCAAAATAGCGGGAGTAAATACTTCAGCGATCCGCCATTGGGAAAACGAAGGATTAGTCCATTCCGAAAGAAATAATGAAAACGGTTATAGAATATATTCGATATCTGAACTTCGGAAAATACTGATCATAAGCAGTTTGAGAAAAACCGTTTATTATATCGAAAATGTGAAGAAATTATTAAACGATATAGACACACAAAAATATGATAAAATTGAACATTCCTTTCAATTAGCATTGGAAAAGCTGAACAATCAACTCTTCCTTCAATTAAAAGGAATTGCAGAACTGATGAATTATATACACTTTCACCAAAAAATGAATTCATAAGAAAACAAAAGAAGCTCTCCACCCATGATTTTTTCTCGTAATCATGAGGTGGAGAGCTTTTTTATTGTTTATCGTTTAAGTCTAAGCCTGTGACACATTCAAAAGCTGTTCAAAAGCATGAATGTTGGTTGCAAACTCAGGTACGTTCTGTGCTTTTTCTGCGGCTTCGACGAGTTTAACCACCATATCATTATACGGTGTTGCAATCCCTGTACCCTTTGCCTTGCTCGAAACTACGCCGTTGATGTAATGAATCTCCGTTTTACGTTGTTTCTCCAGATCCTGCAGCATGCTTGCTTTAAGCAATCTGGAAGGTTCCATTACCTGGCGCAGCGTTTGAATACGTGCCGGGATTTCGTTTTCGCTCTGCAGCTCCAGTGAAGCCATATCGAATCCGTTCATGGTGACAAAAGAAACACCGTTTGCATGTCCAACCTTGATTGTTTCGTCAATAATGTGAACAGCACTTCGAATACCTGTCTCATGATCCAGAATATCTCCATACGTCCCGTTCAGTGCAGCGGACAAGCCGCTGAAAGCATTGTTGATCAGCAGTTTTGACCATTTGGTTCCTACCAGGTTATCCGAGATATGTGTACCGCCAACCAGATCCAGCACTTCTTTTACACGCTGAATTCGCTCGGTCGTTGCTCCGTTCAATTCTCCGATCTGGAACGCATACTGCTTGAATTGAGGATACGCCGTGGTCAGACTGGATACGCCAGGTTCCATGAATGTAGCGCCAAATTCAACCGAACCCGCGATGACCCGTTCAGCTCCTACAATGGATGCTACGCTATCTTCAGGAATCCCGTTCTGGAGAGAGCATACGATGCTTTCCGCATGCAAGAATGGCAGCAGTGCATTCAGCACGGACTCATTGTATAGCTGTTTGGTCAATAGCAGTACAAGATCATACTTCCCTGATTTTTGTTCAGGGGTGATTGCTTTTACTTTGGACTGAAACTCGGTTGTTCCAGTTACTCTCGCACCCGTCTGATTAAGCGCATTGACATGCTCCTGGTACGCATCAATTAACTCTACATCCATTCCACCATCGGCCAGATAAGCTCCAACGATAGTTCCTAGTGAACCTGCACCTACAATCGCAATTCTCATATGTGTAACCTCCTTATTTTTGTTCCAGATAGTTATATACAGGCTGTGCTGCATTCAACGTTAAGTTCGTCAGGATGTGGGAAGCGGACACGACTTCAAGCACCGGCAAATCTGCCAAAGGCGCAAGTGCATGCTCAAATAGCTGCAGCCGGGCCGGGCCTGTCCATGCCTCCTTCACCTCGATATCGGTAATTTGGGTACGAATCAGGTCACAGATGCGAAGATTACCTGTATAATCCGTAGCGATTTTGATCATAAAGTTGGGACGGCAGATTTCTTTTTTCGCAAGCTCTTTGTCCATCTCCACATGTTTGAAACCCATCGTTGCTGTGGCAACGCGCAGTGATCCGTAGTCCAGCAAGCCCACGAGTGTATCAGAGTCCGTATACAGCTTGGGAGCGCCGAGTTTTTTCGGATAAGCCGTTAACTCTCTTCCGCTGGCGATTGCAGGAAAGTTGTCCACATACATTGAATGCACATAATCGCCCTCTTCGCCATTGAACTGAACCGGAATCACTTGTCCTGCCTCGGTATATGCACCTAGTCCAGAAACGTCCGGCATCCACATCACTTCAAATTTCACCAGCGGTTCGGTGATTTGCAATGGCTCGGGAACGGCTGCGCGTAAAGCTTGCTCATCCGTCCGATATATGATGTTCAGATATTCACGGTTGACGAATTTATAAGGTGGCATTGGGTATGCCGGGGCTGTTAAAGGTGTATTCAGATTTTTGGCAATATTGTGCACATCGATTTTCATAAACAGACACCTGCCTTTACATTAAATTATTGGTTGATTGTGTTGTTGGCTTATTTGTTTATTGGCTATAAATAAAGTCTACATCTTTCTTTAAATTTAATATAATACATAATAAGCACTATATATATTTATCAAAATAAATAAGGAGTGCATATGAATGGAGCTTCTTCAACTGAAATATTTTCAAACCGTCGCTTATACGGAACATATCTCCAAAGCCGCAGCTCAGTTAAACATTGCTCAGCCTTCGCTGAGTCTTACGATCAAGAGATTGGAGGACGAGCTTGGGACAGCGCTGTTTCATCGGAAAGGTCGACATATTGAGCTGAATGCGGCTGGTGAAGTGCTGCTAAAACATGTCAATCGAATTTTTGTGGAGCTGGAAAATGCTACGCTGGCATTAAAGGAAAAGCATGATGAACTGTCACGGCTGATCCGTATTGCGATCTCGAATTCAAGGTTTCTTTCGGGGCTGATTAGCGAGTACATTGAAGAGTTCCCTGATTCGCAGCTTCATCAAGGTATTGCAAGCCGGAGTGATATTATTATGCAGTTGAAAAAGGGAGAGATTGACCTGGGGATCACAGGTTATCCGATTCAGGATGAGGATATTGAAAGTTGTGTGCTTGTGGAGGAAGATATTGTTCTCGTTTTGCCGTCCGCACATGAATATGGTGGGGAAAAGCAAATCTCTCTACATAAAGTTGCTAACGAATCCTTCCTTTCACTCGCTGACAACGATGAGTACCGCCGTTTTACAATGACACTATGTGAAACGGCTGGTTTTGTGCCTCATCTCGCTTTTGAGGTGGATTCACACACGCTCATGGAGATTATCAGGATGGATCGTGGTGTTGCATTACTGCCCATTTCCGTTTGCCATAATCTTGGCTTGCATTATGTATCTATAGCTGACGAGTCCTCGGTGTATCCTATCAGCTTATCTTGGACTAAACATCGCAATCACTCCCCGGCTGTGTCGCAATTTCGTGACTTCATTACCTCTTATTACACTTTGAATACTCCGGCGTACAAAAAAACGTACAACGTGCCCCATCCAGATTTGAATAAAAAAAGCCGCTGAATTAGCGGCTTTGATGGGATTTATGATCGGTCTTGATGGGAATAATAAATGTACAGCTTCTTCTGATTCACATCTCGTTCTCTACTTCAATTATACCTTTTTTCTATCCTCTTTTATAGACTGTTTTTTTGGTGATTCGTACACTATACTGCTAAATACAAATCCAAAAAAGTAGAGGTGTGTCCGTATGGATGACAAAAAAAATGTCTTGGATCCAGGTCCTTTTTTTCACGGTACAAAAGCAGAATTAAACATTGGCGATTTATTAGAGCCACAATTTTTATCCAATTATCAAGACAAAAAGTCGAATCACATCTACTTCACTGGAACCTTGAATGCCGCCAAGTGGGGTGCTGAACTAGCTCGATCGAGTGCAAAGGAAAGAATCTACATTGTCGAGCCATTAGGAGATTTCGAAAATGACCCCAATGTAACGGATAAAAGGTTCCCTGGAAATCCCACTCGCTCCTATCGATCCAAATCACCGCTAAAAATAGTTGCCGAATTAGGTTCATGGGAAAGACACTCCGATGAAGAAATTGATCATATGGTGGCCTCTTTGCAAAAGCTGAGTGAAGAAGGTAAAAATGTGATATATGATTAATCACTCTAATTAATGATTGACATTCACTTTTGCAGCGACATTCACTTTATTTAGGACGATCAATGCCATGATTGCGATCGCAATCCCGCCAGCACCAATCCAGGTTATCGATGAGAGAGAGAACATTTCAATCGCGATTCCTCCCATACCAGCGCCAGCTGCCATAGCAAGCTGCATCATGGACTGATTAAGACTTAGCATCACTCCTGAAGCTTCCGGTTCAATGGTCGTTAAATGATATTGTTGCGTTGGACCGGAGGACCAGGCGGAAAAGGACCACAACAAAAGTACGGTTATTACGCCCACTAATGTATGGGTTACAACGGATAACAGGATCAGCATGATAATATGCAGTGTAAATCCACCGAATAATGTTCGATTAACTCCCCACCGATCCGCACTGAGGCCACCAAGTTTGGAACCAATCATGCTTGCTATACCAAATACAAGCAAAGCTCCACTGAGAAATTGTTCATTTAATGCTGATACTTGAAGTAAATAAGGTGAAAGATAAGTATAAGCGATAGAGTAACCACCCAGCCAAAAGAAAGTGATCGCCAAGCCTAACGCGACCTTAGGTTTTTTCAATAGACTTAGCTGCTGCTTGAGCGGCACAGGCACGTCCCCATCAATACGTGGAATTACGAGATAAAGAATGATTATAGCCAAAATTCCTAAAATCGAAATTCCTCCAAAAATCGATTTCCAACCCAGAGTATCGGCTGTGACTCTCCCGAGCGGAACACCAATGATTAATGACGCTGTGAAACCCATGACCACTGTAGCAATAGCACTTGCTTGTTTACCTGACGGTGCAATTTTAGCGGCAATGTTCAAAGCAGTGACCACGACAACTCCTGCTCCAATCGCCATCAGGATACGAGCAACGACAAAGAGTCCATATCCTGGCAGGACAAATGCAAGAATATTGGAAGCAACAAATATGCCCATACTGATAACGATTAACTTTCTTCTGTCCATACTCGCGGTGAGCGCCATTAAAATGGGTGTACACAGAGCGTAGATCAAAGAAAAAATGGTGATTAGCTGACCTGCTGCAGCCAGTGAGACATCCAAAGAGGCGGCTACCTTATCTAAAATACCTGATAAAGCATACTCGGAAGTCCCGACCAAAAAACTAACGATTGCCAAAATGTAAACTTTCGAACTTGACGACCTCAATTGAACACCACTCCTTGATAAATTAATAAAATGTTATATCTAAAATTATAGATATACATAATCACAGAATGACATATTAAGAATTGTCGATATAATAGGCTGAAAAAAAACTGAATTCTTGGTAAGAACTCAGCTGCAACTTACATATCACTCATCATATAACGAGTAAATTCAGCTATCGCTTCCTCGTCTCTCTGATAATACGTAAATTTGCCTATCCGTTTTGTTGTGATCAGCCCTGCCCGCTGCAATATCGTAAGATACTGGGAAGCCGTTGACTGTGTCATGTTAAGTTTGTCGGTTATTTGACTTACACATACCCCTATTTCGTTCATATCCACTCCTTCATGGGGTTTGAAATGCTCGTATGGTTCTTTGAGCCATTGTAAGATCTGAAACCTGGATTCATTCGAGACAGCTTTTAAAATGTCAATTGGATTCATAATCATTATTATATCGATCTTTTGCGATATGTCAATTTAAAATGGTTTATTGATTTTTTTGGTCAGACTTCAGGGATGTGAGATCAAATATAAGAAGACCGCCTTAGGGGGCAGCCTTCTTATATTTGTATTAAACTAATTTGGGCTAAAAATGATGAGTCGTGATTGCAATTGAATTAAAGAATCTCTCCATTGGACTCAATCACTTGTTTGTACCAGAAGAATGAATCTTTGCGGGTTCTTTCAAGCGATCCATTGCCCGCGTTGTCCTGATCTACATAGATAAAGCCATAACGTTTACCCATCTCGGAAGTAGAGCAGCTGATGATATCGATCGGTCCCCAGCTTGTGAAACCCATCAGTTCCACACCGTCAGCTACTGCTTCCTTCATCTGCTCGATATGGCTGCGCAGGTAATCGATGCGATACGGGTCATGCACCGATCCGTCCTCTTCCAGCGTATCCGTAGCACCCAGTCCATTCTCCACAATGAAGAGCGGCATGCGATAGCGGTCATACAAGCGATTCAGCGCGATGCGAAGACCAATTGGGTCGATCGGCCATCCCCACTCGGTTGCTTTCAGATGCGGGTTTTTGATCTGACTTACCAGCATACCGGAGTTGCTGTTGTCGTTCGGATCGTATTTTCCGATATACGTCATGTAATAACTGAATGCAATAAAGTCCACCGTATTGTCGCGGATAATCGCATCATCTTCAGGGCCTTTCACCAGTTCAATGCCTTGTTCTTCAAAATATCTTTGCATGTAGGACGGGTACTCCCCACGCGCCTGTACTTCCGGATAGAACAGATTCATCTGATCTTCCTTCATGGTCTGCAGCACATCTTCCGGTTTGCTGGATGCAGCGTATGTCTCCAGACGGCAGATCATACAACCGATTTGAGCGTTCGGCATTTTTTCTTTACCACTTTTCACAGCAAGCGCACTCGCTACAAACTGATGGTGCGTTGCCTGGTAGGCTACTTGTTCCGGTGTGCCCTTGATTTTATCTTCCAAAATGCCGCCGCCCGTATACAGGCTTGTCAGCATCATATTCATCTCATTGAAGGTAATCCAGTATTTCACTTTATCTTTGTAACGGTCAAACAGCGTGTTGGCAAATTTCAAATACAGATCAATCATCTCGCGGCTTTCCCAGCCGTTGTATTTGCGGGTTAACTCAATTGGCATTTCATAGTGCGAGATCGTAACCAGCGGTTCAATGCCGTATTTCAACAGTTCGTCGAACACTTTATCATAGAAAGCAAGCCCTGCTTCGTTAGGAACCGCTTCTTCTCCTGTCGGGAAGATTCGTGGCCAAGCGATGGAAAGGCGGAATACTTTGAAGCCCATCTCTGCAAACAAGGCGATATCCTCTTTGTATCGGTGGTAGAAATCTACGCCATTACGTTTCGGGAAATACACATCGGTGTTGCCGCTCAAATATTGCTCCAGCTCCACGGAATTAACGTCAAACGTGAAATCCTTGCCATTCCGTTCCTCATGCGGCACATAAGGTGCCATATCAGAGGTGGAAAGTCCTTTGCCGTCAGCGTCAAATGCGCCTTCAAGCTGGTTGGCAGCGGTAGCGCCGCCCCATAGGAAGCCTTTAGGAAATGTGTGTTTTGTTGTTTTTGTCATGATGGTTTCTCTCCTTTTTTTGTGTAAATATAACGTTAAATTTAAAACTCCTGTACAATAGAAAGCCTTCATTCGTTTTGTAATAAACTTTTAACGAACGGTGAGCAGCAGCAATTCATTCATTGGAATCACCCCCTTCACCTGAACGGGAACCACATCAAGATAATCTGGCGTGTTGGCTACAATCACCGGGGTTACCAGATTAATGCCGGCCGACTGAATGCTTTGCATATCAAATTCAAGCAGCAGATCGCCCTTCTTCACCTCTTGTCCGGCAGTCACCTTGGCGTCAAAAAACTTGCCTTTGAGCGACACACTGTTCAGCCCAACGTGAATGAGAATGTCAATTCCGCTGGAGGAGGTCAGCATAATTGCATGCTTCGTTTTGGCTACCATCGTTACGGTTCCGTCAAACGGCGCGGTTACACGTCCCTCTTTGGGATAAATCGCAATACCCTTTCCTGTCATTTCTTCTGCAAAAGTAGGATCAGGCAGTTCCTTGAGCAAGGCCAGATCGCCAGTGAGCGGGCTGTAAATTTCACCTTTCTTTTCCTCAATGGAATGAACCGTTACAGACGGAGACATGTCTTGATCAGACGATATTGTTGATGCTGTTGATGCCAAAGTTGTTGTCGCTGCTGCCTGCTCTGACTTGGTTGCATTTCCTTGCTGGGATGCAGTTGGCGCTGCAGCCTGCACAGCATTGGGTTCATCCCACTTGAGCAGCAAGGTCACCGTAAAGGAAACGACAAAGCTGATGCCAATTCCGATGAGCGCATACCAGAAGTTTGCCATACCCCCATCTGGACCGATATATAAAGGCAGTGACAACAGGCCCGGTACGGCAAAACCGAAGCATTTCAGCCCAACTGCTGTAATAAAACCACCGCCAGCTGCTCCACCGATAATAGAAGCATAGAACGGTTTTTTCAGCTTCAGCGTTACACCATAGATTGCAGGTTCTGTAATGCCCAGAAAAGCAGATATACCGCTGGATAAAGCAATGGATTTCATCGATTTGTTTTTGGTTTTGAGGAATACAGCCATTACGGCACCAGCTTGACTCATATTGGCTACAAGGTTGAGCGGCAGTAACAGCACGTCATAACCGAGCTTGCTCAAGTTCTGTAATGTTCCCGGGAAAAACGCATAATGCATACCCGTCATAACAATCACTGGCATAAGTCCGCCTAGCACGATGCCTGTTAATGGACCCGAGTGAGCAAAAAGCCAGGATGTGCCGATCTCCAGATAAATACCGATGTAATTCCCAAGTGGTCCAATGGCGATTAACAAGATAGGAACAGTGATAACCAGTACGATCATTGAGGTGAAAATCACTTTGACAGGTCCAGGAATGAACCGATCCACCCAGCGATGTACATAACTCAAGAGCCATACTCCGAGAATAATCGGAATGACAGACTGGGTATAATTGACGATGGACACCGGCAGCGAGAGAAAACGAATCGGTTCCAGATGATTTTCCAGATAAGCATTCAGAATGGTCGGATATAATAATGTGCCTGCAAGGGTTAAAGCGATATATTCATTCACTTTGAACTTTCGTGCAGACGATACAGCAAGCAGGAAAGGCAAGAAATAAAAGGCTGCATTGGCTACAGACGCCAAAATCTGATATTCACCACTTGTCTCCTGTATAGCTCCCAAGGTCACGAGTAATGCCAATATGCCTTTGAGCATACCTGTACCTACAATGGCAGGAAGGATCGGAGTGAATATGCCCGAGATCGTATCCAGTACGGCATTGATGCCTCTGGAACGCTTCGGTTCCGGTTCCGCTTCTGCTCTTACTACGCCGTTTTGCTTCAATTGCTCCTCCAGCTCTTCATACACCGCAGCAACCTTGTTGCCAATCACCACTTGAAACTGGTCGCTTTGGAACTGTGCCCCAAGAACACCATCCAGTGCGCGGATCTGCTCGAGTTGAACCTTGTTTTCTTCCCGCACATTAAAACGCAAGCGAGTAATGCAGTGCCAAGCCTGTGTAATATTTTCTTGTCCTCCCGTTAAACGAATAATCTCTTTGGACAACTCCCGGTGATTCATGCTGCTTCCTCCTTTTTTGGCGAAAAAAAAAAACCAAATGTAAACCCGGCCCGCTGCAGAAGCGGAATCGGAAACATTTGGTGGTGCCTGATCGTATCAGTAACACTCCATATTCAATTCACATGCATAATGGTATAACTTCAAACTGGTTGCATTGAGGTCAACCCGCGTCGGTACGGGATGTCACTCTCTCGATGTGAATCATGAGGTATACCATCTCATCGGGAGTAATCACGAATCCGCGCTGCTGCTCCATCGCCTCCTTTATTTTGAGTGCGCATTGGAAGCTGACAGGATATCGCTCCGACAATACATCATATAAAAACTGCTGATCCTTGAATGAGAGCACTTCCCGGTTCATTTGTCGAACGATGAAGTATCTCAGATGGGTGATGAATCTGGAGAAATCAGCCGACTCCTGATTCAGCGCCATTCCATAATGAGCAGTCATGATACCTAAAATGTCGTTAATCATCTGTGTGATCTTGATCGTTTGGTTCATACTGCCCGAATCAAATTGCGAATTCACAAAATGAAGGGCAATGGAGCTGGCCTCACCAGAAGGCAACGAGACCAGAAAAGCGTCATTGATTCTTTTGACTGCCAATTCTCCAACGCGGTATTCCGCAGGATACAGATGCCTGATATCCCAGTGAAGCGGATTTTGCATATCCACCCCTTTTCTGAAACGATCCAGAGCAAAATGAATATGATCCGCAAGGGTTAACAGGATGGAGTCATTCAGCTTTTTTCCGATAATCTCTTTGCCTTCTTCAATAATCTGATCCGTGATATCAATGACTTGCAGAGGGATATCGCTAAGAAATTGCTCGACTCGCTGATATTTATCATTCGAACCAACCCGGAACATTTTCTGAATCTGGCTCTGCTCGATCGGCTGTCCCTTTACTTTTTTGAAGCCAACGCCTGTCCCGATGACAATGACTTCACAGCCTTCGGCGTCTTCCGCCAGGGCGATGTTGTTGTTTAATGATTTCTTGAACCTCATGATGTTCTCACCCCCCCAATATGCAAAAAGCACCACCATGGTCGAATACACAAGCCAATACACTTGTGAAATCCAGACTGTGGTGGTGCCTGATCGAATCAGTGACACTCCTTATATAGCTGTATTCTATACCAGCCATGTAATCGTTGTCAATACTATACCTCTGGAATAATGATATGCTTTTTGGGTATCTGACTTCATGCCTGATACCGCCTTTATTTAAATTGATAACAAATAGCATATTCTATTCATTCGAAGTATTGTTTTTCTGTGCATCATAATAATATCGAATCATAATATCCTGATCGTAGTTGCCAAAGCCCTTGCCAAAGAGTGTAAGTCCTCCACGTCCCGCCGCGCTTTCCTCGGGCTTCAATCCAAACGTCCAATACGTGGCTGACTGGAGCTTCAGGTCTGATATGGAAACATCCGAGATTCGCTGGCTATCCATAAACGTACCCTCCTCGTTGATACGCAGCACCTTCAATACTCCATACTGATTAACGTCTAATTTCCACCATAAAGGGGTATGCTTACCCTTTCGATCACCGAAGTCACCTGGACTTGTCCATGTTCCAAGATCATAACCGTTAAGTGTAAAGCGAATATCGGATGGCCAGTTCTCGTTGACTTTAGGTGCTTCCGAACTGAGTTCAAGTGAAATTTCAATCTCTCGCAGATGCTGATCATTATGCAGATAATTGGGAATCTTATATTCAACAAAACCTCTTGCCATCCAAAGAATTCCCGCATTAACCCGATCGGGGTCCATAAAGCAGGCGGGTGTGTCGAATTGTCCAATAACCTGGGTTGTTGTTGCAATCCCGCAAGTTGGCCATGCTTCATAATCTGTATATTGTCCTACCGGGATGGATACTTCGTGGTAAGAAGTCTTCACGGGCAAGGGTGGTGACAGATGGATGGTCATGAATTCTTGCACGATAAAGCAATATTTGTAGGTGCCGCCGTTTTCCCGTTTCATTCGACTGCCGACAATGCCTGCTTTTTGCAGCTTGCTGACATGTGTGCTGACGATAGCTTTGCTGAGATAAAGCTCCCCGGCGAGAGCATTAATGTGCATCTCTCTGTTTTGAAGCAGCAGCCGCACGATATTTAGACGAGCTTCACTTGCCAGAGCCTCGTACACAAGCAGCGACTTCGCATCGGTTCCAAGCATCATAAATTCCACTTCCTTGATCATATATATTCATCTTGAGGATGGTTGCTCCCCTTTTTTAGGATTCGTTATTTAGCGAACTGTATAAAATGAACTTGCTCAATATATTAGCATTATGATACATATTAGATAACAAATCAATGCATTGATTTTGCTTTTAAGCGAATTCAATTTAGATGAAAACAAAATAATTAGTCGTTGTATTACAAAAACACCAATTCAAACTTATGGAGGTTTTCGTTATGCTGCAATCCAAAATGCTGATCGATAAAGATTTTCAAATCGCTGAAGTAGACCCGCGTGTCTATGGCTCATTTATAGAACATCTGGGACGTGCCGTATACGGCGGTATCTACGATCCGGGTCATCCAACAGCAGATGCACAAGGCTTCCGTCAGGATGCAATTGAAGCAATCAAAGCGCTGAATGTACCGATCGTTCGTTATCCAGGCGGTAATTTCGTATCCGGTTACAACTGGGAAGATGGTGTTGGTCCGGTAGCGGAGCGTAAACGCAGACTTGAGCTTGCTTGGTGGACGATTGAAACCAATGCGGTGGGCACAAACGAATTTGCGGATTGGGCCAAGCTGGTCGGCACCGAAGTGATGATGGCGGTTAACCTGGGAACACGCGGTATTGATGCAGCCAGAAATCTGGTTGAATACTGCAACCATCCATCCGGAACATACTGGAGTGACCTGCGTGTCTCGCACGGCTACAAAGACCCTCATAAATTCAAAACATGGTGTCTCGGTAACGAAATGGACGGCCCTTGGCAGATTGGTGCAATGACTGCTCATGAGTATGGACGTATTGCTAACGAAACGGCCAAAGCGATGAAATGGGTAGACAAGGATATCGAGCTTGTCGCGTGCGGAAGCTCCAGCTCCGGCATGAGTACATTTGCCGATTGGGAAGCAACTGTGCTCGATCTCACTTATGATAATGTGGATTATTTGTCCCTGCACCAGTATTACAACAATAACAAGGACAACACGTATGACTTCCTGGCGACATCGCTGGATCTGGACCAATTTATTGATAGTGTTGCTTCGATCTGTGATTTTGTACAAGCCAAAAAACGCAGTAAAAAGAAATTGATGCTCTCTCTGGATGAGTGGAATGTCTGGAACTCCATCGGAACAAGCCGTATGGAGGAGCGCTGGCAGATTGCCCCGCCAGAATTCGAAGATGTATATACGCATGAAGATGCACTTGCCGTGGGCTGTTATCTGATTACGATCCTGAAGCACGCTGACCGTGTAAAAATGGCGTGTCTCGCACAGCTGATTAACACGATTGCTCCAATCATGACGGAAAACAACGGAGCGATCTGGCTCCAGACAACGTATTACCCGTTCCTGCACGCTTCCAACTTTGGACGTGGTACAGTGCTGCGCTCTATCACAAATTCGCCTAAATATGATTCCAAAGAATTCACTGATGTGCCTTATCTTGAAGCAATCAGTGTACACGATGAGGAAAACGGCACCATCACGATCTTTGCAGTGAATCGCCATCTGGATGAGTCCATGGAACTGAATGTTGATCTTCGTTCCTTCGGAGAAACGACATTTGTGGAACATATCGTGCTGGAGAGCAATGACATTAAAGCAACCAACACGAAAGAAAATCCACATAACGTGCTGCCTCACAACGGTGGACACACTACAGTGGATCAAGGGAAAGTGCAAGCTGTGCTGAACAAGGCTTCCTGGAACGTCATTCGTTTGAAAACAACAAAACAGGCCTAATCGCTGTTTAGTCGTTCCGCCTGATGTAGTAACTTCAAGACTTTTCACCCCGTACCTGGATTGTGGTACGGGGTGATTTGCTGTAGATAAGAACAGGAGACTTTGGCACACTTGCGACCGTATCCCCCCTCCTCCAACAAGCGATGCTAAACAACGAATTAACTACCTAATCTTAGGCATGGCTCTAACGATCTCAGGGAGGCTTATTTGCCTCTGTTAAGCCCAATTGATGAGCTAACGATCCCAGAAGACACTATTTTGAACAAACTGGCTGTTTTCTGCACCGAAAACCTATTTCAGAGCGAAATAGCGTTCCTCAGAATCGTTAGATTTTCCAATGCTCGATTTTTGCCCGAATAAGCTCGCTGGGAATCGTTAGCGCTCACATGACGTCCTGCAGTAAAGTAACCTCTGGCAACTACTTTACTCCACAAGGTCACCCGGGGCCCAGTCGGAAATTTTTCTCGCAAAGGGCTTTTGCCCCCTTCCCCCGTGACTTGTGAGTTACTACTAATTCTCCATCATACAGAATAGAACAGCTTATCCAGCTGGCACCTTCCTGTATGCTTGCTTCAACATGGGTGGATGTCAGCGGAATGAAGGTGTCTTTGGGAATGACAAAGCTCTCCCTGTAAGGAACTTCAACCGATTCCGAATAAACACTTTGCGGATGTTTTCGAGCATCGATCTCTACCTTCAGGTCAACGACCGAATCCAGATCACTTTCCACCAGTACCTCTACATTAATTACATCTGAGTTTTGCTCAGCTTGGCTTTTTGAATGTTCACGATTCATTTCATCGGATGCATCTTCTATATTGCCACAAGCAGAAAGCATAATCAGTAGACCTGTCAGCAAGATCAGGAGCCAGGCATTGTTACTGTACAACCGTACTTTTTTACGTTCCAGCATGTCCATTGTCCTCTCTTTGTTTGAGAAAATAGTCGATCATCTCATTCACATAAGACATGAATTCCTTGTCCATTCCCATCACTACAGGCTCCACACCATCTTCTTTGGGGATGATAAGTTCCCAGTATTTGTCCAGCAGGCTTTCATCCTGATCAAATAACGCTAATGCCTTTTCGTACAAATGTCCGGCAACCATCTGGGCTTCTGGAGAATAAGGAGAAGAAGACATCAATCCACGTATGTGCTGGAAAATCGTGATAAGCTCTTCTGTTCGTGGATCATTACTGCCGAGGACAGGCAGACGATGCAATATATCCTTTTCTCTTGAAGTTAATTGTAAATCATCGCTGAATTCAGATTGAATTATCCCCTCTTGAAGGGGGCGGTCCTCCATCTTGGATATAACTTGTAACAAGTCTTCAAGATCATTGGTTCCTTTGAGTTGAATGCTGTGAATCGTTGACCTGAGATAATACTGCTTCCGGCTCAATTCTTGCTTTTTCCGTTCAATAAGCTCTATTTGTTCGTTTAAAGAGGTCACCCAATCTTCGTTTTCTTTCATATTGTTCTTGTTTTGAAACAGTTCCTTAATCTGCTCCAACGTAAAGCCAATGGATTTCAACAGAAGAATTTTTTGAAGTCTCAGGATGGCATGTTCATCATAGTAACGATATTTATTCTCCAGTATACGTGTGGGGTGTAACAACTCAATCTGTTCATAGTAATGAAGTGTTCTTTTGCTAATATTCGTTTTTTGGGCTAATTCTCCAATGAGCATCACGGTTCTTCACTCCTTCCTTCAACCATTATAAACAATAACGTTAACGTCATTGTAAAGCCTGTAAATTCTCACATACTCCTTTTGCTTCAAAATAGAACGCCAAAAAGGCGATGTATCCATCGCCCTTGGTGGAAGCTGCAATTTCCCCTCTGTTATTTGGTAATGTTCAAGCCTCTTGCTCCTCCGCTTCAGCCTCGGCCTGTGTGGCTTGAGCCTGATTCTGCGGTGTCATCAGGCCCTGCACAGCACCCATAAACGGCTGGATCTGTTTGATCATGCCGTAGCCCATTTTCACAACAGGCACGAAACGCTGAATCATGCCAAACAAGCGCATCCCGCCGCCAAGCATACCGCCAACCGCCCCTGCTCCGCCCAATCCACCAAAGCCGCCCAACAGGGAGCCCATCATTGGCATAAAGGACGACACTTGAGCTTGATGCGGTGAAGTACGGGAAGCAGCCCGAGATCGTGTGCCTGACTTGCGAGCACCATTGACCTTTCTCCGACTTCGGGAGGATGTGGTTTTACCAGCTCCGGCTGACTTGGGTTTCATTTTAGAAGAAGCACTGTGTGCTGTACCTGCTGTTTTGGTTTTGGTCGTGGATGTTTGAGATTTTGCAAGTTTCCCGCCACCGCTGAGCATTACGCCCTCGTCGTTCACGCCAGAGATGTACCCGATGTACGTTTCGCCATTATGAAGAGTCACGCAGACCGGGCGATCCTTGAATCGCTTTGCCTTGTCGTGTATTTCACTGGTTCTAGCCATGGAATTCACCTCACTCGACTTGATCTACTGTAGTCTACGCAATGGGTGGACGACTTGCCTGTGCGAATAACACAGCTTTCAGTTCAAAACAGGAAATGCTTCGCGGGTGAAACGAGGCAGCATCAGATCATATTTAATCTTTTCCTTCCCGCGTATACATGCCAACACAAAAAAAAAGCAAGCCGTTTCCCGGCCTGCCTCTTGTTTGCGAATATGGTGAAAATACGGTGTGATAATGAGATCGCTCCCTTATTTCCTGGAGTGAATATGTCCTTTACGCTGTGCACGGATCAACATAGGGATGGCAATCATTAAACTGATCATGACAGGTACAATAGATGCTTCAAGTCCGAAGCTGCCGCCTGTCAACAAGGCTGGCCCTGACAGCTCTACATCAAAAAATCCTTGGGAAACAATCCCCGAAACCGGAATGCCCAGCATGCCCTCCACTGCATTCCACGCAAAATGAAGTCCGATCACAAACCACAAATTGCGTCGCCACAGAAAGCCTGCCCCAAGCAGAACACCCGCCTCAATGACAATTGCAATTGAACTCCACAGTGTTGCTCCCGGGTTCGGCAGATGAGCCAGACCAAAAAAAGAGACGTTACCGCCAGAGCAATCCAGCTTCCGCCGCGCTTCTCAATCGCCTGCAGGAACAAACCGCGAAAGATCAACTCCTCTACCACAGCTGCACCAATCGCCAAAGCAATAATTGAACCAGCGGCGTGCTCCTGCGACCGTGTGAAGCTGTATCCGCCTAGCAGCATAATGATCAAGGCAGAGGTTCCAATCAGCAGCAGTCCAACTCCTGCACCGAACATTAACTCTCTTATCATCCGTTGCCTATGTAATTCCTGTACTTTTCGACCTGCCATGAGCTTCATAATTAGTATGTATATCGCAATGGATAGAGCGCTTCCCGCAAGCGCCAGCACAATTGACATGATGCCTTCTGTTCTAGTGAACATCCTTTGAGTGATGAAGCTTGATACTCCTAGAAAAATCACGCCTGTAATCACCCATATCAACGGGAATTGAATCATCGTTCTCATCTTTTTTTTCATCTTAACAAACCCTTCTTTCAAGTGTTGGACTGACTTCTTATATTATACATCTATGTCTAAATTCTGGAACTGATATATTTCGTCAATATCTGCAACACTGCTTTCACTTCAAACATTCAGAAATCAGTTGTCATGCTTGGGTGTATATGTAACTTGGAATATGCCCGTAACTTTTAACGCAAAAAAGCCGCAATATGCGGCTTTTCTTCTTCACAGGTTAAGCGTCCTGATCTCCAATCATCTGCAGTTCAATTTGCTTCATCTCATAAAAATAACCCTTTTGACTCATTAATTCATCGAACGTACCCGTTTCCACGACTCGGCCCTGATCCATTACGACAATCTGATGCATCTGTTCAAGCCCCGTCAACCGATGGCAGATGAGCAGCAGTGTATCATTCACTGCTTGGGCCATCAGGTTCTTCAGTACACGAGCTTCTGTCACATAGTCCAGCGCAGATGTAGGCTCATCCAGGAGCCATAATGTTCCAGGGCGAAGCATTGCTCTTGCTATGGCCAGGCGCTGCTTCTCACCATCTGACAGATTTTCACCCTTTTCATACACGATGTCTTCCAGAGACAGATGCTGTAATTGAGCCGCATTCAGCACACGGAGTAACCGCTCTGCCTCCCGTTCCTCGTCCAGATTCTGATCGTCTGCCAGCAGGTTGTCCCGAATTGTGCCACGGAAGAAATGGCTCTGCTGCAGTACAACGTGAGTATTGCGCCAGATACTCTCTTCAGGCAGTTCATTAATCGAGACATCATTCAGTCTCAGAACGCCGGATGCCGGAGTACGCAGCTTGAGCAGCAGATCCAGAATGGTTGATTTGCCTGAGCCGCTGGGTCCGACAATGGCCGTTTTGGAGCCGGCTGCAAAATGAAGAGAAACCTCCTTCAAGGCAGAACGCCACTCGCCCTCATACTGAAAAGAAACATTAGCAAGCTCGATCGCAACCGCTGATACGTCTACGATCATTGAGTGATTTCCTTGCAGATCCTGACTTGGCTTACCTCGCTTCACTTGCTGACCCGGCTCATCTTGTTCGGCTCGTTCAGCTTGTATATCCTGCACATGACCGGGCTGTACAGCCTCCGCGAGGCGTTTGGCTGCATACTCACTGTCTTGTTTATAAGCAGGCAGCACAGCCATTGCGGCCGATTCTTCAAATACCGTCTGTGCCGCAAGAATCAGCATCCCCAGGAATACACCGGACAGCTCCCCCTTTCCGATCAAAAAAGCAGCGATTGCAAGCACTCCCCAGGTTACCAGGTAGGTGACCAATATGTGCATCGACTGTCCTCGAAGCAGCTGTGTGGCTGATCTCTGTTGTTCACGGGCAAGCAAATCAGAGGCCTGCTCCAGCATCTGCTCCCGCTGTGCCAATTGTCCATATATTTTCAGATCACGGAAGCCATATAACACTTCAGTCACTTCGGTAGACAGCTTTGCGCGCTGCTGACGCACCTGATCACTTCGTTTACGCTGCCAGCTGACCACCAGTCCGGGTACAACAAACGCTGTAATCAGCATGCCTGCCACAAGCAAACATGCAATCCAGAAGGAATAAACGGCGGTAAATATGACGGTGCACAGGAACACCATCACGACCATCACTGGAGGATAGGCTACACGTAAAAAGTAATGCTGCAAGCTTTCCACATCACCAACGATGCGCGCCAGCAGGTCTCCGCTTCGATTTTTATTCAATATTCCCGGAGTGAGAGGAATCAGCTTGGCAAAAAATGTGGTGCGCAAACGGCTCAGAATGGAGAACGTTGCCCGATGTGAGGCGAGTCGTTCCCCATAACGGCTCGCTGCACGCACAAACCCAAGCAGTTTAACCATCGATGTGAGCACAATCAGCGTGTATAACGGCGGCGCAAATACGGTCTGAGAGATCATGTATCCACTGGCGGAGAAGAGTGCTACTCCCGCTGTACCAGCAATAAATCCGAACATAATGGATAACAGAATGTCTTTGCGTTCCTGCATCATGGCTTTGGAAAGTACGGCCAGCTCCTTCACCTTCATGCGATCCCTCCTCTTTGCTGCATATGAACCATCTCGGCGTATGCGGGTAAACGCTCCATAAGCTCCTGGTGTGTGCCTTGATCTGCGAGCACGCCATCTGCCATAAACAAAATCCGATCCGCTTGCTGAATGGTATACAGCCTGTGGGCTACGGTAATCATCGTTGCTGTCTGAGCCAGTGATGCGATCGAGCGCTGCAGTATTCGCTCTGTGTGCAGATCAAGTCCAACCGTTGGTTCATCAAACAAAATAACGGCAGGTCGTTTCAGGAACGCGCGAGCAAGAGCAAGTCTTTGCTTTTCCCCGCCAGATAATCCTCTGCCTGCTTCTCCCACAGGGGTGTCCAATCCGTTTTCCAGCCCGGCAACCATGTCAGCAAGACCTGCCTGCTCAGCCGCTGCTTCGATATCCTTTCGGGATACATCCTTCCCTGCACCGATAGCGATATTTTCAGCAAGCGTGCCTGCAAAAATATACGGATGCTGTGTAATATAGCTGATCTGTTTGAACCAGTTGATTTCACTCCATTGCGCGAGCGGCCTTCCATTAACGAGTACAGCTCCTGCTGTCGGTTGTAATAAACCCGAAATGACATGCAGCAAGGTCGTTTTCCCCGAGCCGCTTTTGCCAACGATTGCGATTTGTTCTCCCGGATTAAGCCCCAGCTGCTCCACTTCAAGTTCAAACCCCTCCGAAGCATAGCGAAAACGCAGATTTTGAAGTTCAATCGTTGGCGGTAGATAAGATGCAGATCGCTCCTCTTCGGATACGCTGTATGTCTCCATTTCCGATTGTGCAAACGGATGAGTCATCTCGTCCTGAGGTGACCGTGATATTTGATGTTCCTTTTGAGATGCCTCTTCTAACAATTGCTCAACCTTGCGAATAGCCCCCATGCTTGTGCGTCCGGTGTGGAAGGCCGTTCCTGTATTTTTGAGCAAACTATAAAATTCAGGAACGAGCAGCAGCACCAGAAAAGCGGTATGGAAGCTCATGGACTTGAACACCAGCAGCTGAAGGGCGAGCTCCAGTGCAACAATGCCGATGCTTAACATAACAATCGCTTCCAGCATAAATGTGTTGGTGAACGCAATTTTCAGAATGCTCATCGTTGTATCGCGGAATCCCAGACTGCTGCGTTCAATCTCCTGCTGCTGACGGTCTGCACGACCGAATATCTTCAGTGTCACCAGCCCCTGAAGTGAATCAAGAAACGTTCCCGAGAACATAGCCAGCTGTTCATACTTCTCTTCAGACTTGTTTTTGGTTTGCAGACCCACCAGAATCATAAAGAGTGGAATAAAGGGTGCAGTGCATAGCATAATCCAGCCTGTATTCGCATGTAAGATGAAGGCAGCCGTTAATATTAAAATCGGAATGATCGCTGCCTCCATCATACGCGGAGTGTACTGACTAAAATAGCTATCCGCTTCATCTACCGCGTCCAGTGCAACACTGACTTTACCTCCTGTCTGCCCCTGTAACGAGGAAAACATGGAGGCCCGGGTCAGGTGCTGCAGCACCATGGCTCGCATCCGTGTCTTGGCATGGGCTGCCATATGCAGACCAACCTTTCCGTTACCGTACATGAGCAGAGTTCGGATGATCATAACCGCGAGCAGCGTGCCGAGTAGCAGCACAATCGAGCCCAATGCAGCTTTCTCTACAAAGATTCGCTGCACTGCTTCAGCTGTGAATACGGCCTGAGCGATCACAGCTGCCCCAAGGGCTAGTGAAAAGGCCATAAGGAGAAGCCTGCTTTTACGAAGTGATGACATTTGCTGCTGAATCAGCATGGACTTCCGCCGACCAGATGGTTTCCTTTGCCGTGCAGCTTGCTTGGTTGTTGATTGTTCGGCCCGCTTTTTCCTTTGCCTTTTCACAAGATACCCTCCTTTATCTTTTTCCTTTGACATAATCGGCATCAAATAGAAACAGCTTGAACACCAGAATCAGGGAAGGAATGAGCAGACATAGCCCTCCAATAAATACGACGACTAGGGCGAAACCCATCGCTGGCGGAGTTGCGCTGCTATGAATGGTGATATACGGATCTAGAATGTAAGGATACTGACCGATGCCATAGGCAAAGAACGCACAGAAAAATTGCAGCATAACACTGATAAATGCCAGTCCGTAACGGCGACCGTTGTACAGCAGCCACATCGCAATCATGAAGAACGCCACGGATAAGGCGAGAAGCCACCAGAGGTCCATCATATTTTGAAAATGACGCGCATTGTGCTGCCCCAGATATATAAAGGAGGTCAGGGCCAAAATGATCGTTGGCGTGCTCCAGAACAAGGCATAATTCCGCATGAGTTGAAGTGCAGCACCGTCCTCTGCCCGCGAGGCGTAAAACGTTAGAAACGAGCCGCTGATAAATAAGACCGAAACGATGGCGAGACCAACGATGCTCCATGACAACGGATTAGTCAGCAAGGCCCAATAGTCCAGCGACACGGTCTCACCCTGCTTCAGAATAAATCCCCCTTCCGACAAGGTCAGTGCCACGGACAGGGATGCGGGAATAAGCAATCCGGTAGCTCCATATAAGAACAGGTATACGATGTTGTTCTTGGAGCCATAATTTTCAAACGCGTAGAACGATCCCCGAATGGCGAGCAGAATGACGGCAATACTGCCCGGAACGATCAATGCCGCGCCATAATATGAAGCCGTATCTGGAAAAAAACCGACGATGCCAATATAGAAAAATACAAAAAATACATTCGTAATCTCCCATACAGGAGATAAATAACGAGAGATTAAACGATTAATCAGATGGTCCTGCTTGGTCAGGCGTGCGTAAAAGGCAAAAAATCCGGCTCCGAAATCAATCGATGCAACGATCAGATATCCGTACAGGAACAGCCAGAGCACCGAAATGCCAATCAATTCATAACTCATGTCAAATGTCCTCCCTTCCCTGCTTCAATAGCTTGATCCCGATCTTCCCTCGTCTTGATCCATTTCTCCATTTCAAGCTCGGCAGGGTTGTTATTGAACAAACGCTTCAGAACGAGCGCACATATCACACCCAGCACAATATATAAGAGCAGGAAAACAAAAAATAAAATGCGTACACTCGGGGATGTCGTAGCAGCCTCCTCTACGCGCATGTATCCTCGAATAATCCAGGGCTGTCTCCCGATCTCGGCATAGAACCAGCCCATTTCTACTGCCAGAAAGGCAAGCGGCGCGCTGAGAGCAACCAGACGAAGCAGCCATTTGTTGAGCGGGTTACGCTTCTTCCAGAGCACAAAGAGAAAGTACAAAGCAGACACGGCTAACAGCGCGAACCCGATACCTGCCATCAGATCAAAGAGGTAATGCACCAGCAATGGCGGCTGCTCATCAGGCGGGAATTCGTTCAGCCCAGTGACCTCGGCATTAAAATCCCCAAAGGCCAGAAAGCTGAGCACCTTGGGCAGATGCAGTGCGCCTATAATCTCATGCTCGGCATTCAGCCACCCCAGCAGAATCAAATCCGCACCACGTTCTGTTTCAAAATGCCATTCTGCAGCTGCCAGCTTCTCCGGCTGATGCTCAGCCAAAAATTTGGCGGATACATCACCAGCAAGTGTATTTAGCAAACTGAACACCAGCACAACGGCCATCATCAGATTTAAGCCTTTTTTGTGGTAGGCTGATGCACCTCTTCTTAGCATCGCCAGCGCGGCGATGCCCGCGAGCAGAGCGGCTCCTGTAACATAAGCAGAACTAAGCACATGAAATACCTTGGAGAATGATGCCGTATTTAACATGGCCTGCACGGGATTGACGGCTGCGAACTGCCCTGCCTGCATGACAAAACCTTCTGGCTGATTCATAAATCCGTTCACAGTTGTAATAAAAACAGCCGACATGCCTGCTCCAGCTACAACGGGAATGGTTAACAGCCAGTGGATGTAAGGATTTTTGAACCGATCCCACGTGTACAGATAGATGCCCAGGAAGATCGCCTCGAAGAAAAACGCGAACACTTCCATAAATAACGGCAGTGCGATGACATTGCCGGCCAGCTTCATAAAGTTTGGCCAGACCAGAGCCAGCTGCAGGGATATCGCCGTACCAGTCACCACCCCTACGGCCACTGAAATGACAAATCCTCGCGACCACCTCTTGGCCATCAGTATGTAATGAGGGTCCCGCTTGCGAATGCCGATGAATTCTGCAATCGAGATCATCAGGGGTATACCCACACCAAGTGTTGCAAAAATGACGTGAAAACCTAGGGTCAGACCTGTTACTAGTCTGCTCCATAACACCGTATCGATTGCCATCTTGTAATGCCTCCTCTGTAGTAAATGTCTCATGAAAAAAATTCACAATTCAAATGAAAGTGATAGATTGCCACTAGACCCAGACCTAATATTCAAAATTAGTATATCCTCAATTTGAAGCAATTCAATCGATGACACGTCTTCGCCTCTAAACGTTCAAGAAAGGCTCAACATTTTCTGACAAGTTGGTGAAATTGTTCACAACCACCCTTTCGGGCTATTGATTTATCGGATGAAACCCATTATAAGAGCAACGATTTATGTTAAACTGAGGAAGCTCGCACGCTTGTCTCACTGTTGCTTGATTCAGACATACTGTATTATTCGGATAAACCCATACATAAGGAGATGTTTTATTGAATATTATTGAAGGTCCATTTGATCATCTGTCGGAGACGACACGATTAGTGATCCGCCCATTACGGAACGAAGACTATGCGAACTGGCTGCATGAATTCGAAAGCCGCGCTCCCTCCCTGCATCGCCATGATCCTGGAAAAATAGATATGAGCGAATGCACACCGGAATGGTTCGAACGACTCGTTGAACGGCACCAGGAATTGGCGCGTACCGATAAGGTTTATATATTTGGAGTATTCAGCAAAGAAGATGGCACCCACCTGGGCATGATTGATATCGCCACGCTGGCTAGGGAACCATTTCAATGGGCCAGCTTTGGTTACACGATCCACAATCAGCATTGGAGAAACGGATATGGCAAAGAGGCCGTAAGCGAGGTGCTTCGGATTGCGGCTGAAATATTGAAGTTTCACCGCTTGGAGGCCCATATTAATCTGGATAATCATGCTTCGATCAAGCTTGCTGAACGTGTCGGCTTGCAATTTGAATGTGTCCGCAAAGGCTTTATCTATGAACATGAGGAATGGGTGGATCATCTCGTTTATTACAAAAACCTGTGATACGGACTTCGTCTATTCTAAGATGTATATCTAAAAAGCAGCTGCCCATGTTCAGAGCAGCTGCTTTTTCACGTTTGTTCAATTAACAAATAAACATGTATTAATGTGACTTTTTCAAAGTATATCCCTCGGGGAATTTGTAATAATACATGGATAAATGTACTAATTCTGCTGTCATCTTTTTCCTGAGACATTACACCCGCTGAATAGCCATTTCATTTAGAATTTGCTGTACCCGGTACGTGTTTTCCTGTAGTTGGGATTGTACATAAGACTCCACATCCTGCTGCTCGATGTCGTACAGCACTTCAATTTCTTTGGAAAACAGAAGATGTCCTTCTTCAATTTTGTGAGACAATGCTTTGATCTTCTTCGGCTTCGGTGTTTCACCCAAAACCTGCTGCAGCGCTTGAACATACGTCTCCAGTGTACGGGCACCAACCACCTTGATGCCTTGCTGCTCTTTATTCACAATAATAATCGATGGAAAACCTCTAACTCCCAGCCGGGCCACCATCTCGAAATCCTCTTCCAATAGATCTTGTGCCGATTGCTGTGATGCTGCTTCTACGATTACTTTGCCATTCAGCCCCAGATCATCAATAAGCTCAACAAGCACATCATCTTCCCCGATGTTACGATTCAATGCAAAGACAGCTTCACGTGCAGCTCTTAGAAACACTTGCTCCTTCCCCGGAACCATACGTTGAATGACTTTAAATACACGAGACGGCGGATAGGAAGACTGAATCGGATGATCATACCACAAGGAACCGTCAATTGGCATCCGTGAGTGCTCCCCTACTTCTCTCCAATGTCCACCCACATCCGAAGGCTTCTGAATCCCGTTTGCCCCATCGGAAAACCCTTCCCAGCTTGCTAACAAACCGCCCATTTTAGTTTCCACCTGAAAATAATGACCGTACTCCTCTATAAACCGATTCAGCACAGGCTCCAGTGCCCAGCAGTGTGAACAGATCGGGTCTGTCGCATAATACAACGTTATTTTCTTCTCTTCCTGCTTCAGATCAATAACCTGCATCTCTTCTTCATCATTTATGCCGCATACACCTGTTTCCAGGTCACACATCATCGATTCATGACTCATCGTTATCCCGCCTTTTTGATCTTATTCAATAGATTAATGTGTTAGTATGATTATAATATCTATAATCTTTAGAACAAGTACGATTCTTTTTCTGACTAAGTATCAAAAAGTATACTATTGAGTCACATCAACGTTTTTCTTAAATCATTGTTTCACACTAACCATTCTCTGGAGGTTTTTCAATTGAAATATGACTTTAATTTTGATCAGCTTTGCCCGGCGACATATGCTTTTCAAGTGATTGGCGGCAAGTGGAATCTTCCGATTCTGGCTATTTTGAGTGAAGATGACAGCATTCGATATAACGAGTTAAAAAGAAGACTTCCCGGGATCACACCAACGATGTTAACGAACTGCCTGAAGGACCTGATTCAATATGGAATTGTTCATCGGGAGCAGTACAATGAGATACCGCCAAGAGTGGAGTATTCACTCACATCATCCGGTAAGGAGCTGGTTCCACTCATTGAATCGATGGTGCTGTGGGGTCAGAAAAATATGCAAAGAGTTACCGAATCACCGCAGAATGGATAAATGTTCATTTTGATTGTACGTAGTTATCGGAAGTCCGGATTGCCACCTTTGTACCAGGTCGGGATTCGCAATAAATGGCCGACCAAAGGCTGCAAGGTCGATAACTCCGTCATGGATCGCCTTTTCCGCGGTCTGCAAATCAAGGTTCCCTACTCCAATTACAATATGCTCCCATTGTGCCCGCACCGCCTGATGAAAGTGAAGTCCATCTGACCACGCCTTGGTGTAATTTTCAGTCGAGGGATGCAGGATGGTGATGCCCGTTTCACGGAATAGCTCCAGATATGCGGCCAGTGTCTCTGCTTTAAGGGCCCATTCATAGGATGAATCGTCATCCTTTTTCTCGGAAAATCGGATGCTTATACGATCTGCGCTGATTTCTTTTTGTACGGCTGCAATAACTTCTTTCAAAAAACGAAGTCTCTGCTGAAGGTCTCCCCCATACTCGTCATTCCGTAGATTGGTGCGCTCATTGATAAATTGATCAATCAGATAACCGTGTGCTGCGTGAATTTCCACTCCGTCAAATCCTGCCAGAACCGCATTGCGAGCAGCCAGCTGAAAATGAGCAACCACGTCCTCAATCTCTCGAATCGTCATTGCATGAGGGAGTTCATAAGGCTTATGAAGTTTATGAACCCTTCCTTCAGCCTGTATGCTCGATGGGGCCTGTGGCTTCCCGCCAATCAGGTCCGAATGCGACAGGCGGCCCACATGCCATAACTGCGCGATGATCGTGCCGCCGTGCCGATGAACCGCCTCGGTTACTTTTTTCCATGAAGCCGTCTGTGCCTCCGTATATAATCCGGGTATGCCATAAGTCCCTTTGCCTGAGCGCATAGGGTTGATGCCCTCCGTAATAATTAGTCCCGCACCATCTTTGGCACGTTGTTCGTAATATGCGGCAATTTCTTCGGTTACTGTCCCATCCTCATCTCGTGCAAACCCCCGGGTCAACGGAGCCATGACGATACGATTACGCAGGTTCCACTGGTTGATCGTTACTGGTTTAAAAATGGTTAATTCTGAATTTGACATGTCTTTTCCTTCTCTCTGTTTGAAATTAAAGCTATTGTAGAATGGATAAGACATATCGTAAAATGATTAAAATATATAGGTGTATCACTCAGAGAGATACCTTGCAGGAGGCTGTCATGGAATTATCCGATATTGATATCATGCTCGCCGTTGGTCGCTCGGGCAAAATCTCTCAAGCCGCCAAAGAACTAAACTATGCCCAGTCCAATGTGACGACACGTATTAAAAAGCTGGAGGAAGAATACCGGGTGCAGCTGTTTAACCGCTCTTCCAAGGGTGTGATGCCTACGGAAAAAGGAGAGCAGTTCCTTGCTTATGCTGCACGCATTCGCAATCTGCTGTATGATCTGGAACAGGAGATGACAGACCCGGTGGAGCCATCCGGCACATTGCGTATCGGGATTGTGGAAACAGCCGCCTCACGTCGTTTCATCGACATTTTGAACGAGTATCAGATCTTGTATCCAGACGTGTCCATATCGCTTGTGAATGCTACCTCACCCAAGGTACTGCGGCATAAAATCGAGTCTTCCGAGCTCGATGGCGCTTTTATCAGCGGCGCTTGTGTTACAGAAGGGTTGAAGGTTGAATACGAGATGCAGGATACGGTTCACATCATATCCAAACGGACCGACACCCCTCTGGAAACGTTTTGTCAACTTTCATGGGTTGTGTTTCCGCAAGGCTGCCCTTATCGGGAAATTACGGAGAAGTTTCTTCAGGAGGAAGGACTGTCTGCAAAAAAGCTGATTGAAGTCAGTACAATGGAAAATCTGCTTAGCTGCGTAGAATCCGGCATTGCGGTTACCATTATGCCGTGCAGCGTTGTGCACAATCATCCCGAAGCCTATTCACTGCATGATCTGTCTGATGTACTTACGCCAACCTCCACCACTTTTGTTCGGGGTGAGAATCGATATATCAGCAGCGCGCTTCAGCAGTTCATGAGACTGTTAAACGAGAAGTGTATCACCTTCTGAACCGGCAGCTCGTACTTCTCCTTTTTGACAACAATTCACATATAAAAAAAGAGCAGCCCGGGGCTGCTCTCTTCGATTCCAATGTAACTTATTTACCCAAGCTGTTCCAGAATTTCTGGAATGCCCCCTGCTCTACTTCAAAAAATACAGGCACATGACCGTAACGCACCAACCCTTCTTCTCCAAACAGCACAAGGGCAACCGTTGTTTTATCTTCCAAAGTCAAGTAAATCAGTTTGCGATCTTCTTTTCCATAGAGCCGTTCTTCCAGTTCTGCTCCGCCGCTGATTGTCATATCATTCGTTTTATCAAACAGCTGCGCATATACTTGACCGTCTATCTCGGTATAAGACATCACCCGAAAATCGGTATCATATCCTTTCACAGCGTAGATATCTGCCTCACCGATCGTCGAAGCCAGCTCTTTGTAGTCGTCCTTACTGCTCAACTCATGGATGCCGCCGCTAGTTGTACCGAGCTTCGCACCTCGAAGCGCCAAAGCATCCGCGCCCTCCAGCGTCGTTGCAGATTCCGTATACACATGGTCACGGTAAACAACTAACGGCAGCATGCTTGCCTTAATCCCCTTGTCAGCAGAATTCGGTGTGTCTTGAAACCTACTGAAGTGCATCTTTTACCGCCTTCAGCGTTTTCAGACACTCCCTAAAATAAATGTTCGAGCATACTAGATACTCATGATCTGTCCTTCAGATGGATGCCCACTCATAAAGAAAAATCGACTGATTAGCTGATCTCCAGATAATCCAGATATGCATCCCATGTACCGTCATCTGCGGTTACAATCAGCTCAATGGTCTGGTTTCCTGTACCATGACTGATATTATTCAGCGTATACACAGCGGGACTACTGCCTCCAAAATAAAACGTCCCCTTGGTCTGACCGCCAATCTTCAGATCCACCCTTGCCATATTATTATTGTTGGATGCCCCGCGAAGCGAGAAGGAATGTGTTCCCGTCGTAAAGTTATGTGTGGTCCGCACAGCATCATTGTTGGCATACAAGGCTACACCGTTGAATGGCGAGCTGATGTTGGAAGTATATTGACCGCTCTTGGTCATATTCTCCGTCTCAATTCGTACGGTGGTTGCCGGCGGGTTGTTCGTGCCTCCATCCGGTGCTACAGCACGTCCAGTAGCCGGGGAGATCATACCCGCACACAGGCCGCGATTTTTCAGATTCTGGGCAATCTGCGGAATTGCCTGAAGTGTAGTCTGGTACTGATCATGCATCAGAATGACGTCACCGCTCGCCATGCGATTTACGGCTGCTACGATCTGAGAAGCACTAGCTCCATTCCAATCCTGTGAATCGACATTCCAGAGCATCTCCCTTAAACCGTTCTGGCTTATAACGGATTTCAAGGTTGCATTGGTAGCACCATATGGCGGTCTGAAAAGCGTTGGCGTTGTACCCGTAATGGATTGAATAGTCTGCTGTGTTCGAGTGATCTCGGAAGCCATCTGGGAAGCGTTCAGTTTTGTCATATCGGGATGGGTATAGGAGTGATTGCCAATCCACATCCCGGCGGCCACCTGTGCCCGCACCAAAGCCTGGTTGTTCTGCGCATTTTGTCCTGTATTAAACATTGTGGCACGCAAGCCTGCCTGCTTCAATGCATTAAGAATATTGTTTGTATTGTTGGAAGGCCCATCGTCAAAGGTAAGGCCAACGTACCCGTTAGGGCAGCTCGCATCAGCGGCAGTAGCTGAAGGAAGCGGCGGAATTGCAAATATAGAACCAAGGAGAGCAACGGACATAACAGCTTTGAACAATTTGGACTTAAACATGAACACACCTCCGAATATTTTGGTTTACATAATATTTATTTTGTTTTGTTTTAATCTGGTGCTTTTACTGCCAGGACTCTGATCCCTCCTCTCAATATTTTGATATGCCGCTTGTGATGAAGCGCTTTCAAAATAAAATAAGCAAACTTCCTCTCTCTGGATGTCATCTATGAAACTTCGGGTTGAATCTAGTATAAACGATGTTTATATTGAAGTAAATTCAAATTATTACAATATATCCTATATAATTTGAGCTAAAGATTTTACACAATCCCACTCCGATGACAGAACAACCTTCCAATCGCTGTTATCCCCAGATTTTTTCAATAAAAAGAAAACTCCCTGATACAGGGCTATCCTCCTTATAGAAGTCTAGCCCTGCATAAAGGGAGAGAAGATATCTCGCTTGGCACAATTGTATAGCAACGTTTTGGTTATAAGCTACATCTCAAAACCATAGTTGTTCTGTAACTATTTGTTAAACGTAACCTTCTCCATGTTGCCATCCAGAATAATGGATGTGTCACGCGGTTTCGATTCTGCGATTTTGCGCCCTTCTCTGAAGGAATACAGAACCGCTGCTTGCTTGCGAACCGCTTCGTATTCATTCTCCGCCTCAAGCACGATGAAATTGGCCGGCTTGCCTGACTCAATACCGTAACGATCCTCGATGTGCAGTGTTCTTGCACTATTTTGCGTAATCAGGTCAATAGAATTTACAATTTGGTCGTACCCCAGCAGCTGAGACGCGTGTATGCCCATGTGCAGCACCTGCATCATATTGCCTGTACCGAGCGGGTACCATGGATCGAAAATGTCATCATGTCCAAAGCATACATTCAGGCCTGCCTCCTGCAGCTCCTTCACGCGTGTCAAACCTCTTCTTTTTGGATACGTGTCAAAACGTCCCTGAAGGTGAATGTTCACTAGCGGATTGGACACAAAGTTCAGGTCAGCCATCTTCAGCAGGCGGAACAGCTTGTACGTATACGCATCATTGTAAGAGCCCATCGCTGTTGTATGGCTCGCCGTGGTGCGTGAGCCTAGGCCGCGTTCATATGCCTCCTTGGCTACAACTTCGATGAATCGGGACTGCTCATCATCAATTTCATCACAGTGAATGTCGATGAGACGATCATATTTTTCCGCCAGATCAAAAGCCACTCGCATCGAATCCACACCATATTCACGGGTAAACTCGAAGTGTGGGATGCCGCCGACTACATCTACACCCATTTTCAACGACTCTTCCAGCAGTTCAGCGCCGTTCGGATAAGAGTGAATGCCCTCCTGCGGGAAAGCCACCAGTTGAATATCGATATAAGGAGCCAGCTCCTGCTTCACTTCCAGCATCGCTTTGACTGCCGTCAGGCTTGGGTCTGTGACATCTACATGTGTTCTTACATGCTGAATGCCCTGAGCCATCTGCCATTTCAATGCGGTTTTGGAACGTTTTTTTACGTCTTCTTGTGTCAGAAATGCTTTACGCTCCGACCAGCGCTGAATGCCTTCAAACAAGGTCCCGCTCAGATTCCACTCCGGCTCCCCTGCTGTCAAGGTAGTATCCAGATGAATATGTGGCTCGATAAATGGAGGCAGCACCAGGGCACCGTTCACATCCAGCGTCTCTTCGTCTTCAGCAGCCTGCTGTTCCTGTGTAACCTGTTCAAATTTCCCGTCTCTGACGATGATGTTCCATAGTCCTTCTTTACCCCGCAATTTTGCGTTCTGTATAATCATTTGTCTTCCCCTTTTCTTTGGATGATGTCATGGACACGATGCCCATGATTACGATATAAGCTACAGCTGTACCGAGCAGTGCATTAAGTGGCGTTACTCCAGGAGCAAGCTGTGCAAAGGCAACGCCAATGGCCCATGCGGCCATGGCAGCCCAGTTTACTTTTTTGAAATTCATATCAGCAAACGGTGCGTAGACTCTTCTTTTGACAATAAAATAATCTGCAATAATGATGGCTCCAATCGAAGGGATGGCTGCGCCCAGCACGTTCAGGAACCCTACAAAGTTGTTGTACATCCACATCGCGAGCACAGTTCCGATAATACCGTTGACCACTACAAAAAATTTCTTCGAAATTTTCGTAATATTGGCAAAGCCAAGACCCGAAGCATACAGCGCATTGTCATTGGTTGTCCAGATATTCAGACCCAGTACGATGATGGCGGGAATCAGCAGACCTTGCAGGAACATTACCTCTGATATGTCAGCGAGATTATAAGCCATAGCGCCAACTGCGCCGAACAGGAACATCAGCGAGTTACCGAGAAAAAAGGCAATTACGGTAGCGGTCACAGCCTGACGGGACGTACGGGAAAAGCGTGCAAAATCGGGAGTGAGTGTACCCCCGCTTATGAAAGAACCGATACAGATCGTCAGAGCCGCAGCCGCAGTAAGCGTCTGTGTTGGTGTGTAATCCAGCAAGCCTTGCAGTCCCCCCAGCGCCCCGGCCCCCTCGAACATGGAATATCCTCCGAGAATAGCAATAGCCGGAACCGCAATATATCCAAGAATGACAAGTGATTTCATACCGAAGATCGCTGAAGCTGTTATCGCCAGACCAAACAGGAAAATGAGCAGATACACATTCCAATCCATCGCTTTGGCAACGGGAATAGCAAACATGGCTACGCCAACCCCGAACCAGCCAACCTGTGTGAAGCCTAACAAAAATGAGGGCAGATAAGAGCCTTTTTCACCAAACGAATATTTCGCCAGTAGATGGGTAGATAGTCCTGTCTTGGCAGCGATATGGGCCAGCGCTCCAGTGTAAATGCCCAGCACCAGATTGCCTGCCAGCACAATGCCCATGAATTCCATAAACGTCAGACTGACACCGAGTGTACCTCCTGCCAGCATACTAGCCGAGAAGAACGTAAAACCAAGCATAACGGATAATGTCTTCCAGAAGTTGTTACGCTGTGTCTTGGGCACCTCTTGCCATGAAAACTCTTGATCTTGTTTGCTCATCAGAAACCCTCCAGATAAAGTGTTCTGATACCGTAAAAAGCAGAAAAAGAGGCTACTCGTCGCCATTTATGCTGACAAGTAGCCTCTTTTTGCATCATAATCCGCGCGAAGACGCAGAGCATTCTGTGGAAAGAATGCCCTTCTGTCGCGTGATTATAAAATCCGCTGCCCTTGCCAGCCTCTCTGGACTGAATTAAAGGTACCAGTGTTCAATTGCTTTCTATTATTTTGGAAAAACCTGAAATTGTCAATGTAATTATGTTCCAATGAATATTAATTTTTTCTGCATGAAACAGGACAATCAGGCTCAATACCGGAATAGACAAGGCTTCAAAACTGTTTTTACCACAGGAGCACCGCAGATCATTTTATTAAAAAAGAAACTGCAAACAGGCAGGGGAATTTCGCATATATGTAGAATATTGTCATAAGTGTTGTCTGCTGGCTGCTTGCTCTGCCCTTCCCGTAATATCGATTAAAACAGAGGTGTACAATGAAAAAAATGGCAAGTTTGCTTTTATTCAGTTTGTTATTTCTGCTCATCTTGACTGATTCGGGACATGCTGCCACAGCATCCCCGCAAACCAAAATTATTTTAGATGGACACGAGTTGGTGCTGCCTTCCGATGTTGAAGTTGTCAATATCAACAAAAACGTGATGATTCCGATTCGTGTTGTGGCTGAAAATTTGAAGTTTAAGGTGAAATGGGATCAAAAAAAACAGAATGTAAGCATTGAACAAAACAATAAGGTTATTTCCTTGCATGTAGGCAGGACGGAAGCTTACGGGCAGAATGGAAAAGTCACTCTGAACACCGCACCACAGCTGATTAAAAATACGGTTGTTGTTCCCCTGCGTTTTGTGAGTGAAGAAATGGGACTTTCGGTAAGCTGGAACAACAAGGACAAGATTGTTGGTCTGACAAGTGCTGCTCTACCTTCTGTTGAACCTGCGCCTTCTCCGCCTCCTGTTGTTTCTGGTCCGGATCTATCCACCGTATGGAGCAAAGTGAACGATATCAGCTTTGCGAATCATCAGCTTGTTGTATCCATCGACCATGAGGTTACACCACGGATTACAAGGTTGAGCAACCCGGATCGGATTGTGGTGGATCTTCCTGACACAACCTTCGGAGACATGGCGCCAGGCATGAAGCAAGGCACAATGGGAAAGCTTGATGTCAGCGGTATACCAAATGTGACAGAAGTTCGATATTCACTTTTTACCAATGATCCGGCACAAGTCAGAGTTGTCATGGAATTGAACAATCTGAGTGACGTTCAGGTTAATGTTCAATATGTCAGCGGCAAGCTGATTGTGGATTTAGCTGTAACTGGCATAATCGGAATCCCGGTTTCCCCTGCTCAGCAGGATAACGGCAAAAGCATCGTTGTCATTGATCCCGGCCATGGAGGCAAGGATCCCGGTACCATTGGCATCTCGAAAACCCAGGAAAAAAACTTCACGCTGCCGCTTGCTTTGAAGGTTCAGGCGCTCCTAGCCCAGGAGCCTGATATAGAGGTGGTGATGACACGTGAGACAGATGTTTATCCCACTCGTCCGGAACGCGTGCAGCTCGCCAACACATTAAATGCAGATGTATTTGTATCCATTCACGGGAATAGTGTAGAGGCTTCTCCACAGACCACGGGTACCGAGACATTTTATTACAAACGCAGCAGCAGTAAAGCACTGGCAGATATAATGCACAGACATCTGGTTGATGCATTAGGCTTTAAAGATCGAGGTGTCAAGAACGGTAATCTGGAAGTGCTCAGGGACACAACGATGCCAGCTGTGCTGCTTGAAATCGGTTTTCTAAGCAACCTTGCCGAGGAACAAGCGATGCTGAGCGAAACGGTCCAGGATAAAGCTGCTCAGGCGATTGTTGATGCAATCAAGGAGTTTCTGCACCAGCCGTCATAAAAAACACCGCTTGCAGCAAGCCAAAAACGAATGTAACGATGAGGATGTGCTTATATGAGAAAAAAGTCTAGCTACACACTCGTATTCTCCTTGATCAGCTTAATGCTTGTGCTTGCCGGCTGCGGCGATAAACCAGCTGTAGACCCTGGTAACAAGCAGTCTGAAGCCGCCAACCCGTCTACATCGAACGCCTCTTCCCCCACCACGCCAGATAACGAGCCAACGAAACAAGAAATTGAAGTGGGTTATGTAGACGCTGAGCTGACTGAGGTCAAAACTAAAAAAGCCGAAATCACATTTTCGGATAGCAGCGAAAAATATAGACAAGCTTTTGATGTCATGCAGCGTTCGGATGATCCGGCATTCATCTCCTTATGGAGTGACATCGAGCTTGAATCCATGGATTTTCAAGACGGAAAGCTAACGTTAGACATTCACATCCCGGATGAAGCCAGACTAGGTGCTGGCGGGGAGCTTCTTTTTCTCTCTGTGCTGCAGCAAACGATGTTTCAGTTTGAAGAAGTGAAAAGCATTCAGCTTCTGGTGGATGGGCAAGAAACCGAGAGCCTGATGGGCCATGCCGAGCTGCCAAATCCTATACTCCGTGAATCAGAATAAAACAACGGAGTTTTCATTGGCCTAAAAACCTTGCTTTCTGTAATGGAAGCAAGGTTTTTAGTGTGTGTACGAATATAGCTTTGGCACAATCAGGCTCTACACACGCTGTAGATGAGTATCCTTGAACTCTGTTTCATACTTTAAACCAAAGCCGAACATCCGGTCCATGCCGATGTGTGCAATCCAGATGAAGCTGATCAATATCAGGAAGTCCACCTTCATCATAAACCCTGCCGCCAGAAATATCATTGGCGTAATATACGTATGTGCCAAATTATAAATCCAGGCTCCGACCTTATTGTTCACTGTATAACCGATCATGAATACATCGGGGAAGAGCAGCAGCAGCAGAAAGAGCCACCAGGAATAATCATTGTAGAAATACATCGTTGCTGCTGCCGCAAATACGAACAACCCTTCTAATCGAATCCATAATCTGGTCATTTTATTTATTCTCCTTTGTTGGTTCGATAGTGTGAGAAGTGCTGATACCTTGAAGCATCCAGCCGATGCCTTGCGATACCTGCTTGTGAGAGAGCGGATCACTTGCCAGCAGCACTGGTGATTGGAGCGTAAGTCCATCAAAAACGGCTTGAATCAAGGATGCCAAGGTCTCCTGCTCCGCTTCATTCAACGGCAGCTCCAACCGTCCAATAATTAACCGGATACCTGCTTTCATCTCCTGGTACAGCTTCGCTAACTCTTGAGCCAGCTTCTCGTTGTTCACACTTTCAGTCCACAAGCTGATGAGAAGTGTAAACCACTCCGGGTTATTTTTGCGAAATTCCACAACATGCAGCAAAGCCTGCGACAGAAGCTCTGACGGTGCGGCCTTCATGTCCAGCTGCTGAAGGGCCTGCTGCATGCCCCGGTTAATCATCCACTCTCGCACTACCTCCACCAAAAGCGTTTCTTTGGTATTAAAATGGTATCCGATTAGTCCCTGTGCTACGCCCGCTTTGGCTGCAATCTCTTTCATTGTAGCTTTGCTGTAACCTACCTGCCCGAAAAGTGTAAAAGCGGCTTGCAAGATTGCATTTCTACGTTCGTCCTGATTTGTTGCTGGTTGTTTTGTCACTTCCATTCTCCTCCAATACTGTTTGGTCGAACAGTCAATTTCATGTACTCATCATAAAACTGTTTGATCGAACAGTCAATAGTCTTTTCCAAAAATAAATTCATCATTAAATCAGATTGTTGATAATCGATGATTTCGAACAAACCATCTGTGATAAAGGCACTATTATGGTTCGAATTATGGTAGTATTATTGAAATATCTTCCAAGGAGATGAATGAATGAAATTGGTTATAATCTTTGGCCCGCAGGCGGTAGGAAAAATGACAGTAGGACATCAATTGGAGAAGGTAACTGAACTAAAGTTGTTCCACAATCACGTAACCATTGAAATGTTAGCTCCCCTATTCGGTTTTAATAGTGAAATGTGGAGATTAGTAGATCAATTTCGTCAAGACATATTTGAAGCCGCCGCTAGTAGTGATATGTATGGAATGATTTTCACTTATGTATGGGGATTCGATCTGCAGCAGGATTGGGACTATATTGATAAAATTTGCAAAATCATTGAAGATAAAGACGGAGAAGTGTATTTTGTCGAGCTTGAAGCCGATCTGGAGAAAAGAATTGAGCGTAACAAGACGCCTCACAGACTTGAGCACAAGCCAACCAAAAGAGATGTTACACGTTCTGAACAGAACCTGATACAGACAATGGAGCAACATCGATTAAACTCCTTCGAGGAAGAAATCAAAAGAGCAAATTATATCAGAATTAACAACTCTAATCTAAGTGCTAGTGAAGTTGCTGAGACCATTAAAAACAGATTCGCTTTATAATCATTTTAGAATACATACAGGAGGTTTCAGACAATGCTGAGTAGTGTAAGCATACCGGGTATGATTGTTTTGATCATTTTTCTGGTTCTTGTAATCGGACTGATTCGGAGAATTTTGAGACGTTAACGTTGCATATATGTCAAAAAAGCGTTGTTCTTCAGGCCAACGCTTTTTTTGAAATGTATGTAAACGATCTGACCTTCGAATAATGATGCTTGCAAAGGTATCGGATATTATGCCTTGTCAGTTTCAGGATATTGCCCTGAAAAACTTAATATCAACGCCGCCGGCTGCAGAAAAGCCCTCACCTATCAATGGTTCCAGATTCAGATATGCCAAGGCTTGGCTGTTGGTTATGATGCGTGGAGAGGTACGAAACAGCCTCGTCCCCTGCGGTTTTCCGATATAACCGTTATTCTCGATATATATTTCACACTGCTGTCCGGTATAATCTTGTCCCTTCAGCATATATCTGGCTGACAGGCTGTGACTTGCTCCATCTTTTCCGATAATCTGGGTATCCACGCCGCCCTCCAGTACAATGCCTTCGAACATCGCTCCGGTAACATGCCCGCCGAAAGTAATCAGTATAACCGATTCACCGTGTTTATTCTCCAGTTGAATGGTATCCTTGATCTGCACATGTACAGTAAACATCTCTTCCATCTCCAGCGTCATCGTTAATCACAGCATCCTCTCCACTCAGGAATAATCATGAATAAAAAATCGGATACAGCTTGCTTATATTACCAGAGCTGCTCCATCTCAGGATCATAGAACGAAAATCCACGCTTCCCATTTTTCTTGATTCTGTACATCGCCATATCTGCAAATTTCAGAAGCTCAGAAGGGTCTTGCGCATGCAATGGAAACAAGCTGATCCCAATGCTGACAGACAGGTTGATCTCAATGGAATTCACATGAAATGGCAGATCGAAGGCATTCAGCAGATTAGCCGCAACGGTACTCGCATCCTCATCCTGCTTGAGATGATTCAAAATAATACAAAATTCATCCCCGCCCAATCTGGCTACGCTATCTGTACTGCGTATTCTTCCCTTCAGACGCTCAGCCACTTCTTGTAAAACCAGATCCCCAACCTCATGACCATAGGTATCATTCACCTTTTTGAATCCGTCAGTATCTACAAACATCAAGGCAAACCGTGATTCGTTGCGCAGCGCATTGCTGACAGACCACGCCAGGCGATCCTTGAATGCCAGACGATTGGGCAGATCAGTCAATGAATCATGCAAGGAAAGATGTTTACTGATTTTCTCAGCCTTTTTAATCTCGGTATACTCGCTCTCCAGTTCTTTGATGAGGTTTTTAAGTTTATATACGCGAGTGCTTGTATTGGTCGTATCACTAACCTGAAGCATTGCATAGCTATGGTCATTATCATAGAGCGGTTCTACATGCAAGTTCTGTCTGTAAAGGGTTTCCTCTCCCGCGTCCTTCGGAAGAAAGAACGTCTTATGTAAAGCGCTGGAGCAAAATCTGCTCTGCCCGTGATAAAGTGCATTTTGTAATATATCCATATACATCTTAATCTTGAACCTAGGGCAGATTTCCAGCAAGTTTTTCCCCAGCACATCCTCAGAAGCCAAGCCTGTAAAACGTTCAAGCCAGCCATTCCATACGATAATTTTCAGTTGTCTATCCACAATTAAAATGCCCATTTTCGTTTTGTTCAGCGCTTGTACAATGAGATTGTCCATGGTTATCCCCCCAGTAGAGCATCTATTTTATCCAGCAGACTGGAGATGGAATCCATGCTGAGCGCAATAACAATAATCCCCTTTACATCTGTATCGGCAAGTAAAAAGGACGTATGCAGCACCAGTATGTAGACTTCATTTTGGAGCAGAACTTGCGGGTCGGAGCGAGTGACATGAATCAGCTCTATTTCAGGCAACACGTACTCCAGCTTCATTTCGAGAAAGTTCCCAAATTCACCAATAATTGCATTAAGCAGCACATTGCTGACTTCCTGAAGCACATCCAGATCGGTATCCATTAACCTGAAATCGTTTGGGTCTACATGCTCTGTAAGCTCTCCCAGGCACATGTTAGCAAGCACTTTTGCCTGTTCCGCCGGAAACATCAGAAAGGCTTTACCTTGAAATTGATATCCAAACTGCAGCGAGGATCGAAATAAATGGCCTTCTGTAAACAGAATATTGTATCTCCGATCCTCGGGATCAACCTCGGTGATAGAGATTAGTTCAACTTCAGGGATACTCAGCACAATATGCTTGTCTACAATTTCCGATAACATATTAGCTGCCTGTCCAACATAAACGTTCACGAGCTCAGTAAGCAGATCTTTCTGCAGCTCATTCAGCATGATATGCCACCTGAATCATTTGAAGCAATGTACTGGCTTTTTCAGCCGTTAATGGTTTGTTCAGAAATCCCGACACCCCAAGCTGCTCCACTTCCTCACGAGTAGCCTTCTGAATATCCGCGGATAATATAATAATTTTGACGTCCTGATCCATCTCCCGAATCATGCGAAGCATGTCTTGTCCATTCAATCCAGGCATCAAAAGGTCTGTGGTGATTATATCCGGTTCAAACTCCTGATAAAGCCGGAAGCCATCTTCTCCATTGGTAGCCGTTCGAATCTCACAATTGGGGATATGATCGCCAATTAACTTACTCATCATCTTCTGTACAAATATTGAGTCTTCCACAATTAATACTTTCATGATTCAACTCAGTCTCCTCGATTACGTATTAGGGGCGCAGGGAAAGCAGGCGCTGTAGACAGTTCTTGAGAAGGAGCTTCGCGCACAGGTGGAACCCCTTAAAAGTGACTGACCGTTGGAACGGCAAAACAATATAATTATATTAATTATAAAATTAGATTGTCAACAACATTATAGATTAAAATAGAACGCATTCATCTGTCAATCCTGTGAAGCTCCTGGCTGTAGTCAACGCAAAAAACTGCAGACCTGGATCGCAGTTGAATGACTCTAAAAGGACGAGGCAGAATAAATCTGCTTCGTCCCTTTTTAGTTATAAAAGCTACATTAAATGAATCATTTTTTACTCCAATGAAAGAATAAGATTGCATCCCTGTTTTATTGCGTTTTTCCCAAATTGACGAGACTAACATGAGACAATGTTATCGTGGTGTCTGCCTGTTCATCCCCTTTAATTTTCCCCATATCAAACACCATTCGACTATTCGGATAACTCGCTTCAGTCACCGGGAACGTAAATGTAAATTCTTGTTCTTCTGTCGTGAGTTCCATTTGATTACCATAGAATCCAGTCCATTTATAACCTGCAGGAACGTCTACCCAACCGATGCCCACGCCCAGCTTGCGCGCCTTATCCGCTTTTGCTTTGAATGTCAGCTTGTAGGTGTAACCCTGTTGCATTGCAAAGCCCTCCTGGATCAATTGCCGATCCCATGGATTCTCTCCAACCTGACCGATCTTGGCTTGCAGCTGCTGATTAACAGCACTAATAGACAAGTCTTCTGGTTTATTACTAGCCGTATAAGCAAACCAGCCGTCTGTTCCCTGATTAAAGCCACCATTTTTGATCAGGTTGACGTTTACCGGCTGACCACCCTCTTCTGCACCCGGATTCACCTCAAACAGCATTACATTTTGAATAGATACAGTATGCTCACCGGCTGGATCGGGCTGCTTCCCGAGACCGAAGTTCAACAATGCTGCTGGATCACCGTTCTCCCCCATCGTGAAGGTATACGTATACGGCTGTTTCGTTGCTGTCAGTTCTGCCGGCTGCTCCAAATACTTGACATCGTTACTATCAGCCTTCGATACAACAACCTGCATCGTTTTTGGTGCGGATGATGAAGCATCGAAGCTCAGACGATACGTGTTACCTGCTTCAAGCGAAAGCTCGCCCTGCTGCAGGATGTCGTCCCACCAATTCTCCGTCGTGCCAGACAAAGTCATGCTGAGGCCATTATCCACGCTGTTGCTGTAGGTCGCTGTAGTTATGCTCTGCGGCAGCATCCACCCCGAGGCATCTGCATTCAGCCCGCCATTTTTCACTTTACTCTGTGAAATGTCCAGCCAGCGTGTATTATACTCGTTTCCTTCAAAATTTACGTAGTAGGTTTTTCCTGCTTGCAGGGAAACCGCTGGCAGATATACGGTTTTATACGTTTGCCAGCCGCCCGTATCTCCCAGCACAAGATTGGAGTTTGCAACGGTATTGCCTTCCTCATCTTTGACCGTAAAACGTACTTTTGAGTCAGCCTCGGCACTTGCCATCCGTGTAGAGAAGGCATATACCCCATCGTTCGCTGTATCAATCTTGAACTGGAGCAGATCACCTTCATCCATGTAGCTGACATGTTTGCCGCCTTCATCGGAATCTTCGAGCTGCAGTCCCTGCATCACATAAGCATCGGCAGCCTGAATGTGGTTATAACCCTGGATGGTTACCGGTTTTCCACGTTTCGTCAGGCGTACGTTATCGACATAAACCTTGCCAGAAGATCTGCCAAACAAAAGCTGTAATTCAGACGTTGCAGTTGCTTCGCCCTCTCCGATCACAATTTCACCTGTGTACGTTTTCAACTCTGGCCCGATCTGAATCTGCTGTCCTTGATGAACCTGTACGTTGTGACCCTCAGCGGTAGATAAACCAATATCCATAACGCCTTCGGCATCTGCCTTGGCATCAAAGGAGAAGCCATAGGACGTATTGCCTTCCAGCTTCATGCCAGGCTGAGCAACAGCAACCTGCTCCGGCTGTCCGTTCGTTTGCTTCACATCGACAACAAGCTGTCTTTCCATGATCGGGAACTTCGAGAAGTTATTGACCGATACGTGCGCATCCGCATCTTCTTGAATCTGAGTGTTCCAGAAGCCAAGCCGCTGCTTTCCTTGATCAAACGTACCATTATAGACGTAATTGCCATCAGGCAGAGCTTTGCGTTCTACTTCAAGCGGATCGGCATCGCCTTCCTCTGTAAGTATCACGTTGGTCACCAGTACCTCGCCTTCTGCTTTGCCCAGATTGAATTCAAACCTTGCATTATTGTCTGAACCATTCCGCATATTGAATTCATATTCGTACCGCTGCCAATCCGTTGTCACGGAGAATTCCTTTTCGCCGGAATAGTTCGTCCAGCTTTTCTCAAACTGCGTCAATTTGGAGCGGATAATCCGATTCTCTGAAGCTTTGGCTTCAAACTGAACTTTATATTTTTTATCTTTTTTCAGATACATCGGCATTTGGGTTAATTGAACGGAATAGGTTTCCGTGCCTGCGTTAGTGATCGTGACTTTGGCTGCTTTGCCTTTCATTGAATCATCGACAACTTCTACCTTGCCCTCTCCGCCGGCATTCTTGATGAATTGCCAGTCAGCAGGAACACCGTTTGCATCAACGCCTTGTGTGAAATGTTCATTGTAAATCCGGTTTCCATTCTCTTGCGGTGCGCGCAGCTCTTCAGGCTGGATTGGACTGGAGGTTACGTCCGGCCATTCATTCATATTTTTATACGAATACACTCGCACAAAATCGACATTCATCTTATCAGACACAAATGCATTTTCTGGTGATCCCGGCCAGTCTCCACCAACGGCAAGATTGAGAATGAGGTAGAACGGACGGTCAAACGGTGCAGGGAACGTATAACTTTCCGGCTGTCCTGCCGCTGTTGTCTCCCAGTTGTTGATTTGGTGATGCAGCTGTCCGTCTACATAGAAGCGAATCATACCAGGCAGCCACTCCACCTGAAAATCATGATACTCATCGGCAAAGGATTCGCCTTGCGGCAGCGTAAACTTGCCTTGATCATGCCCATGAGAGCCATCGGCTTGGATCGAATCATAGTGAATGGTGCTGTAGATCTCATGATCCTTGTTCTGGCCGCCGATCAGCTCCATAATGTCGATCTCCCCGGAAGCTGGCCATCCTCCGTAATGAGCTTCATCCGTAGGCATCATCCAGATGGCTGGCCACATGCCCTGCTGGATGGGAAGCTTGGCTCTCACGACTACTTTGCCGTAAGTCCAATCCCCTTTTTCCTTGGTGATCAATTTGCCGGAAGTGTAGTTTTTGCTGCCCTTTTGCTCCCGTTTCGCTTCAATCTGCAGTACGTTACGATTGCCATCCTTTACGATACGTGTGTTGTTCGGGCTGTAATATTGCAGCTCATTGTTATAGACCAGCTCTGTATCCTGTACTGTCCATTTCGTAGCATCTACAGCAGAGCCATTAAATTCATCATTCCAGACCATTTCCCATTGTTCATCCGGAATTGTAGTCGCCGGAACCGGTTTCTCGCCCGCTGGTGTGCCAGGCACGGAAGGTGTCTGTCCACCCGAATTGGAGGACCCGCCATCGCCGCCTGCATTGGAACTGCTGCTGCCACCACCGGAATTGCCTGCTGCATCTGGCTTGGGTTGTTCAGTCTGACCAGTTCCAGGTGTATTGTTATCACTGTGCTTGCCTGGTGTAACCGCTTTCCCATTAAACAAAACGTTATCCGCTTCTACGTCAAGCAGCTTGATTTTCCCTTTGCCATCAATCGTCGTATGACGTGCCTTGCTGCTTACTTTTAATGTATCAATGGAGCTCTCGGCAGACAGCTCGATTGTTGCTTTACGTGCAACCAGCATCTCTTCAACCTCTGTTGTGCCTGTCATCTCGATATGAACAGAACTGCTGCTCTTGTCCACTACAATACGCTTCAGCTTGGAGTTCTGAATAACGATCGAATGGCTTCCTCCGCCCTTCACGATGACACTTCCACTTACAGTCACACCGTCAAGGGTTACTGTTCCTTCACCAATCGCTTCTGTAAGCAGCAAATTACCGTTAACGGTTGTATTTTTCAATGTCACATCTGCTGAGCGTACGATCAGATTGCCATCCACTTTGGATTCGTATGTGCCTGGAACATGTTTAATATCTGCAATTAATGATGACATCAGCATAGCAGCTTCGGCTCGTGTTATAGCTGACTGCGGCGCAAGCTTCCCGTTGTATCCGTTTACAATTTTATTTTGAACAAGATATCCTAGCGCTTTTCTGGCATACTCAGCCACATCCTGCTCATCACTAAATGCAGACCCAAGCTGCTCACTCTCACTGCCCGTCGATAGCTGAAATGCACGATCGGCCATCACTGCAGCATCCTGTCTCGTGATTGAAAGGTGCGGCGAGAGATGGGTTTCATCGGTTCCCTGAATGATGCCTGATGCACTAGCCCGTGTGACAGCGTCATAATACCAGTCTTTTTCATTTACATCCGCGAATGCTGCCGTTTCAGGTCCACCTGTGAATCCGAATGCCCGGTCCAGCATCACCACGAACTCGGCGCGGCTAATACGTTCACTCGGTCTGAATGTACCGTCTGCATAACCTTTGGTTAATGCCATGTTCTGCATACGCATCACAGCGTTCTCGGCCCAATGGCCCTTCAAATCTTTGTACGGGGACAGAAGCAGGCTTGATGCCTGCACCTGCTCCGCTGCTGTTTGCTGCTTCCCCTGTTCTGCCCCGACTGTTGCCGGAGCGGTTAGAGAAACGATCATGCTTCCTGCTACGAGACAAGCCAACCCTTTTTTCACCCATATTCCTCCCTCGAATGTGTTTCACTTGCAGGGCAGTGCTATTCTTTCACTGCCCCGATAACGATGCCTTTCACGAAAAAGCGCTGCAAGAATGGATAAATCACCAAGATCGGCAATGCCCCGATGAAAATCTGAGCTGCACGAACCGTACGCTGTGATACGTTTTCCAGCATGGACGGGTCAACGTTGATTTTACTAAGGTCCTGCTGCACGATAATGGTTTGCAACAAGGAGGCCAGTGGATAATTTTTGATATCGGACATATAGATCATGCCGTCAAACCAGGAATTCCATTGACCAACCATGGTGAACAAGGAGAGTGTAGCAATCGCTGGCATGGACAACGGAATGTAAACCAGCGCCAGCGTTTTAATGTGACCTGCACCATCCAGATAAGCCGCTTCCTCCAGCTCTTTAGGCAGACCCCGGAAGAAGTTCATCATCAGAATGACATTCCATACAGACAAGGCTCCCGGAAGCACCAGCGCCCAGATCGTATCCATGAGCCCCAGCTTCTGAATCAGGATGTAGCTTGGAATCAGACCACCGCTGAACAGGATTGTGAACACAAAGAACCAGGTGTACATGGAACGGCCTTTGAAGTTAATGTCCTCCTTCGACAGCGGAAATGCGGTAATCAGCATGATGACCATACCGATGACCGTTGCAATCACTGTACGTTTCACCGAAACGAGCAATGAGTTGATAAAGTTTGAATTGCCAAACGTCTTCACATATGCATCTGTCGTAAAGCCGATCGGCCAGAAGCCGACCAGATTGGACGAAGCCGGTGCCATGCTGCTGAACGATACGGCCAAAATATGAATGATTGGCAAAATGCAAAGCAAGGATAATACGCCCAGAAAAATATAATTGGCAACACTGAATATTCGATAGCCTCGAGTTTTGTAATACAAGCCCTTTTCTCCTCTCTAGAACACGCGATAGTTCGCTAATTTGTAAGCCATACGATATGAGATCACGATGAGAATGGTAGCTACGACAGATTTGAAAAGCCCTACAGCAGTAGCAAAGCTCATCTTGCCGTTCAGGATACCAAGACGGTATACAAACGTATCAATGATGTCGCCTTTGTCATAAACGAGCGGATTGTACAGGTTGAACACCTGATCAAAGCCTGCGTTCAGAATATTACCGATGGAGAGTGTCATGAGTACAATTGTGATCGGCATCAGTGCAGGAATCGTAATGTGCAGCGTCTGCTTGAAACGATTCGCTCCATCCACCTCAGCTGCTTCGTACAAAGCCGGATTAATACCGGACAGCGAGGCCAGAAATACGATGGTACCAAAGCCAAACTCTTTCCAGACATCACTGACAATCAGTGTTATCCGAAACCATGTTCCATCTCCCAAAAAGAATATCGGCTGACCGCCCAGTGCAACAATCAGTTGGTTCACCATACCTCCCTGCGGAGAGAGAATATCCAGCAATATCCCGCCAAGGATAACCCAGGACAGAAAGTGCGGCAGGTATACGAGCGTTTGGCTGACCCTTTTAAAAGCAGTCAAACGTACTTCATTTAACAAAATGGCGAACAGAAATGGAGCAACCAGACCTGCAATAATTTTGAAAAATGCAATAACCAGTGTGTTCCAGATGACCTGACCTACGTCTGGATATAAAAATAAATACTTGAAGTTATCCCAACCTACCCACTTGGATTCGGTAAATCCGAGGTACGGTTTAAAATCCTGAAAGGCAATGACAATACCGCCCATTGGTATGTACTGAAAAATAATAGCCAGCAAAACTGCCGGTACAAGCATCATATGCAAGGACCAATTCCGTTGCATATTCCAGCGCTGTTTCACCTTGGCGGCTCTCCCCTTACGAGGCGTCTCTAACGTATGTTCCTTCACCCCTACATCCCCCATGTTCTAAATTTTGTATTTTACAAGTGGATATGAACTTGTATATTAAAATTATAGCAACGGTTATTAGCGATCTATATCCTAATATTGCAACAACGATATCAATATTTTAATGACTTGAGGAGGTTAAGCATTGTTCGCTCGTCTGAATGTCTTTACCAAAATTACGCTGCTCTTCGTGGCGCTGCTTGTCCTGGTGCTGTTCCTTTACACCTATTCGAACCGGGAAAGTGTACGTGTGATTAAACATGAAATTCAGAACAACACGATGAACCATCTGTCCACTTTTGCCGACTCGGTAGAATCCAATATATACCAATTATCACTTTATGGTTTGTCTATTGGACAGGATTCCAGCATTCAGGAATATCAACGCCCGGATTACAAGGATGTACCTTATGAACGTGTCAAGGTTGGGAGTGCTATTCTCGAAAAAATAAATCTGTATAACGCTGCCAGCAAATGGCATTCGACGATTACACTGTATTTTCCAAGGTTGCAAAAAGTCATTTCCACGGATTATTATGCTTATATCCCATACAGGAAGGATGAATTTTCCAAACCGCTTTCAAAATCCTGGGCTTATACACATGAGCAGTTTGAGTGGTACACAACGGACCCCACAACGGCTATGGATACTCCGGGAAAATCTAGACTTATCACCAAGATCAGCTTCCCGGTACATCATTTAATCAGCATGCTCGATCAGAACAAGCTGAATAATAAAGGTGACCCCTTTATGTTCCATCCCGATCTGGGCTTAATTAGCAACAGCAGCGCAAATGACACCTTGAATGCGATCCAGTCCAAGCTCAAAGCGACGGAACTTTCGGATAAAGGCGGATTTACCGCAACCCTTGACCACACGGAGTACTATGTCTCGTATATTCAATCGGGCAGTCTTGGATGGTACTACGTGGATTATGTACCGATGCAGCAGATTTTAGGCCCCATTACAAACAGCCGTAACCTCTTTTATGCTTCCATCGCCGTTCTGATCGCGATGAGTGTAGTTGTGCTGTATGTGCTGTACCGAAGTGTGCAGCTTCCACTGCTTCAGCTTGTTAAGGGCACGAATCGTTTATCGACTGGAGATTTTTCCGTTCGTTTGCATTATACTTCTCGTAATGAGTTCAGTTTGTTATTTGCACGATTTAACATCATGGCTCAGCGGATTCAAGAGCTGATCGAGAATGTATATGAGGAGCAGCTTAGAAGACGTGAAGCTACGCTGAAGCAGCTGCAGTCACAGATTAATCCGCATTTTCTGTACAACTGTCTCTTCTATATCAAAAATATGGCAAGGATGAAAAATGAAAAAGCTGTTGTGGCGATGGCGCTTAATCTGGGCGAATATTACCGTTACATAACGAGATCAGAGAATGATCAGGCCACCCTCAAGGAAGAGCTTACGATGGTGAAAAACTACCTGGAAATACAGGCGCTCCGGCTGGAACGCATGCATTTTACGATTGATGTGCCAGATGATATGCTGCATAAAACATTACCCCGATTAACCCTGCAGCCGATCGTTGAGAACGCTATCATTCACGGCATCGAACCTCGTACAGAAGATGGGCATATCACGATAACAGGCCATCATACGGATGAATTAAGCACGATAACTGTGGAGGACAGCGGACGGGGTATGACAGAAAATCAGATGCAAGAGTTAACAAATAATTTGCACAAACCGCTTGACGGCAGCATGGGATGCGGGACCTGGAATGTTCATCAGCGTTTGTCTTTTTTGTATGGTGAACGAGCGGGTCTGAGTTATGAACATGGGTCACGCGGCGGAGTCAAAGTGAGCATCACATGGTACAACAATATCAACGAGTAGGTGAAGTACATGTTACAAATTTTATTGGTAGACGATGAACGATCCGTCGTAGAAACACTGGCTGAAACGATCCCTTGGGAAAGCTGCGGAATCAGTACGGTGCACGAGGCATTATCCGGTGCTGTCGCACTTGAAATTATGGAAAACCATGATATCGATATTGTGATCACCGACATTCGTATGCCAGAGATGTCCGGCATTGATCTGATTACGACCATTCACGAGAAGTGGCCTCATGTGCAAACGATTTTACTGTCGGGCTTTGCCGACTTTGAATATGCCAAGCAAGCGATGGCTCAGGAGAGCTTTGATTATTTGCTGAAACCCGTGAGTGATGAGGACCTGATTGAAACCGTGCAGCGACTGGTCGATCGGATCAAGGAAAAGTGGGAAACGGCCGCATCCTATCAACGGGCTTTGCATGCGTTCCAGGATAATCTGCCACTGCTGCGGTCCACCATGCTTCACGAATTGCTTACAGGCAAAACCTACTCTCCTTCTGCGCTGGCGGACAAGCTGGAGCTGCTTGAATTGCCCTACTCCATTGGCGAGGAACTCGGCATGCTGGTCATTCGCATGGAGGAGCATCTATCCGAGATGGGAGATCACGATCTGTCACTGATGCAGTACGCCATTAGCAATATCATCAGTGAAGTGATGCAGCATCATTTTCACATCTGGCACACACGGGACGTGCATGACTATCTGGTGGTCCTGGTCAGTGTTAAAAAGGGCGCCTTGCAGAACATGAACAAAGAAGAGAAACCTCAGACGTTGCTGGAGCATTATGCGGCGCAAATTCAGACCAATGTTCAGTTGTACCTCAAAGGAGCCATCTCGATCTCCGTCTCCCATTGGGGCAAGTTTCCTTACGAGATCGGAGCAATCTATGAAAGTGCTGTTCGGTCCATGCGGAAGCGTATGGGTCAGGCACAGGGTCTTTTTATCACCGCATCCGATGACAAGGATGTACATCCCCTGCCTGCCATTCGATCTCTTTACAATCCACCGACACTGATCAGTCTGCTGGAAGCGGGACGGTTTGATGCGGTTGAGCAGAAAATTGAAGTTATTTTTGAAGAATTACTGGAGTCAGGACAGCATCACGATATTGCCGAAACAACCATTGAGGTCTACCACGCGTTGGCCGGTGCATTTGCTTATATCATTCATAAGAATGGCAAACAGATTTCTTCTGTTCTGCCTGCAGAAAGCTATAAGTACTTCCAGGCTCCCGTATATGCCACAGCACAGCAGCTGAAGGACTGGTCCATACGGACACTGTCTTCGATCAGTGAGGATGCAGAACAAGAGCTGAAGGACAATCACAGCACCATCGTTCGAAGTGTCAAAAGCTTTGTGGATCAGCACCTCGCATCAGATGTCTCACTCCCGGCCATTGCCGAGCATGTCCACCTGCACCCGGTATATTTGTCCAAAGTATATAAAACCGAGACCGGTGAGGCGTTAACAGCTTATGTATATCGATTGCGGATGGAAAAAGCAGCATATTATTTGCGTTCCTCCAGCGCCAAGGTATTTGAAATTGCCGAGCTTGTCGGGTACAACAACACCGCTTATTTCATTCGGGTATTCAAGAAGTTTTACGATTTGACTCCACAGGAATACAGAGAGAACCTGCCTGTTTGATGAAATCTGTTCAAAACCTTGCTTAGCTGCCTGCCTGATTTAAGCGGCACGAGTATTTCGTCAATTTTGTAAAAGATTGAGACAGCAAAATGCCTTGCCGGAGCTTACTCCAGCAAGGCATTTTCTCTATTGCTCTGTTTTTCTCCAGTTTACTTGCCGCTAGTTACGGATTGATACCACTCATTAACTTCCTTCGTATTTTGTTCTCCACCTGAAGAATTCCATTTCTCTACGAACGTATCGAATGCGTCGATTGGAGCTTTACCGTAAATGATCTGAGAGAACGTATCTTTTTCCATTTTGGTTAAGATATCGTTATTCATTTGCATCGACATCGTTGGCGCACCTGTGAACATCTGTTTTAATGCGATATCTTTTTGATCCTGAACAATCTTGGCCGCTTCCACCATTGGTGTCGGTACGCCAGATTTGAGTTTTTTCTCGAAAGGTGTTGTTGCTTCTTCACCGTTAGCAAACTTCGCAAGCGTAGCCATGTTCAGACTCGGAATACGTGCACCATCAAACGTTAATGTGTATTTCTCAGGTGCATAACCGCCTGTCACACTAGCATCCGTTGTTACTTTGCCGTCTTTCATTGCCCAGTCATATCCTTCAGCAAAGCCATGTTCGAATTCATCACCTGCTGATGGATTGGCATAGTGATCAAATAGATAGTTTTGATATGTGAAAAAGACTTCCGGGTTCTTCATATCTTTGTTAATCAGAATTACACCGTTGTCGTTCGCGGTACCGCGTCTGCCTGCCTTGCCATCAGGTCCAGATGGAATCGGGTAAGCTTTGTACTCCGCTTCCGGATTGTTTTTCTTCACATCTTCGAGCGGCCATGACGGCATCCAGTGAGGCCCGACAACAATCCCTGCTTTACCTGCTGTGAACTCTTCTGCTGCTTTGGTTTCATCATATACCCCGGCTTCTTCTGGAATGTATCCTTTGCTCATCCAGTCAGCCAGTGTTGCCAAAGCTTGTTTTGCTCCAGGGTTTACAGAGCCGTACTCCAGTTTTCCTTCTGCGTTCAGATTCCACTGATTTGGCATCGTGCCGTAGGCTCCGAAGATCCAGCCAGCATCAGACATCCATGTGCTCAACCAGTTTTTGAATCCGATGGTGAGACCGTATGTGTCTTTTTTACCATTGCCATCCGGGTCTTTATTCGTAAACGTTTCCATAATTACTTCAAGATCAGCCAGCGTTTCAGGTGCTTTCAAATTAAACTTCTTCATCCAATCCTCGCGAATCCACATCACTGGATCACTATTGTAGGAGTAATCGAGAATCGGAATACCAATCCGTTTACCATCCTGCATGTACGGATACCATACAGAAGGATCTTCATTCACTGCGGCTTTCCAGGTATCACTTGCATATTGATCAAACAATTCACCAGCATCAACGAACTTGCCCGTTTCAATCAACTCACGTGCCAGATTGAAGTCGCCGCGATACGAGATGATGTCCGGCATTTCTGCATTGGAAGCCAGCGACAGACGAAGCTTCGTTTCAAACGCGTTGTTTGTGGATGGTGAGACCCATTGATTTTTCAATTCAATACCGAGCTTGTCTTTTGCCCATTTCGTGTGCACGTTATTGTCCTGATCTTCACCAGATTTGAATTTGATTTCAGGTCCCCAAGGACGCAAATAAGTTAGTTTTACGGGTGGATCATACTTCCCGTCCTTCATTTCCAGTGCAGTGCTTGGCGTGCTTGGAGCAGCCTCTTTACTCGCCCCGCTGTTACATCCACTTAATACTGCTGTAAGCGCGAACATTCCTGCCAAAGCTAAAGCGCCCATCTTTCTTTTCTTCAATGCTTTCAACTTGTGTGTCCCCCTGTCTATGTAATGATGTTGTCTACAGAGTCCATCATAATGAATGACCTATATGTATGCCCATACTAATATTGCAACATTTATTGCATTAATTTAGGATATTAAAAAGTGAATACGGATGTTGCATTAGTACAATGTGTATAATGTCTCACTGTTCTCTTTCTTTCTTATCAAGGAGCAAACACTTCCGGGTAATCGCTTCGCCATGCACCCATGCAGCCAATCAGACAGAATTTCACACAAGTTAGCACACTGGTGTCTTCATCGGTTTCATACTCAACAGAAATATTGATTCCGGACTTGCGCCATGCCAGATAGGGGCCGCTGCCGCCAAGCCAGTCACCCTGCTCATAAATATCCGGTTGGCCATATGCCTTGATCCATTCATCAGGTTTTGCATCCATCGTTATTCCTTTGGGCAGTTGTCCGGGAAACGGTTTTTTAATACGATCATCCGATCCCGGTGCAAGAAATAAAATAGCTCCAACGATCCACTGATCGCCAGAGAGATCATCACGTCCGGTTAGCTTGTTGATTTTCGGGGAGCGATACACATCGATACGAACAGATGCCTTGACAGACCAGATGATGTCGTCTTGAAAAGGACTATCCGGTTTCGTTATTCTTTTTACACCGAATATTTCTAGTATAGCTTGTATCTGCTTGGCATCATATGGTTGTCCTAACAGCTCGATTAACTGCTCGGATGCTTGAGTTCGATTATCGTTACTGAACATGTATTTCCATCCTCTCGAAATGAAGTGGTAATCCACCCTTTTCCCTCATCATCTTACGTTTCTTTAGTTCTGTAAAGTCTCAGATGATATACAATCATGGTTGGGAATGAATTTAATCAAAAATAGAAAACAGAGGATGACGGATAAACTCCGCTCCTCTGTTGTGCATGTTTGCATATTTTCATGTGCATGCTTCAAACGTCGCACGCAGCTCAACCTTTATCAGTTGCTCGTATATTTCACCCAATCATATTCTGCATGCAGCGGGTTAGCCCCGTTATATGACCCAAGCCAGCTGTCAACACCTGTACCGTTCCAGATATTCATCATAATTTTGCCTGGCGTCTTTGGAATGTTTGTTGTAGCTGTATGCTTGAGCACTCCATCCACATACCACTTGATATGCCCTGGCTGCCAATCAAATGCATACGTATGGAATCCCTGGGACGCATCGAAGCCAAGATTTACAATTTTCTCATGATTTCCTACACCGTTTGTATAATAGTTGAATTGCACTTTGGTGGTGTCTTTGCCAAGGAACTCAATATCAATCTCGTCCCATTGTGTACCATGGGCTGGACCTGTGTACGTAAAGAACGAGGATACAATGCCTGTATTTTTAGCAGGTTTCATGCTGACCTCATACAGACCATACCCGTAAGTATTCGTTGACCGATACTCGCCGCAATCGAACTTGTTGTTTGAAGGACTTGTCAGACTCAAGCGCAGCTTACCGTCATTGGTAAAATTAGCATTGTTCGCTCGCCATGTGCAGTTGAACATTGAACCGTTGGAGTAACCGTCTGCTTTCTGCCACGTGCTTGCATTGTGATACGTCAGCGGCTCCCAAAATACATACCCCGCGAAAGCGCTTACTGAAATAAATAATGAAACCACTCCCGATACCATTAATGTGAACCATGTTTTCCTTTTCATCATACACCTCCGTCTCTGATTCCAACCATTTAAACAAAGGATAGGAAACGTCTTCAAGATCCTGCAGCCTAATGCTGATATTCAGCCTCCTCGCATTTTATAAAGCGCTTACACGGTTGGTATTTCCATTTTATATCCAGTTCGATTCACGAACCATAGCAAAGTTTAAAGAATAGATATTCACTTTTAAAGATGTTTTCCGGCAAGACATCTTATGCCAAAAGGCCCTTCGTTAATCGAAGAGGCCATGTTACTTACTGCGTACCACTCGTAATCCCTGATCGGGACCGAGACCGTTTGCATCAAATTTGCCTGGATATGAAATCTCTGCCGTGTTCACACTGCTGACCCAGCCGCCCCCCTTGCTGATTCTCCAGGTGTTTTCCGGGGTTTCCGGATGACTGTGCCATTCCCAGCACCATTCTCTCACATTGCCAGACATATCATAAATGCCTAACTCGTTTGCTTTTTGCTGACCGACTGGCTTGGTTTGATTCCGATTATTCTCGATTGCCGGCCAGTTCCAGTCTCCTGTTAACGGTTTTTCCCCGGCATTCATCCAGTACCATGCGACCTCGTCTGGATTATTGCTTCCGCTATAGGTGAAATTCTGACTTTTTTGTCCTCCGCTCGCCGCATATTCCCACTCTGCTGCAGTTGGCAGACGGTACCCGTTCGCGCCTTCATTGATAGTTACTGTCCATTTTATATTATCATTTCCATTTTTATTGTCAGGGTCCGTAGTTTCTTTATCAATCGTGTAATACGGCTTCAGATTTTCCTTAACGCTCCGTGCGTTGCAATATTCTATTGCATCATACCAGGTCACTCTTTCAACTGGCCGCTCTTCACCTTTGAAACCGGAAGGGTTGTCCCCCATAACTTCCATCCACTGCTTCTGTGTCACCTCGTATTTGCCAATATAATAGTCAGACAGTGTAATGTCCTTATCTGTAAAGCTGGATTTGCTGCTCTTGAAAGCACCGCCCTCAACCAGTACAAGATCATCGCTTACAGTGGTATTACTGCTCGTTGAACAAGCACTCAAACCGGCAACTGCTGCGATGAGCAGAAATATAAGCCACTTTCTCATCTGTATGTCTCCTTTGACTTTGAAACTGGAATGGAGAGCAAGACAGATCACAGACCTGCCTTGCTGGAGTTTAGTATAATGAAAACGCTTACCAAACAGTCACATTCGAACTACCGCTGCTTTGATATCCTTCCGTTGCCATAACCTGATAGGACCAACTGCTACCCAGGTACATTCCCTTGCTCGCCCACGCATTTACGTGATTCTGGAACGTAATTTGGGAGTTCACACCGATCGGACGTTTGGATTGTCTAACACTCCAGTATTGCGGGAATGTTGAATACCCGTCAATGGATGGCTGATTGTATCTCATCGTTGTATAGATGTCATACGTGCCTCCGTCACTAGTTACCGTGCCTTTGTAAGTTCCTGTCGGGCGATATGTGCCCCAGTTATCCACTACATAATATTCAATAAGGGCATTTCGAGTCCAGCCGTAGAACGTCAGATAACCATTGCCGGAAGGCGAAAATACGCCAGCGTTATAATTAACTACACGATTAGGTGTGCCGTAAGTCCAGCCTTTACCAACTACAAAATTCCCGGTATTTTGCCAGGTTACGCTGTAATTCCCGCCAGAGCCGTTCACAGCATTAACGTAACCCCCGCCATCTGTCCAGTTCTGCCAGTAATCTGTAGCGCTTGTTGTAGCGGCGAGAACACCAAAACTCATGGAAGCTGCAAGAACAACAGTCAACAATTTTTTACCGAATTTGAACATAACGAAATACCTCCTGGAATTTTAAATTTTTGGTTTACTTAAAAAGACGTTGTGAGAAAAGATACAAATCATTTTTCCACACTGGCCAGTCATGTCCCCCGCTTTCTTCGTACCAGACATGGGGCACACCTTGCTGCTTCAAGTATTCATGAACATCCATACTGATCTGAATGAGATTATCCTGATCTCCACATGACACCCACAATAAAGACAGCAGCGACGATGCTTTATCCGGTTCCGGCATCAGCACCTCCGGGGTTTTCGTATTCGGCGCTGCCGAAAAAGCTCCAACCCAGGCAAAATGGTTCAGATTGAGAAGCCCTATGTTTAAGGACTGTCCTCCTCCCATGGACAAACCAGCGATTGCTCTCTTATCCCTTGATTTTGCTGCCGGATAGTGTGACTCGATATGTGGAATAAGATCCTGAATCAGATCAGACTCGAATCTTTCAAAGGCCCGAATTTTCTCAGGAGCAAACAAGTCACCCTCTGCCCGGTCATTGATCATCGCGCGCCCATTGGGACAGACCACGATCATCGGCTGGATAAGATTATCACAGTACAGGTTGTCCAAAATAATCTGAGGAGCACCGTGAGTGTGCCACTCCGTCTCATCCCCTCCAATACCGTGCAACAGATAGAGTACAGGATAAGTTCGCTCCGGGGAAAAGCCCGGCGGCGTGTACACCATCGCCTTGCGCACACTACCAACTGTCTTGGAATCATACTCGATTGTCTCGACCTTACCTCGCTCAATATGATCGCGATATTGGTCAAAACCCGCTGATGCTGAAGCTATCATTAGTCTCCTACTCCCTTCACGGTTAGCATAATTCGTTTGCGTTCATGTCGACTTCCGTTATTCTACATATCCGAAGCCCAAAATAGTGAACCGCTTATCCTCATGTCCTGGTGCCATCTCGATCTCAATAATATGCTCAGCAGCCTCTTGGTTACTGAACAGGAGCATCGCATGGCAATGTGTCCAGTTCACTTCATGCGGATCAGCTTGTTTGACAAGCTCACCATCTACCTTGATATGAGCCGTTCCGAATACGTCGCTATCGGAGTCTTTGAAGATCAGAATGAGACGACTGCACCGCAAATACAGTTTGAAACCATGATGCTCTGCTGTATCATCGGGGATATACATCCAGTTATTCGGAAAAAGTGGTGTTGCGTAAGCATGATCATCCATCTCCGCCATCTGCAGCTCAGTGTCGATATGACAGAAGCCACCTGGCTCGATTCTGGCAATCTGCTCACCATTTTCCCGATCCATCAGCTGCACGTTCACATAATCGTTCCCGATCATTGGAGCCCTGTTCAATTCGTTCTCTTCCTGGTCCACAGGGGAACGATCTGTTACTTGAAACAGGTTGGCCAGCGCATCAGCCATAATGCGATGTCCCACATTGGTCGGATGATAAATATCATGGAAATACTGTTCTTTGGTTATGACGTTACCCTCGTGCTTGGTCTTTCGAAATTGCTCTACAAGAGCATCCTTCATGCTCACCATCGGCAGATCATAATGAAACCCTACGGGAGCAAGCCTGTCCTGAAGATTCCAGTCGTTTTTAAATACACTGAAAAGCAGGATGACCGCGGGTTTGTTATCATAAGCAAGCGCTTTCAACACTAAGCTTTCATAACAGTTACCTCTCGTTTCATCGTCTGCATCGTTTACCGCAAATTCGATAACGACGATGTCCGGCTGCACACTGCCATTCCGGAGCACATCCCGCTCATATCGTATGACGCCAAGCTGTGAGGGCGTCCCGCCTACACCCGCTTTGATCAATTGAACTGTATTGCTGTCCAATGGAGCAAACATTTTTTTAAAATGCTTGAACGAGTGGTAGGCATAACTTTGGAGATGAATCGGTGCTGCACCAGCGCCATGAGTAATGGAGCCCCCGATAAACGCAAGAACAACAGGTTCACCTCGCTTCGCCTTTTCAATGACTCTCTTCAATCTGACATTATTCCCCGTACTCAGTAGAGAACGGTCGATCATATCCAGATAATTTGGAGAAGTGTAATCGAATTCGGCTTCTGCTAATGAAACTCCGACCTGCACAGGGTCACGCGGTGCATGGGTTCCTTGATTCAGTTCTACATCTCCAGAATTGCCAATCATGTTACATGTTCACCAGCCTTCCAGCGAAAATTTACACTCCAAGTGATACCGTGTGAAGGAACCAGAACTTAATGATGTCACTATCAGGCGGCTCCTTCTCTCCGAGTGTAGCGCTTACATAATTTAGCAACAACCTGATAAACTATAGGACTTGCCTAAATATATCATCAACCACGATATATGGAAATAGATGGAATGTTACACCTATAATTTTCCATGTAAACGCTTTAATTTGAGTAGTATACTGGATGTTATACTTGCTTATATGAACGCTTATAAACGCTTTAATGAAAAATTCAATGGAAACTTTAACGAAACATTCTATAGGAGGAACGTATGAATTTAACAGGCAAAGGCGCTATTGATACAGGTACATATACCAATCTCTTTCTAAGGTCTGGTTACAGTGAAGAGGAGATAAACGCGAGGCTGGAGCAGACCTGGAATGATCTGTTTTACGGGGATGAGCATACTCGAATCTATTACCCTGCAGGAGAAGACAAAGGATATATGCTCGACACAGGAAACGACGATGTTCGTTCCGAGGGCATGTCCTATGGCATGATGATGGCTGTGCAGATGGATAAGAAGCAAGAGTTCGATCGTCTCTGGAATTATGCATATACATATATGCAGCATACAGAAGGTCGATACAAAGACTATTTTGCCTGGCATTGCAAGCCGGATGGAACACGCTTGTCTCCGGGGCCTGCCCCGGACGGTGAAGAGTTCTTTGCTATGGCGCTCTTCTTTGCGTCTAATCGCTGGGGAGATGGCACAGCTCCATACGACTATAAAGCTCAGGCGCGTAAAATTCTTCATGCCTGTTTGCATCAAGGGGAACATGGCGAGGGTGATCCCATGTGGGAGCCGAGCAATCGGCTGATCAAGTTTATTCCAGAGTTGCCATTCAGTGATCCATCCTATCATCTTCCTCATTTCTATGAGCTGTTTGCACAATATGCCAATGAACAGGATCGTACGTTCTGGAAAGAAGCGGCTGAGGCAAGCCGAGCCTATCTTCATACTGCCTGCCACCCTGTAACCGGACTTTCGCCGGAATATGCCAATTATGATGGCACTCCTGCACCCGTACAGCAGCATGGTGATTTCAGACATTTTTACAGTGACGCCTATCGTGTTGCAGCCAACATTGCACTGGACTGGGAGTGGTTCCGCAAGGACCCGTGGCAGGTACAGCAGTCCAATCGAATTCAAGCTTTTTTCAGCAGTATTGATGTATCGGATTACCGACGCTATACCATTGAGGGCAAACCTTTCGATGAACCCGCTCTCCACCCAGTAGGCCTGCTGGCCACCAATGCTATGGCATCACTCGCCGCTGATGGTCCTGATGCTGATGCTTTCGTTAAACTGTTCTGGAATACACCTCTCCGGCAAGGGAAACACCGTTATTACGATAACTGCCTGTATTTCTTCGCCATGCTTGCATTAAGTGGGAACTACCGGATGTATTGAGCCTTCATTCACTCTCACTCAGCTAACACCATGCATGCACCAGCCAAAAGAAGTCCTCGTTCGCATGAGCGAATGAGGACGTCTTTCTCTTTGATTCACCTTTATTTACTTCGAAGATACCGAAGACGCATCATAAGCGGACTGCATAATTTCCAGGTATCGACTGATATTCAACCCTTCAAGTCCTTTCACATACTCATCCCAGTCCTTATCCAGACTCTTTGCACCTGTTACAAACTGAAGCGCGTTCTGATCGATGTAATCCTTGATATTGGTTTGCATCATGCTCGTTTCATCAGCAAGTGACGGATCTACCCATAATGCCCAATGCGGGAACACCTCTTTAGGCTCCTTGCCTTCCATTAACAATGTCGCTTCATATAAACGGCGTTCATAACCATCGTTAGCGTAGATATCAGTTCCCTGCACTTCTGCATCCCGATAAGCGCGGTGATGATTGTATTGACTCAGTGCGGACCAGCTGTCATTGCGAGGTTCTTCCCCGGATGGAACGGGGATTGCCTTGTAGAGTGGCTCGACCTGGTCGTTCAGTGCTACCTCGCCCGCCTCCGGTTTACGCCAGCTTGTGCCCTCTTCTCCCAGGTACGCAGCCATTCCACCTTCTTGGGTGTAGAAGTAATCGAGCATCTGTATTGCTGCAATCTGGGTTTGTTCACTGGCTTTGTTGGTTAATACAAACGTTGCTCCCGGATCAATCGGATAGTTGTACGTTGCATACTCTGCATGTGGTCCCTTCAGTGGTGGGATCGCGTTGTAATCATTACCGTATGGGGAACCTTCAGCCGTAGTAACGAACAACGACGGGTGCATGGCTGCACCTGCTCCGAGAAGCTGTGCGTCCGCATTGTCACCGATTTTCTTGAATGCGCCTACATTTTGCGTAAATGCTCCCGGGTCAATCAAACCCTCATCGTATAAGGATTTGATATAGGTCAGCCCCTCTTTCCACTCGGGTTTATTCGCTGCCATTTCCACTTTGCCTTGATTCAAAATGAGATAATTGCGATCATCGTCATAGATGAATCCATTCATCAAATACGGAATAATGTGTACACCGAAGTTTTCGGTCGAACCACTGAGCGGCACTTCATCCGCTTTGCCATTACCGTTCGGGTCCTTCGTTTTAAATGCCTTGAGCATTTCCTTGAATTCTTCTGTTGTTGTGGGTACTTTCATATTAAGCTGATCCAGCCACTTGGTATTCACCCACATTTTGTTCGGGTAAGAACAGTGGAAGCATTCATTCAGTCCGGTTAATCCATAGATTTTACCGTCAGGGGCCGTATTCATCGCTTTATAGTATTCATTGCTATCGAGCACTTTTTTGATGTTCGGCGCGTGCTGATCGATAAGATCATTGAGCGGCAGAATAACGCCCTGCTGACCAAACTTCAACAGGTCTGTCTGTGAGAAGCGGTCCACCCATGGAATAAGCAAATACAGATCTGGATAGTCACCCGATGCAAGTGAAATCTGTCTTTTTTCAGCTGCGCCGTCAAACGGGACCGTTGTCCAGTTGAACTGAATATTAAACTTTTCCTCCATCTTTTTGGTGAATTTGTTCGTAGCCAGATTCATATCCGAGCCTTGGTGTACAAATACATTCATCGGAATTTTTCCGTTAGCATCCACTTCGCCGCTTCCCTTCTCAGACGACGAGCAGCCCGCCATGACCAACGTAAACAGCAGCATACAAGCTAACAGTAATGCACCCGTTTTCCTCAATAAAATCCTCTCCCTCATGTAAGTTGTAACTACAGCTTATCCTTTAACCGAACCAATCAGCATGCCTTGCACAAAATACCGCTGTACGAACGGATAAATAATCAGAACCGGCAAGCTCGCCATGACAATCAGGGAATACTTCATCAGTTCTGCCATCTGCTGCTGCTTGATCATCTCTGAAGCGTCCATGTTGCCCGAACTGCCCAAAATAAGAATGCTTCGTAATATCAGCTGTAGCGGGTAGAGCGACTGTGTTTTCAGATAGATCAGTGCGTCGAAATAGGCGTTCCACTGCCCAACGGCGTACATCAGTGACAATACAGCTACAATCGGCTTGGCAAGCGGCAAAATGACACTGAAAATAAAGCGAATATCGCTGCAGCCATCAATGTCAGCAGCTTCTGACAGTTCATCCGGGATGGAATTCTGGAAAAAGGTTCGGGCGATAATGACCTGCCACACCCAGATCGCATTCGGAATCAGCAGTGCCCACCGTGTATCAATTAATCCCAGTGATTTGACAACCAGATAGGTCGGAATCAACCCTCCGGCAAAAAGCATCGTAAAAGTAATGAAAATCATAAGTGTGCTGCGTCCGACAAAGGTTTTTTTGGATAGCGGATACGCGATCATAATAGTAAGAGCTACACTGATAAACGTGCCAACCGCTGTATAAAACAAGGAATTCGCATATCCCGTCAGCACCTGATCATTGCGCAAAACGGCCTTGTATCCTTCAAGTGACAGATCAACCGGCCACAACCAGACTTTACCCGACGATACCGCTGCCGGGCTGCTCAGCGACGAGCTGACGATGTAGATTAAGGGATACAGCACAACAACCAGCACGAGTGACAGAACGATGTAGATGCAGGTAATGAACAGGCGGTCTCCCGTCGATTCGCGGATGACGGTGTTTCTCTTCCTTCCCGGACGTCCGGCCTGTGTGTGTACGTTAGCCATCTATGAAATCTCCTCCCTCCCGTGTGATCACCATAGACTTGTGTTGGACAATCGTTTCGCAGCAGAATTGACCGCCAATAGCAGAATGAGGTTGATCAGAGAGTTAAACAAACCTACCGCTGTAGCGAAGCTGTAATTGGCGTTTAACAGACCCATTTTGTACACATAAGTTGAAATTATTTCGGAAGCAGACAGATTTAACGGATTTTGCAGCAAATAGACTTTCTCGAAGCCCACCGCCATAATATTGCCCACACTCAAAATCAAAATAATGACGGCCGCCGGAAGCAGTCCTGGCAAATCGACATTGATGATCTTCTGCAGCCGATTGGCTCCATCCACCTTGGCGGCTTCATATAAGGAGGGATCAATGCCCGCCAGCGCGGCCAGGTAGATTACAGCAGAATATCCCATGCTCTGCCATACGTCTGAGAGTACGTATATCGACCGAAACATGTCTGGATTTCCCAGGAAATTCACTGCTTCAAAGCCGAGTGCACCAGCAATGGTGTTCACAATCCCCAGTCGTGGCGACAGAAATAGCATAATGATGGATACCATAACGACGGTTGATATGAAATAAGGAGCATAAGTGACCAGCTGTACTGTTTTCTTGAACCTGATGTTTTTGATCTCGTTTAAGGCCAGTGCCAGCAAGATCGGGATCGGAAATCCAACAATCAGGCTGTAGAACGAAATCAGCAGCGTGTTTTTGATTAACATCACAAATGCGGGATTCTGGAATAACATCTCGAAATACTTTGTTCCAGCCCACGGACTGCCCCATATACCTTTGATCACGTTGTAGTCCTTGAATGCAAGCACGGTATTAACCATCGGCACATATTTGAAAATGATAAAATACACCACCGGAGGCAAAATCAGCAGATACAGCTGCCAATGTCTCCTGAAACTTCTTGCCAGCGCATGCTGTAATGTGGATCGCCTGCGCTCCTGCACATCAGATTTGCGTTCACTTGTCGTTATTGTTCTCAGAATCATCCCCCCAGTCAACGATACCTTATGATCAAGTTCACGCCACCCCTTCAAGCCAAATGTGGTAGCGCTTTCTTTGTGCTGTAATCATACGGTTGACCGGGAATTGAGGTAAAGGTACATCTCGGCTTTCAAGGTACATTACACGAATATCGTTTCAATAACGGATGGTACATTAACCGCTCTGATTGTCCATTTTGCGAAATACACTTGGTGAAATGCCGCGTACACGTTTGAATGCTCTACGGAATGAATGCGCGCTATTATAACCTGTAGTCAGTGCGATTTCATCAATGGTTTGACCACTCTCCAGGAGAAGTCCTGATGCTGCGTTGATTCTGACACGCTCCACGTAATCGGACAAATTCTCTCCCGTATGCTCTTTGAATAACTGGGAGATGAATTTTTCGGATTTTCCCATATGTTCAGCGATGCGGTAGATGGTCAGATTCGCGTCGCCGTAGTTGTTTTCAATGTAGCTCATGATTTCCTGGACGGTATCGGCATGAGTGGATGATCTTTTTTTGACAACCTCCGAACACATCTCTTCGGTCAGACGTTTGAATTTGCCACGTAATGCGGGAATGGAATCGGTGGTCTGGATGCTTGCGACACAGTTTTTGTATTCATCCGTAAACGAATCGCCGAGTTTGATTTTGGACTCATCCAGCTTCAGATACGTTCCCTTCAATTCCATAATGAACTGCTGCACCATCTCATAAGAAAGCTCTCGTTCTTCGAAATTACGTACAAACAGCTGGTCCAGAATGCGAAGCGCCTCCTGCACCTCACCCGCCTTGACCGTATTCAGCAGACGCTGCTCCGATTCAATCGGATAATAATACATTTCATTTTCCTTGAGTGTATCTTCAAATTTGACAAGCTGATCGGCCCCGCAATGAATAGCATAATCCATCGCTTGCTTTGCCTCGTCAAATGAACGTCCTACATCATTCCACACCTCATACGCTGCTCCTGTGCCAATGGTTGTTGATATGCGGTAGTCTTTATAGATCAGCTCTCTCAGCCGTTCCAGTTCAGACTCACAATGGTGTATGGCTTGTTCCAGCGGTTCATTAGAGGCAGGACAGATAAATGCGATCTGATCTGTTCCCCAGTCTGTCATAAGCACCTCCGCGTTCCACTCTGTAATGGTCTGCCTGACAATCAGCTTCGCCACACCAAGCTCCTGAATTGTCTCCTCACTATCCAGGCTTGCATACCCATTCACCTTGAGCAGCCCTGTCATTCCATGTGTGTTCTGAAGTGCAATCTGAGTCTGGGAAGAGATGGCCTCCAGCTCTCTCGTTGTATAGAATTCACCCGTGAGCAGCCGTTTAATGAAACCGTCCCGCAGCAGCGGAATCTGTTCATTCAGCGCATTCTCAAGTGAATGATTGTTGGCAATCAGATGATGAATGTGGCTCGCGAGAAAATCATATTCATTGCGTCTTTTGCCCAAAGGCTCACTTGTCTGCTCACGGAATACGGACAGCAATTTATAGATAGGTGCACTGTTGCGGTAAGCTAATACCAGCCCGATCGCAAGCCCAAGCACCAGCGTCGCAAGTGTGAACGCAAACGTAACTTGTTTGATCTGTTCTGCATTGGTCATAAGTGCTTTCTCGGGAATACCGGCCATATAGCTCCAGCCGTTCTGACCCGATTCAATAGACAGGAGCAATCGTCCACCTTCAATCGGCTGTACCTGATGTGCATCACGATTATAAGTTTCCGCCATACGCTGCGCCTCCGCCTGTTCAATACCACGTGAAAAGATCACATTCCCGTCAGCATCCCGAACCAGCGTCCAGCCGCCATACTGATCCACAATGTGCTGTGTCAGATTAGCCATCTTGTCTTCGTTAATCAACACACCGATTGTTGCCTGCGGTTTGTTAAAGCTGTTAAGCGGCAGTGATTGCAGAAATGTAATAGCCGGAACAGTAGTAAGTACATTGCTGCTTATTTCACGTTTATAATTTCGAAGCGGAATGATTTCGTTGAAATGTGGTTTCTTTAAAATGTTTTCGCTCCACTGCTCATAGGTCATACCTTCAAGTGCATTGGCTGCATAGTAGTGCTCAGGTCTGTAATACACTGTGGTTGGTGTAATAATGACATTGTAATTAGGGATATAGATGAAAAAATGAGATAAATACTCGTTTGTACTGCTGTACATGGACAAGCTGCGCTGCATGCGGCCTATGCCGTAGACGTTGTACACATCAAGCGGCTTTGGATCGGCAATCAAACGGTAGAGATCCTGATTGATTGCGAGCTGCCGGGTGAAGGCTTCCACTTGTAGCAAATTCCGTTCGATGATTTCTTTACCGAGATTCAGGGATTTCAGACTATTCTCGATCGAGCTCGCCCGAGCCGCTTCAATGGATGCCCTGTAAGAGGCATATCCGGCAATCTGCGGGATCATGAGAATGATTAAATAAGAGATCAAAAATCTGCGGAACATCGGTGAAAATTTGGACCATAGGAGTTTCAAATGTACTCCCCCCTTTTTTCTGATCAAGCGCTTACATTTTGAGTTTGCATAATGGTTAGTTCATGATACAACGGGCTTTTCTTAACAGTGAAGGTACAACTTCTTCCTTATGGTACATTTGCCCCCGTAATGAAACAAAACTGATTTACGAATCTGATTTGTACTGTGCTGTACTGTGTTGCTTGGCTAAGTATAGCAGTTATAGCACCCTTGTAAATCTTTCTAACGGGCGATTTGAAAATAAATAAACGAAAAAAATAACCCTCCCAAGTCACTCATGGACTTGAAAAGGTTATTTAACATGTGATAGAAAAGCTGATTATCGCATTAATTGCTCACAGCAACAAATTTCCATTGTTGATTCGTAGCACCTGTGTACGTATTTTGCTGCAGAACCGCTCCATCCGCTGTGGAGGCGTTTGCAACTTCAATCGCTTTGTTGCTGTTGACGTTAATAATACTATAGTAGCCATTGCCAAGATCATTGACTTTGAAATGCTGTGCAGTGGTATTCAGATTGACCATCAACTGCACGGCTTCCCCGTTTGTCGTTGTGCCGTTGCGAATATCAATCACCTTATCCGGGGAATTGACACTTGTTAAAGTATAGTTACCGTTTCCGATTGAAGTGAGCACCCACTTCTGAGGATTTCCCCCCAGATCACTCCACTGCTGGAGCTGCAGGTTATTCGCATTTTGTCCGCCAGGAACATCAATAACCTTGTTGGAGTGGCGTGCTACAATTTTGTAGGTTGCACCAGACACCAGACCGGTACCTGGATTCGTTGGATTCGTTGGATTACCGCTTCCATAATTCTGGGAACGTTCATTATACCAGTTGAACAGGAATCGTCCCATCGCACTGCGTGATGCATCTCCATCCCATTTCAGTCCTGCTGTAGGATCAGCGAAAGAACTGCGTGGACCCGGCTCCAGAATGAAACCGTTCATATGAGCTGCGATGCTGACATTGCCTGCTGCGTTGAAGATCGTTTTGGTATTCGTACCGAAACCTTCGTTACTTCCGTTGAACAGGTTCCAGTATGCGGAATCTCCAGGTTTGTTTTTGAACCAGGTTACTTCTGTAATGTTAATTGGATATTTATCAGCCGCTGCTTTAACGTTGGTATTCCACTGATCTTGCAAAATGTTAAAGTTGTCATATGCTCCGTAGCCCGGATACCAGTGAACGGCATAACCGTAGTTGTTCAGCGGGTCCGTAAGCGGATGACTTGCTGTCAGACTGTAGAACTGATTGTAACCCAGACCAGCTGCCCAGATGACGTTGTCTGCTCCCTGATTACGAATGGTTGAGATTATGGAATTCTGGAAGTTACGCAGGTCATTCCAGTGATCCACGAAATCATTTTCCCCGTTATATCCACCCCAATGTCCATTAGCATACGACTTCACCGGCTCATTGATCAGCTCGAAGTGAACGTTGTCTGCACTTTTAATCTCCGGACGGGAGGCAAGATAACCCCAGATTTGATTGAATTTTTGCAAATTCGCTGCTGTTGTCGCCTGATCATCCTTCAAGGTGAAGTCCAGTCCCAGAACCACATATACGCCTTTGGTTTTGGCGTACTGAATATACGGGATGATCACGTTCTGTGTTACAGTCTGCACGCCGGCAAAGTTGTATGTACCTGCCGCCACATCCCCCATGTCCTGACGATCAATAAAGAGACGTACCTGATTCATCTTCCAGCCATGATTGCTGCCATATTTCGGGCTGGTATCTGCGAAGGTGTCTGTAATATCTTTCAGATAGGCAAGTGTTGCTGCGTGGCGGTTGTTTCCATGAAGATTCAGATAATAATTGCTGTCTTGATACGTCCAGTATGCACCGGAAGGCTGATGCCATCCATTCAAAAGCACCGGTTGATTGTTGCTGTTCACCAGATGTTTACCGCTGACATGCAGTTTTCCCATAGGCATGCCTACCCAGGCATCAGCCCGGTTTCCTCCCCATGGAGCAATCGTAATCAGTAATGCCAAAACGAGTAAAAGCTTGCAGGACATCAACATCTTTTTCACTGCTATTCCTCCTGTTTGATTAAATTGGTTTACATTACTGCGATAGGAAGCGGCCGAAAGGCATCGTTTCAACAAGCTGTAACAATCTCGTTGGCGCTCGCTCCCTCAAGCCATTCCATATCCAATGCGAGTGACTGTTTGTCACGGGAGTTATCACAATATCCCCCCTTTATTTGGTGTATTGGGTATCATCGGTCTGCCCCTCAAGCTACTCTTGTTATCCCACGATACCTGTACGTTCTACACTCTCAACAAAATATCGCTGCACGAATAAATAAATGATAATTAACGGCAGGATCGCCAGCAAAATACCTGTATCCTGAATCATGCTCAGATAGAACGGATCAGCCTGGGAAGCTGCACCATCCGTAACCTGTTGTGCCAGATTGTACGGCAGCGACGATAACTGTGTAGACATCACTTTGCTGGAGGTCAGGTATGTTGTCGTATAGAAGCTGTCGTTCCACTGCCACACGAAGGAAAACAGCATCACCGTGACCATGGAAGGAATCGCATTAGGAAGCATGATTCGAGAGAAGGTACGTCCAATACCTGCTCCATCCACATAGGCAGCTTCTTCTACCTCCTTCGGAATACCTCTGAAGAACTGTCGGAAAATAAAGATATACAGACCTGCCTTGAGCGAATTCGCCGTAATTGCGGTCAGAATAAACGGCCAGTACGTATTGAGCAGATTCACAGGCTTGCCCGCAATCAGCGTCATCAGCCCCATGAGATCAAAGCTCTTCAGATTCAGGTACACCGGAATAAGAATGGTCGTTGGCGGTACAAGAATCGTCAGAATGACACCGGCAAACAGCCAGTTGCTGCCCTTGAACTTCAATCTTGCGAATCCGTAACCTGCGAGTGCGCAAGAAGCAGTTGTCAGCAGCGTTGTTGTTGCCGAAAGCGCAAACGTATTGAACAATGTTGCCCAGTAATCCATAACACGAATGGCCTGTTTGAAATTATCGATGGAGAAATTTTGGGGAATCCATACGACTACAGCCGAATACAGATCCCCTTTAGCTTTGATCGCTGTCGAGATTTTCTGAAAAATCGGAAACAGAATTACAAAGGAAAGTCCGGTAATCAGCACAAAGCGGATGACAGACCACAGCCAGCTTTTCCAATGCTCAAGTGATAATAATCGTGATGTCGTCACGCGGAATGCCCTCCTTTCTAATCTTGATAGAAGACTCGTTTCGAGAAAATGATAGATACAACGACAAGAATGATGGCAATGGCTGCGAAATACACCCAGGCCATGGCAGAGCTAAGACCAAAATCAAATTTGACAAATCCTGTATCACGGATCAGCTCCGTCATCGCGTTATTAGCAAATGAATCAATAATCGTGTAGATCGCATTGACAAAAATAAGCGGGCTCACCATCGGAAATGTTATTTTCCAGAATGCTTCATACCCTGTCGCACCTTCCATCTTGGATGCTTCGTACAGCTGGGGCGAGATGGTTTGGATGCCAGCGAGGAAGATCAGAATCTGTACACCCGATTGACTGACAATCTGGTAGATTCGATCCACTGCACCGCTCAAATAGGTGACAACCCATTCACTTACGCCTGCATTAAGCATCAGGCCTTCCAGTTCCAATGTTCCGAACGTACTTCCCCCTGAATTGCTCTGATTAACCGCTTCGATCAGGCTGGTGCTTTCCAGCGACATGATAACGCCGGATGCCAGAATAACCGGCAGGAAAAAGATCGATCGGGCCACGGCGCGCCCTCTGAACTTTTGATTCAGAATCACCGCAAGGAACAAGCTGAAGATGACGATCAACGGCACATTGACGAGTACATCGGTTATGGACTCAATGAGCGCCCGGTTAAAGCTGGTGTTTACGGTAAGCGCCTGAATATAATTGGTGAATCCCGTGAATTGAATAGCAATTCCATCTGCATTCGCCTGAATCTTGCTCATGCTGTATCGCAGCGAAGCGAGCAGCGGAACAAAGAAAAATAATACAAAGCCGATGAGCCACGGCAGTACATAGATTACGCCCCACATGGCTTTCTGCTGGGCATACGTTCGATTTCCCCATTTCAATTTCATGAGTGTCTTCATTGCTGCCCACCACCCGTCACATAGCTTAGGGCTTCAATCTTGTGATTTTCTGCTTCAACAGAGAAATCATTGTAATTCACAATCACATAGCCTCCGCCTTCATAGGTTGTTCGGTATACACCTTCGGCAACAGCTTCATGAGCGATCATCGACTGCCCCTTAAATGGCAAATTGACTTGACTCACTTCCTTGTAAATATCAGCGGCCAGATCAATCCACTGCTCATAATTCGCAGCATAGAGATTGTTGTAGTCCGTCTCTTTCACAACATGGTTAGGTGCATTAAACCAAGCGAAATAAGGACTCGCGCCGTATTCAATCAGCTTCAGGACATATTGTCTTGCATCGGTATACGTGGACAGATTGTACGGAGAACCGGTATAGCTGATATTGCCATGCACAACCAGTTGGAAGAACGGTATTTCTTCATCCTCCAGCTTGAACCTGCTGCTTGTCATGGGAGCATCCGTAAGCCCTTTAACATAAGGCAGAGCATAACCGTTCCCGCCCTCGGCTACGATTGAGCCAGCTTGCTGCCTGATCTGATCCAAAGCTTTACGAACCGTATCCAATGCCTGTGTGCGATCCAGCAGTTTTTTCGGATTCATGTCGCTATTTAATTGTTCAGCCATATCTTTAAGCGAAATGCCGCCTGCTTGCAGCGGTTTCAGGTCCTTCAGCATATCTGTCGTTACTTCATTAATCTCATTCGGAGAAAGCACATAGGATGCGGATAAATCCTTGGCTCGGCGCTGTAAAGCCGGGTCCATCGGATACAAAATCGCAGGTTCCTGCGTTAAAGTCCGGGATGCCTCTTTCGAAGGACTGAATCCTTTTTTGGACTGCACATTCAACATAGCCATATCCGGATAAAAGCCAATGCCTGCGCCACTCGTATATTCGCTGAATGCCTTCATTCCCTTTTTCCCGCCAATCACACTATCCACCTTGATGGAATCCGGCAGGCGATGGTGCAGACCGTCATTGAACCATCCGGCATAGCGGACCTGAATGTTGGACACATTTTTCTCCATCAGCTTCGAAAGTATCGTTTGACCCTCTTCAAAAGTAGTCAGTGCCTCCGTGGAATTATACGGGATACCAAGCATATGCTGTCTGGTGGACATGCCGCCGAACAGCTTGAGGTAAAACGGCACACCTGCAGGCTTTTGATCAGCTTGCATCTCCGGCAGTCCTCCTGTTGAAAGCAAATGCTCCCTGTACAGTGAAGCCAGCCCTGAGTAGGAAGCCTGCTCTGCTCCAACAAATGCGTATCGAACAACAAAGTCGGAAGAGGTCGGTTTATTCTGGAACTTCGGCAGCGTACGAACCATGTCACTCGACTGCAGGGTGATATCACTTTTGTTTACGACATAGAAGCTGGGATACACGTTATTGTAGCTATTGAGCTTGCCGCTAATATCCGCATTTACCATAGCTACCGCATCGCCTTGTTCGATGATGCCGAGGAAAGCCCCCTCTGGCCGAATCACTCCAAAGACTGGCAATCTGGCCTTGCTTTCATTCGAGCTTGCTTCCCGCAGCTTCATCGTCAGATCTGGACCATAAATGTCCTGCTGATAGGAAGGGTACTGCAATTTGCCGTTGTTAAAATGAATGAGTGCTCCCGAGCCATCGGGAACGAGAATTGATCCTTCATCCTTGGAGCCTCCGGCTCCGAAATATTCAAGCACCGACAAGGTGTTGATCGGATACTCTTCCGGGAAGTGAATACCGGATGCAGGTACACGAACGAGCATTTGCTCTCCATCCAGTTCATACTCCATCGTTAGCATAAACAGACGCGGCCCGCTTCGTTCATGTTCGATGCCATGCTCGGCATTGTCTTGGGCCAGATCTTCTTCTGTGTAACCGGCGTCTTCAAAAGCCTTCAAGGCACGAGTCAGCTGCAGTCCCTGCATCGCCTTGTCGATTCGGACATACACTCCTTCATCCTTGTCCTCGGCATACCCGACCTTCAGGGCACGTTCCCCGGACTTGTCGAGCTTTGCCAGCAGATTTTGCTCGAAGCGTTCCTTGCTGAGTTTTACAGGCAAATCCTCGATGGAACGTTCGGTGCTGCCAAACTGATAGTGAACCCGTACTCCGTTCGGTAATGCTTCGTAGCTCACCTGCTTATGCCGCGTGCTGTCTGTGTAGGAGTTGACCATACTGCTCTGTCCTGAGCTATTGAAAAAACTGAGCCTTGATTGAGCGGATAGAAGATCCTTGTTGATCCCGGCGGCAATGCCGTCCTTCTCACGATCTGCCGGGTTACTGCGCCAGATCTGTCCGCTCTGGTTATGAATTACTGCAATTTCGGCGGTCTCTTCGTTAATCAACAGCTGTAAGGCGTCATTCCGGGCAATGCCGATCATGCCAGGGATGCGGGCATCGCTAAACGCAGATTTCAGCTTTTCTCCGGGAGGCAGGGAAGGAGTCTCTACTTGACTAACATCTGCTGCCGTCTCGCGAGCCGCTGGTGATGGCGAGAGTTGACAACCACTAAGAAGCAAACTGCTGATCAGCAGGATTCCGGTAATTTTTTTGGCTGCGGCGTATTTCATTGTGATTTCCTCCTTCCTAGCCCCGAAGCACTAATTCCTGATAGATGGTGTATACAAAGGATACGATCTGCTGTATAAGACTGAAGAACAACAAGCATAGAAATGCCATAAATGCCATAGCCACAAGGGTGAGCAGCATCGTCAGAATGGTTTTGGCTGGTGTATATTGATGCACGGTCATGTTGCCCACAAACAGCAGATAAACCGTCCAGCACACGGCTATCGCGTTAGAGAAATAATAAAATGCCGTCTCCTGTGCAGAAATTGCAAGACTCAGCCAAATCCATGGAAAATGCACCAGGAACATCGGCACCAGCGCAAAACAGGTGGACATAAATATTTCAGAGAACTTGCCTTCCCCGTCCATCAATGTCGTTAATGACCAGTTGGCTACACACCAGAACAGGACAGGAACGATCACATATACCGTTTCAAGCAGGCTGTTCAGATATTTGGGATTGTTAAAATTAATCAAAAATCCGCTGTACTGCGCCTGCAAAATTTTGGTGATTACGAGCAAAGCCATAATCATAAACGAGATTAGCAATGTCGTTCTTTGATTCCGTTCATATTTCAGTTCCCAGTAACCGTCGAAGGGATGGAAAATCAGATGGAGCGGGTACTGGTACAATTGTTTACTTGATGCCTGCATTCGTTGTCCTCCTTCTCTGTCTGCGAACGATAACAACGGTGACGAACGCAGCTACAGCCAGGAATATACCGGACATCACCCATGAAAAATGCTCGCGCATCAGTTCTTTCCTGTACAGCAGGAACGCTTTGGAGTACCCTTTGCGCTCCATGCTTTGTTTGAAGTATTCGACTGACTCGGCATACTGCTTTTGGCGAAGCAGCGCTTTGCCAATACCCGCATAGGCATATTCCAGATTGGCATTCATCTCGGCCGCCTTGGCAAAGAGCTGCGAGGACTTATCTTCTTCGCCGTTGTAATAACTACGTACCGCATCATGCAAGGTGCGTCCGTATTCGGTTGTCTGGAACACGGTGATCTCACCGAGTGCTTTATCCAGTACAAGCATGCGGTCACCTGCCCTCTCCAATGCGACAGGGGTATTGAACAGGCCTATCCGGTTACCGATTCCGCCAAAGATATGAAGTAAGTAGCCGTCACCGTTATAGGTGAAGATCCGGCCTTTGTTTGAATCCAGCACGGAGTACATATCGCTGTCCCCTACATCCACATCAATCAGACGTGATGGCCCGCTTTCATTCATGTATCGCAGATCACCTTGGGGTGCTGAATACCCTTCTCTCCGCAAAATGTCCGTTCCCTGCGCATTCAGCTTTTTGATCGGATCTTTACCACGATCCCCGCTGGTTGCATAGATGAAGCCCTCTTCGTCCATATCCAGATTGGTGAATTCGGTCGGTGTGAACATGACCATCTGACTGCGCTGCTCGCGGGTGGCGAGTCGCTTCCACAGATACTCCACAGGATCAACCTGAACCCGGTTAGCCCCGATGAAGGAGGAAAATACACCATCGGCACTGAACTCCATGAAGCCGTCAAATACCCCTTCGGCCATCACATAGATGCGATCCCCTTTATCCATCACGATCCGAATCGGCTTGAATTGAAAATCTTCTTTTAACAAATCCGATTTCGGTTCAGCCACAATTTTGACGAGTTCCCCTTTGTCATCCAAATGAACAACCCGGTGATTATCCGAATCGGCAACGAGGATATTTCCTTTACCTGTAACAAACAGACCTTGAGGATTTTTAAACTGATCTTTCTTGCCTTCGTTTATAAACGAATCAATGGTCCGTACAAGCTTGAAATTCCGATCCAGCTCTACGATGCGGCCATTGCCTGAATCCAGCACATAAACACGCTCATCCTCGGTAACATGCATATCACTCGGCTCTTTGAACGCGCTGATATTCAGCTTCTTGCCAGTAATAATCATGGTTGCTTCGTATGCAGCCGGAGCCGGAACAGCATCCCCATAGAATGAATAATGGTAAGCATCGGCTTTACCGTCTGCGCTCGCAGGTAATGCTGCTGAACTGAACAGCAGGAGGCAGACCATGCTCATGATGACCCATTTTCGTTGTTTCCATTTGCTTTTTGGCGTGTAACGCTGCAATTTGCTGCCTCCTTTCTATTCTTTCATGCCAGAAGTCGCCATGGTCTGCATCACACTGCTCTGAGAGATAATGAACAGGGTGATTGGAACGATCATCAGCAGCAGAGCTACCGCCGCACCAACACCTGCCCGTGCAATCCCCCCCTGAACGATCTGACTGAGTGCATAATGCAGTGTTTTCAGATTTTCGCTGTAGATAAAGCTGCCGCCGTCCGTTCCCCACAGTGCAGGGAATTGCAAAATCATCAATGTTAGCCATGCTGGCTTTACATTAGGCATCACAATGCTCCAGAATATCCGGTATTCATTCGCCCCATCAATTTTCGCCGCCTCCAGCAATGCATCGGGAATCTGCTCCATGAACTGTTTCATCAGAAACAAACCGAGCGAAAATGCCAGTGAAGGCACAATGATGGATGCGTGGGTGTTGATCCAGCCAAGCCAGGACATGACCATGTAGTTTGGAATTGCCGTAACATGCGGCGAGAACATCAGGGACAGAATCACAATGGTAAACAATATTTTGGACCCTGGAAAACGGTATTTGGCAAGCGGATAAGCTGCTGCCGAGGCAAGCAGAATATGTCCGGCCGTGCCCACTAGCGTGATGAGCAATGTGTTGGCAATATAACGGGATAACGGTACCCATGAATTGCCCATCAGGTTAATCAAATCAGCAAAATTTTCAGTGGTTGGATTGTTCACCCAGAAGCGCGGCGGAAATATAAACAGTTCATCCAGCGGCTTGAAGGCATTATTAACGGCATAAATCAAAGGAAGCACCATAAATGCCCCAAACACAGCCAGCAGCGCAAACAACATGAAACTGACGGCAAATGACCGATTGAGTCTCTTCGGCATGCCGAAGATGGCACGAACTTTGCTGGTCATCGTCATTCACCTATCTTTCTAAGCATTTTTTGCGTGAGCACGTTGGTGCCGAGCATGAGTGCAAACAGAACAGTCGCGATCGCGGAGGCGTACCCCATTTCGAAGCGAATCGTGCCATAGTCCATCAGATGCGTAACTACGGTATGCGCCGCATAGTTAACACTCGGGAATCCGGCAAGCGCTATCGAGATTTCGGCTACAGCGAACGAGGCTGTAATCTGCATGACTGCACCAAACATCAGCTGCGGTCTCATGGATGGCAGCGTAATGTACCATAGCTCCTGCCAGCGGTTTTTGATCCCATCCACCGTTCCTGCTTCCACCAGTGAGCGGTCAATTGTCTGTAAACCGGCAATAAAGGCGAGAAAGCTCGTTCCAAGACTAAGCCAGAGCTGTACGAGAATAACGATGCCTAGTACATACTTCTCGTTGGCCAGCCATTGAATGGGCTCCAGCACGATGCCGAGCCGCATCAGGAATCCGTTCATGTAACCGTAGCTGTCGCCCGAGAAAATGATCAGCCAGATGAAAAACACGTTGCCTGATATAGAGGGTGCATAGAAAACCAGTGTCATGACTGCCCGAACTTTCGGAGAAAGCTCGTTGATGATCCATGCAAACAAAAAACAGGCGATATAACTGACTGGACCCGTAATCACGGCAAAGAGCAGTGTGTTTTTAAGCGCGATCAAAAATACATCATCGTTCAGAAATAACCGTGAATAATTTTGCCAACCGACAAATCGCGGAAATTCCAGCATGTTAAAGTGAAAAAAGCTGAGCCCCAGTGAAATGCCGACCGGAATCACCGTAAACATGAAAAAGATCAGCATAAACGGTGCCATTAATACGTAATAGTGCCTGCTGAGATACAGATTCCTTCTTAATTGCGACCACCAGCCGACCTGGCGAGTATGCATGACAGGAGCGGCGGCTGTCTCGGATGTTTTGGCTTGCAACCGTTACCCTCCCTTTCCTTTATTTCAGATTGAATTCCTTGCGTTTCAATTCGATCTCATCGTCAATATAAAGCACATAGTCCGACAAAGCTTCTCGCGGATTTTCATTGGCATTAACAACCTTACGGAAGGCGTTATCCAAGTGTCGGCCTGTAAAATATCCTCCCGGCAGCTGTGGAATACCCTGCACCCACTCCCACTGCTTCTCCAGGTTCTGATAGTCCTTAACCGGCCATGGCAATTGCTCTAACGCTTCAATATTTGCCGTAGGGTAACGAGCAGCTGCACCCATCAGACCTTCCATTTCACGTCCGTACTCGATCTGGGTTGACTCATCCGTCCACCATTTCAAGAACTTCCATGCCGCTTCCTTATTAGCCGCATTTTCGAGCATCATGACCGCGCTCGTTGCACTCGCTACTTCATGTCGGATGGAGCCATCAGGAAGCTGCGTACCTGGCACGATGGTGAAGTCCCACAGATTCCGTATTTCAGGAGCGAGCACCGTCAACATGTTGTACGTTGTATAATCAGCAATACCGATGGGCATTTCGCCTGTACGGAAACGGTTAGGAAAGTCAGCCTTGAGCGGAAATTTGTAATTGGTATAAAACTGTGTCCAGCGTTTGAACGCATCCATGGAAATTTCCGAATCAAGTGCACTCTTCTTCCCGTCTTCGGTATAAAATGTTCCGTCATTCTGGTACAAGAGCATTGCAAACGTAGCATTTGGAACCATATTGGCGTTATTCGTTGTGTCCTCGATCGGCAGATAAAACTCCATGTTGTGTTTTTGCAATACGGCGATTGCATTGTACACATCCTGCCACGTTTTTGGCGGCTCCAAACCGAGCTCATCCAGAATATCCTTGCGGTAGAACAGCATCGGAAAATGCTGCTGCTCTGGCAGTGCGTACACGCCGCCATTATACTGATAAGGTGTTAACCCGCTCGCACGGAAACGGCTTGCAACCTCCTCATAATCCGGGAATTGACTCAGATCAGCTGCTGCATTCCGCATCGCGTAGTTCACTGGAATATCTTCGCCCATCTGCATCGCAACGTCAGGCCCTTCCCCAGCCAGTGTTGCAGGCAGCAGAATATTGGGTGGAACAAGCCGAAGCTGCACGGAAACATCAGTGTCTGGCGTGAACGTATCATCGATCATTCCCTTCAGCACCTGAGCCTGATCCCGTCCTGTAGTGATCCATACTGTAATGGAATCCTTCTTCTTCTCCACATTACCGATGCTGTCATAATCTTCGGTATACGATGCAACATAAGCGCCAAGTTCATGCTTCACCTGCTGCAGTGCAGACGCTTCTGCCTTGGGCAGCTCTTGACCAGGCGCAGTTACCATCAAATAATCCATCGTAATCGGCTGCTCCCGTACAGTCAGAATCCATGTTCCGAGACCGCCAACGTTAATTTTGAACGTATCCAGCCGTTTAGGAACCGTCTCCGGTCTTGCAGCCATATCTTTGAGCTGTACTACCATCGCGTGCAGAATAGCGACTTTATCACTCTGCTCGCCCGTTGCTTTTTCCAAATAGTCAGCAACAGAGCTGAGAACCTCCACCTGTCTGTTAAATACCTCGGTCATCTCCGGAATACGTTTCTCCAGCTGGTAGTCCCGGAGAGGATCAGGTTTGTTGGAGGTGATCATCAAAATTTTGCGATACAACTCATTTAATTCAAGCACGCTTGATTCCACGGTTCGCAGCAGCGGAGCAATGTCGCCAAGTGTAACCGTCATGCGCAAGCGATGTTTGCCCTGCTTGAGATGAAACAGATAAGGCTCATCTTCACTATTTCCAAGCACTTCTGTCTGCCAGGAAGGGCTGTAATTAAAGCGAATTCGTTTCATCTCCTCGAACGGCGTCTTGCCGTCAATGGTCAGGCTGCGCGTGGCATAGATGCCGCGAAGCTGATCCTGCTTCACTTTTAACGCAATCTGGTACAGTCCATCTTCAGGTACATCAAGCTCCCATTCGACCCATTCCCCAGGCAGCTTCCAGTTCACGCCGCCAATGGCATTGATCCGGATTTTGGAGACATCGTAGGGTTCAAGCGAAGGACTGGAGCGATCCGATATAGGTGCCAGGGTAGGAGATGATTTGGTGATAGCCTCTTCCCCTTGAACCTTCAGCATCACAGAGCTGGCTGGTTTCAAGCCTGACGATTCATAATTCTTCTTCAGCTCTGCATACGAAGGAACCGCCTCTTCCTGGTATAACTCAATGTAATCAATCGCCATACTTTCTCTCAGAGAGGTTAATGATAATTGCTGGGTGCCCTTTTCAAAATAAAACTGAAATGGTTCCTCGAAATACCCGCCACTGTCTCTGAACGAAGCAAGCTGCCATTCCGGCTGCTCCACCTGTCTCGGTCTGAGATCGTTGCCGCGATCATCCTGCCGGATGTGATCTTCGCGATTTCCCCATACCCTGTCGAAGAGAAGCACATCCGCTTCCCGGAAGGGAACCTCTCCGTTCAGCTCCAGCTTGCGTTCAATTCCCGAGCTCTTGCCTTCAACAGGATAATAATGAATGCGAACGTGATATAAACCACTCACTTGTACGGGTACATCCCAGCGAATGGTTCCGGATTCAGGAGTAATAACCGCACTGCCGTCCAAATCGGCATAACCTTGCACCACTTCGAACTCCGAGCTGTCTGCCTGCGTGTAAGCTTCGCCTTCAACCCGGACGGTTGCATCCGGTTTGGCAGTGCTCGCATACGTTTCCCGATAATGTTCATAGCTTCGTGAATCCTTGCTGCCTGATACAGCTTCAAAATCCTCAAGTGCATGTACCGTTCCGGGGCTTTTATCCTGCGATGGATAGATCACGATGATCGAGAACACCAAAGCCAGAACAAGTACCAGAATCAGTCCCTTTTTCTTACGTGACCGCATGTTCGAATGTATCCCCTTTCCTGTAAGCGTATCGACAATTGAACGATTGACTAACCCGGGCAGACCGCACCTGCTGCCCGTGCGTTCTGCCCGTAATTAGGAATGCTTATTTGTATACCTCATCAATTGCGGCCTGGAAAGGAGCCTTGTATTTCTCAATCAGTGTGGATACGGACACGCCTTCTTTCAGCTCTCCATCAAAATCCCAATAAGGAAGGGATGGGAAGGTGTTATGGTCGAGAACAAGCATGCCAGCTGCAACTTCTCTGGCGTTGTTAATATCAGCTTCGTCCGTCAGATGTCTTTCCAGTGTGGATTGCTCCGGATAGTCATAGATGGAATCAATCTCATTGATTTTTTCCCAGATGTACATCAGCTGCTCCGGATTTTCGACAGCCTTAGGGATCGTAATCGCTTGATATTGGGATTCACCTGAGTGATATGCTGTAGCGCTCGGTCCTTTCGGATAAGGCAGGAAACCGATATCATAATCCGGCATATCATTTTTGATGCCTTCAATTTCATACATCGCGCCAGAGTACATCAACGTGTTGCCTTGACGGAAGAATGTTGCCGGTTCAGTCCAGTCGCCGCCCTCTGTCGGTCTGCCCACTTTCTCTGTAGCCAATTTGTTCAAGAAATTGAGCGCTTCTTTTGTTTTCGGATCGTCGAGGTTTTGTTTATCACCTTTGGTCAGAGAAGCTTCGTTGGAGTACAAAATCGGCTCAAGCAGGCCTGTTTGGGCGAGACCCCATGTATCCAGCTTGCCATCATTGTTGCGGTCTTTATTGGCTTGCTTTGCTACGCTCAAGAAGGTATCCCAGTTCCATTCGTCTGCATCGACATATTCCTGAAGCGGCTTTAAGCCCAGCTCCTGCATCAGTGTACGGTTATAGAAAATGCCGTTGATAAACGAGGACTGATCTTCTGTGAAGCCATAACCTTTGCCTTCATACTGCATATATTCCTTCGTCGTTTTCTGATTAAACACTTTATCGTTCTTGATATAATCATCCAGTGGCCACAACAGATTCTGCTTGGTCAATGCTGGAATAGCGTAGCTTTTACCCAGTCTTACAAAGTCGCCCAGCGGCTCACCTGCCATCAGGGAGGCTACAACCTTTTCTTGATACTCACCAAAGTCGATAGAAATGTATTCGATATTAAAGTTATGCTTCTTTTTCAATGCTTCCAGATTTTCCAGACGTTTGATGTTGTCCGGGTTGTTGTCTGTAATCTCCATGTTCCACCAAGCTACAACTTTGATCGTTCTGCCGCCCATGTCGAAGTCCATCTCAGGCGTAGAATTTTCATTCTTTGGTTCGGTTTCCGCTGGTGCTTGCTCCTCCTGTGGAGCCGGCTTTTCGGGTGCAGGCTCAGCTGCAGGCGCAGAGCTGCAAGCGTTAATGAGCAACAGCGCGGCAAAGATCAGACTGAGCAGCATAAACTTGTTTTTCTTCATTGTCTTCCCCCCTGATTATCGTGTGCTTCCACAGTGTATCGTCCAAATGTAAGCGCAAACAACCTGCTTAAATGCAGGTATTTACCCGGTCAAAATATAGATCGGGTTGATTTGAGGAAGGAAGCGAGCTTTTTCATCTGCAATTGGTAAAGAAATGCACGCTCTGCAAAAAAATGCACATTGTATGCGCTTTCTTTTGTTCACATAATGAAACTAAGCCTTAATTCAGTTAAACATTGATCGGAATATAACAAGAAGGTGAGGTCATGTTTCATGCACCATATTTTACTTGTAGATTATAGCCACCACTTGGTCCGAATTCTCGGATCACTTCTGGAAGAAAGCAAATCTCCATTTGTCATCAAACATCACGTCTCCAATTCCAGCGAGGCCCTTGCTGCACTGTCTAAACAGGATTTTAACGTTGTTATTGTGCATACAGAACGTTACGATGCCGCAGGATTGTGGTTGTGTCATCATATCCGACAAATAAGTGATATTCCGATCGTGCTGCTGGGTGGCAGAGATCAATTCAGTCTGGTACGCAAAGCAATGACCTATCAGGTGAATGACTATTTGCCAGCCCCCTTTAAACCAGAAGCACTGCTGCATAGTCTGCATGGGGTACAGGACAGACTTGGGCCAGCTCCAGCCAAGAAACGCCCTGCGCTCAAGCCGCCGATTCAGCTTAATGGCAAAGCGATGGATTCCAGCCATGTCATCCGGGTTGTCAAAGCATATGTACGGGATCATCTGAATGAAGAACTTACGCTGAAGCGCATTGCCGATATGCTGCATTTTAATTGTGCCTATCTCGGGCAAAAGTTCAAAACAGAAGAAAAGGTATCCTTTAATGATTACATGCTCCAGGAGCGCATGAAAAAAGCGAAGCACCTCCTCTTAACCACCAATCTGCGAATATACGAAATTGCGCTTGAGGTCGGTTATCGTGATATTGACTGGTTTTACAAAAAGTTCAGAGCCTGCACAGGCTCAAGTCCCAATGCCTATCGCAGGCAAAAAGCCAACACTGCATAAGGATTCGCTACTTCAGACTATTTGCAGCAGAGCATTAAACATAAAACACGCAGGAGATGCTCCTGCGTGTTTTATGTTGTTTTATGGATTAATTGATGGGTTTATCGATGTGCTATTGATCGGTTTATTGCTGTGCTAATGATGGGTTTATCGATGTGCTGATGAGCGTGTAAGCAGGGATTCCCGATACTCCTGCGGGGTCATACCCGTCAGTTTCTTGAACAGCCGGGTGAACGAATGGGCGGATTCATAACCGACCTGAAGTGCGACTTCGCGCACCATGAGTTCGTTGTCCAGAAGCAGCTCCTTGGCCTTGCGAATACGGCTGTCATCAATGAATTCGGACAAATTAATGCCCATCTCCTGTTTGAAAAACCGTGACAAATATGAGGGATTAAAGTGATGCAATTCAGCCAGCCGAACGAGAGTAAGATCCTTTTCCAGATTGTCCTTGATATAATTACATAAACTTTGCACGACCAGATTGGCTCGTTCCTCCTCATTGGCACGTTTGAAATTAACGAGCTCATCAGCCGCTTGATACAGATACTGAACGGCCTCCTTCATGCTGGGGAAATGGTTTAAATGAAGCAAACTTCGCTGATCCGGTGTTCTCTGCTTCAGGCCCCAACGATTAAATGCAGTGTGCAGCGATAAAGCCAAATGATAATACGTTTCCATCGCACGCTCCATCGTCATGTCCTGTTGAAGCAGTTCACCGACAAGCTCTTCAAACAGTTCATAGAAGGATTGAAACCGTCCTGTTTCGAGAAAACCCGACATGGCTTCCACACGGCTTGAGATCCGTACAGCCTCTTTCGGAGAAGCAACCCAAGGTTCATCGTATCTATCCATTAATACCATCGACACACCGTCTCCGATCCTCATCCACTGCAGCAACCTCAGTCGCTCGTATTGTCTAGGAATCTGACTCCAGTCGCATTCGTGTCCGCTGAATGTAAACGTAATGGATATCCCCAGTGAAGCAGCACAGGATTCCTGTACAAGCTCAAGCGTGCCTTCAATGTATCGGGCAAAATGTTGATCTGCTGTTCCCTGCTCACTCTTAGGCTGCAATAACCAGACAACATCTCCGTAATGATCCGTTGTGCTGACGCATTGTGTATGCTTTCCCAATAATGAGGTTCCAATGATACGTACAGAGGCTTGTGTTCCTTCCTGCTCAGTGACCGATTCGTGCAGTTGATTGGAGCGTCCCAGTACCAGATATATGGGAGAATCAAGCTTTAAATCGGCGGTCGTTTCCGCCAAAACTTGCTGTAGCTCATTCAATGCCCCTGCGGATGCCCCCTCCTGCAGCAGCTTGCGGAGCATCTCATCCTGCTTGAATGCGGTCAACCGTGAAGTCATCTCGCGCTGCTGCTGTAACAGCTTGTTCATATCATGGCTTTGTCTAATCTCTTCCATAACCTGCGTCACAACGTGCATCACTTTGTCATATCCTTCTGTTTTGAGCAGGTACCGAACATTATTCATCTGAAAGGCCTGGTATGCATATTCAAAATCACTGTGTCCTGTAAGAAAAATAATGCGGCACAGCGGCCAGCGGCTTTGAATCTCTTCGGTTAGTTCCAGTCCACTGACACCTGGCATACGGATATCCGTCAGCACCATATCTATTCTTGAACGCCGCATCAAGGACAATGCTTCTGCAGCCGAATAGGCTTTATATACGTCCAACTGGTCAGGCATATGTCTGGAAAATGTTTCATAAAGACTATCCGTAATGATTTCCTCATCATCCACGATCAGAAGACGATACATTCGTTTTCCCCTTCCTTCCACTGGATTCGAATGACAACCTTTAATCCATGCAATTCACTTCTGGTCAGAAACAGGCCACTTTCTGGTCCAAATGTCAGAACAAGACGCCTGTGAATATTCATTAGTCCTGTCACGTCATCCGTCGTTGAATCGCTATGCAAGAGCTGCTGCATCTTCTTGATATCTTCCGTCTGAAGATCATTCCCGTTGTCCTCTACAATGATCTCCGCAAAGGATGATTGCATCTGGAATTGAACACGCAGCAGCCCTTCAGCCGTATTTTTTTCGAGACTATGTTCATAGGCATTTTCAATAATGGGTTGAATGACAAGCCGTGGAACCTGAATTTGTTGCATTTCTGGTGGCACTTCCCCAAAATCAACCTTGATTCGTCTGGAAAAGCGAAGCTGCTGAATTTCGGTGTAGATACGGGAATGATGCACTTCTTCTTTCATTGGTACATGATCGGTTCCATTTCGTGTGATGAAACGAAAATACTCACCCAGCATATTCGTGAACTGCTCGATCCGGTCCGTCTCCCCCGTTCTTGCAAGCGAGTTGAGAATGAAGAAACTGTTGTAGAGAAAATGCGGATTAATCTGTGATTGAAGCTGCTTCAATTCAGCTCGCTGCATCATCATCGTTTTTTTGAAATCACGGTCAATCAGCTGCTGCAGATTTTCAATCATGTGATTAAAGCGGTCATACAGGAATCCGAATTCATCTTTGCGGTGATGTACAATCGGAATATCGAGCACACCTCCCTCCATCTTTTTGAATCTCTTCACTAGCAGCAGGAGCGGAATATGAATTAACTTGTACGTAGAATAGAGATAGGCTGTAATGGCTATAAAGGATGTAATCGCAAAAATCCAGGCCCATTTGTAAAATTTGCTCAGCGGTTTGGTGACCATCTTTTCAGGCAAATACGTAGCAATGGATAATCCCAGTGGTTCCATATGATGCTGATTGACATAATACAAAGTGTTCTCTACGTTGACCTCAAAGCTATCGAGCGAGTTCTTTTGACTATATTCAAGATAATTGTCAAGAATGATCTTTCGTTCCTTCTGATCGGAAATAGCAAAACCGGTCTTCTCTTCAATGAGCAGAGAGGCACTCTCCGGATACAGATTAAGCTGGGAAAGTTCATTCTGAAAGGCGGCGTTATCAAGCTCTACCTGTATGACAAACAACGGCGCTTCTCCCATTTTACCTGTTAATCGTACCGCACTCAGATTCAGAGCATCATCTTTTACAGTAAATCGGGTCGCTTCGCCCTGCGGATGTGAACTGAAAAATTCATAAGAGGCCCGATTGTACTCATCAATGCCCTGCATCGCAGAAATGCTCTTGTTGACTGCAGGTATATGTACATACACATTCTTGATATATGCGCTGCTGTTCTTGAAGCCAGCAAGCCGATCAGATAAGTAATTTAACGTTTCACGTCTTTCAATCTGACCCATATTGTTCCAGAGGATCGCAAGCCGATTCAGCTTGCGGTCCTCTGCAATATCAAACTGCTGCAGCTCCATCCATTCAATCTCTCTGCCAAGCTCATTCGCATATTGACTGAGCCGCCTCTCTGTAGACAAGGAAATTTCCTGGCTCGCAGTATCATAGCTCCAGTGGTAAAGATAAACGCCAAGCAGAATTAATGGAATCACAAAAACAAGGTAGGTCATAATCAGTCGTGCAAATATACTGTTAAACCACGACTGAGCGGGTATCTTGAACAATGCACTCCCCTCCTGAATTCAGTTCAAGAATACCTGCCTTAATACGATAGGACAAACGCTTGTGGTGAACGTGCAGCCGTGGTTTTATACCATGCATTCACCTCTGCTGTAATTTCTCTTCCTCCCAGCTCAAACCAATCTTCTACGAATTGATCAAACTCTTCGATGGGTGAACCATGAATGATGTTCATATACGCTTCAAGCTGGAGATCACGAAGGATCTCTTGACGGTCCACCATCGTTGCTGTGATTCCACCTGTGAATTGATCATAAAGCAGCTGACCGCTCTGCTCATAATGGTCTGCAATGCTAAAGGCACCTGTCGGGCCGTAGGTCTGTCTCCACCCCCAGCCACTCTGCAAGCCTTCTGCTTCATAAGCCGCGATTCGCTTGTGGATCGCAAGGGCTTCATTCTCCAACCTGGAGAAATCACCAGAACGTCTGGCGTCACGAATGTCTCTATACGCGTCTATATTTTTGGTACCCGGAAAAGGTGTAACCGGTGAAAGCATCCATACAGCGCGAGAATCATCATTGTAATACGTTTCATACTCCGCGTGCTGGCCCCAGTTTTTGTCCAGATGCAGATTCATCAGCTTGACAACAACCTCAGGGTTAGCAAACCCTTTTCTCACCGCAAAATAATGCCCTGTATTGGAACGAAGCGGTACAGCTCTGTTCCGACCCTCCTCCGCTACAATAGGATAAGCCTGCCATTCTGCTTCAGGGTCCTGTTCACGAGTGGATTGAATAGCAAACGGGGTCCATTGCTCCCCGTATAACATGCCGATTTTTCCTTGCTGAATCAGTCGGTATTCCTTGCTGCCATTTTTGTAGGCAAAATCCGGATCAAGCTGCCCCTCCTTGTACATGGATTGTAATATTTTGAGTGCCTTGCGCACCTCAGGCTGAATGCCGCCATACATCAGCTCTCCCTCTTGATTACGAATCCATATGTTTGGAAAAGCACCGTAACCGGCCATGAATCCAGATACACCCATGACAGGGTCCCAGAGATAACTCGTTAAAGCCAGACCATAACTATCCTTCTTTCCATTACCGTCAGGGTCAAGCTTTGTAAACGCTTTCGATATTTCAAGCACGTCTTCCATCGTTTCCGGCGCATGCAGGCCCAGTTTATCCAGCCAATCCGTTCTGATCCACAGATACTGTGCTGTCTCAATCGAAGAAGAAGACTCTGGAATAGCCATCAGCTTGCCGTTAATTGTTGCTGCATCAAATGCACCTTTGCCTTCGGCTTCCAGAATTCGTTTGGTAAGTGGTGAAGCATAATCACGGTATACGTCTGTCAGGTCTTCGATCAGATTGGCATTGCTTAGCTGCCTGAGCTGGTACGGATTGACCTTGACCACGTCAGGGAAGCGCCCGGCAGCTAACGAAACGCCCAGCTTTTGATTGTATACGTCCCCTGTTGCAATCCAGTCATAACGAATCTGAATGCCCAGCTCCTGCTCATACAGACGGGTCCAGCGATTATCTACCAGTGTCTCACCCGGAAGCTGATCAATCATTCGCTGCAAATCCTCCCCCGTTTCCCTGACAAAAGAAACCTGAATAGGCGGAGAATACGCCTCCTCCGAAGTCTCCGTTTGCTGTCCGGAAGAAGAAAGTAGTTGTCCAGAATTCCCTTGTGTGTGTCCGGCAGGCATACAAACCGTTAAAATAATGATGATGGTCCATCTTGTTTTGTACATCCATCTCTTATGCATGATAACATGCCCCCAGTTTGATTGAATGAACATATTCATGATCTGTGTCACGATTCCATTTTTCCTGAATCAATCATCCACTTTTTCAAAACCAATCATCCAGAATTGTTATTATTGTACAACATCTTATCCGCCTTGAGTACGAAAAAAGCCGCCGCCCGGCGACTTTTATTGACTCTTTTTCAAACCGTCTATTCCAGAAGTTCATATTCGAAATTGGAAAAATCAGCCCGTCCGCCAATCTCTTGTGTGGAGTAAAGAAACAGACCTATTCGGCAGCCCATAAAATGATCCAGCTTATAGACCATTTTATGAGCAATGCCAAGACTCTTCCACTCCGAGCCGTCGAGATAAGCAAAACGGCATTCATCTTGATTTTCCACAAAATTGGCCGATCCCTGCAGCGTCACAACGGCACCTTGTATAGGGATTCGTGCATGCTCTGTCGCAGGCTCCTGATCGATCAAATTGCCGAAGATGCTGGCATCCTGACTCTCTCTTGACTGCATTACAAGATAATATTGACCCGCTTCTTTGGTAAGTGCAATCAGACCGTAAGTGCCAATGAGAAAGCACAATCCTGCATAATCACCGTCATTCAGCCCGCTGCCGTCAAGTGTTACGCGGGCTGCACAAGCCGGTCCCATGGAACGCTGGGTTAGTGTATTGACCGCAAACGTCAAATTTGGACTTAGCTGACCTGTGCGAATCCGGTATACACCCGGAACCTCGGTTACAGACCATAACTCATCATGCGGCGTGTGGTTCCATTGCCAGACATCACTAAGCCGCACCTGGCCCCGATCATCCAGTGTATATTCGAAACGATCGCTTGCTACCAGCGGTTTGTATGAATAACCCGGTCTTGTACTGGCAATTTGCACTTGTTTCGGAGCCTCTTTGGCAAATACCGGTACGCCTGCTTTGAAGCTCATGGGCACCAGCACCGGAATTCGGCCGACCGCACCATGATCCTGAAAAAGCATGGCATACCAATCACCTTCCGGTGTATCCACAATGCCGCCCTGAGCGACTCCCGAGTTGAAGTACCCCATATCATCGTTAAACACTTCACCGCCAATAAATGTTCCATCCAGCGAATCAGCCCGGTAGCAGGCTTGTGTTCTGCGTCCGGCCGCCTTGGTCATATGAATCAGAAATACATAGTAAATGCCATCCATTTTATAGAAATGTGCACCCTCATAGCCCAGATAATGCGGCTGATGATCCGTTACAATGATGCGGTGCCTCCCGGCAGGCTTCGGCCCGGACAGATCCGCGTTTAATTCGGTCAGATGAATCTCTCTGTTGCCATGCACCAGATACACCCGCTCGTCATCGTCAAAAAACAGCGAGCAGTCGTGATAGAATCCTTCCACAATCTGTTTGTGCCACGGTCCCGTAATCTCATCCGCAGTATAGAGATACGTTTGACGAGTATCATTGGCCACAAAGATGACATAGAACTTGCCCTGATGATAACGCAATGAAGCGGCCCACATGCCTTTGCCATAAATCTGCTTGCCATTCTCCAGCCGCTGCGCTGGCGTATTGTCCAGTCTGTCATACACATACGCAGCCGTCTCCCATTGCATGAGATCATAAGAACGCAGAATGACACAGCCAGGCATCATGTGCATGGTTGTACTCACCATGTAATACGTATCCTCTACCCGAATGACATCTACATCCGGATAATCCGCCCAAATGATTGGGTTTGCATGCATGTTGTCACACACCTCCTATGCCTTTTCAAATGTCCATTGCTGCAAAAGAATACACGGGTTGCTGTTCGGGTGATTATCCGGCGACTTCAACACAAGATACAGATCATGGACACGCTCCGCTCCCGTAATCGAAGTCCAGCCTTCCGTCCACCCCCGGCTGTCTTCTGATGCAGGAATTTGCACCGTACCAATCAGTTCCCCTTCTTCACTGCCCAATCGCAGCTCCAGTGCACCTGGTCCGGCTTGACTGCGTAACCATGCTGTAAAACCAGCCGCTCCTTGCTCGCCAAAATCGACACGGGATAGAGCAATCCAGCTGCCCGCATGCAGTTGACTAACCACCGTATTCCGATTCACGGACTGACTCTGGGCATTTTCTTGCATTTCACTTGTGGTGACTCCAGCACTCCACCCGATTGTGGAACCGCTAACTATATGAAACGGGTTCAAAGGCTTCAACTGCTCCACCCCTGCGTAATCCGCCTGGATAGCCTTGATTCTTCCGCTCCCTTCCTCGTATTCTACGAGATTCAAATGTGTAGAACGATACCCTTCGGGAATATCCATAGCCTGACACAGTGTTTGCGCATGATAAGCGATGTACCATTGATCTCCAAGCGGGAAAATGGCATGATGATTGTTACCGCCAATTCCAAAGAAATGACCCGGATTTTTCAGAATGGTTCCCTGATACGTCCAGGGACCCATCGGATGCATACTCGTCATATATGCAATTTCCCCCGGCGGCGGACTGTCTTCATCCCGTTCCACCTGAAAGAAGTTCGAGCAATACGTATAGTAATATATGTTGTCATACTTATGTATGCCTGAATTCTCAAACATAAAGGGAGCTGGAATCACCTCGGCCTTCCCCTCAACACTGACCATATCCGCTCCAAGTCGCATCACGCGCGCTGTGTCCGGTCTTTCAGGCTTTCCTTCTGGAACACCTCCGCCAAAATAGAGATAGGCCTGATTGTCATCATCCACCAGCACAGCCGGATCAAATAACCAGGTGACGTCCTCCACCCCAGGGGTCTCTCTTGTCACCAGCGCTTTCCCGATCGGGTCTGACCAGGGACCTGTCGGGGTTGGAGCGCTTAATACACCAATTCCACTTGCGTTATTGGCAAAATACAAATAAAAACGGTCTTCCCCGTTAATTTTGCGATGTGCCGCTGCCGGAGCCCAGGATTGGGAGGCCCAGGTAGCCGCTCCTTCCGGACCAGCCGCCTTGATCTCGCCATGATCCGTCCAGTTCATCAGATCCTCCGAAGAGATGACCGTTATTTTGTTAATGGACTGATAGCTGTTTTTCTGAGGAATCTGGTCTGTATCATATTCCAGCTTATCACTTGTCATATACAGATAGACACGATTATTGTGCACTAGCGCATATGGATCAGCACCGAATTTGTGAGCCACCAGAGGGTTAGCGTTTGGACGAAGCTTGCCGATCTCCTGCTGCCAGACAACCTGCGGCATCATTTCATTATTCATCTCGTATTCCTCCCTAAAATAGAATGAATGCACCTCATATTTTAACTTCAATGAGATTTTGCAGCTTTTTGGGCATAGCAAATAGAGAGCGTTTGCAAAACAAACGCCTTCGTGATAGGATGATTACATTTTAAGTGAACCTGAATCCCATTTCATTGCGTTGTTTGCTTGATTTATTGCGTGAAATGACCGGAGGTGCCCATTTCAGATGTCTTCCGAGTACTTTTATGACCCCATTCAGCCTGAACTGCTGTACCGTCATCCTTCAACGTCATATAAGCTTGAATCCAGTTATCATCGGCATAATGCATACGAAATCTTTTTATTTTTGAAAGGTCATGTGCATTTCTATGTGGATCATCGTTGTTATCCCATGCAGCGTGGAGATCTTCTTGTCATCTCTCCGGACGAGATGCATCGCACGCTCATTCTGGATGAAACGGAATATGAACGCATCACCATTAATTTGAAGAAAACGTATATCTCCCAGCTTTCTACCATGCTGACCAATTTATTGTCCTGTTTTGACCATCGTCCTCAGGGTATAGGCAACATTATTCATCTGCATGATGATCAGTTAAACCAGCTGCTCTATTGGACCCGGCAGATCGAACATTACGCTTCATGTAACATGTTCGGCGCTGATGTCAGAACCAATGCAGCAATGGCTCAGATACTGGTCCTGATCAATCAGTGGTTTCAGCATAATACCTTTGTGCCTCAGGATATTATGCCAGAGCTGGTGCGAAAAACGATGCAGTATATTGATAAACATATTACTCAAGATATTACTCTTGGCGTACTGTCTGAAGAATTCTACATGAACAGCACTTCAATAAGTCGGCAATTTAAAAAGCATACCGGGCTTACCCTTCGTTCCTACATTCTGGGTCGGCGCATTGAATTAGCCAAGTTACATCTTAGAGATGGAATGAGCATTACTGATGCCTGTTATCAGTCTGGATTCAGTGACTATGCCAATTTCATTCGAAGCTTTACCAAAATTGTAGGCATCTCGCCAGGAAAATATATGAAGCAGCGACGTGAAGCTGTGGCTTCCACGTTTAGTCAGCAGATCATAACCAACAACATCATGCCATAAACGGCTTGGTGTTTTTTTTATGAGGTGCATGCAAAGTCTCAGCCGCTGTTCGTGAGAATTGATTTATTGTGCAAAACGGATTAACATTAAAAACATTGTCATCGTTAAAAGGAGATCTGAACATGCTTTTAAGAAAGTGGCTGTACCCTCTGTTCATCCTGTTATCAGCACTGCTGTTTGCAGGCTGCACTTCGCAGATCGTATCCGATACCGGCTCCGGCGCTGCTCACATCTCGAAGGAAATGGGCTTTCAGGAGGTTGCCGATTACATCAGGGAGCACCACGAGCTTCCGCCCAATTATATCACCAAGAAAGATGCCCGGGCACTGGGCTGGGAGCCGAGCGAGGGCAATTTACAGCAGGTCGCCCCAGGCAAAAGCATCGGCGGCGATGTTTTCAGAAACCGCGAAGGCTTGCTTCCTAACAAAAAAGGACGAATCTGGTATGAGGCGGACATTCATTACACTGGCGGGAAACGCGGAAGCGACCGAATACTATATTCGAGTGACGGACTGATCTATCAAACGACGGATCATTACAAGTCATTTCAGCAGGTTAAATAATGGAGGAACATATGCGTATCATTGAGATTGACGGGCGGCAATTACATAGCCGTGAAGCGCTCCATCAATTGCTTCAGGACAGGCTTCAATTGGGCGAGCATTATGGACGCAACCTGGATGCCTTGTGGGATGCCTTGACAGGCGAAGTGCATATGCCGCTAACCATTCACTGGAGTTTTCTGGATTCAACGAGAGAAATGCTCGGTGATTATGCTGACCAAGTCATTGATGTTATGCGCGAGGCGCAGCAAGAGATTCACGGCTTTACACTGGAATTAAGACCATGACCAATAGGCAGCCCGCGGGCTGCCTATTTTGCTGTTGTATAGTCATCGTTTCTTTGTAGCTTACTCTCCCTGTTGCTTTTGGCTGAACAACAAAAGTTGTCACACTTTGAGCCGGAAGATTTGCCGTGAATCCATTGCCTGATACCTGCAGCGGAGAACCTGCTGCCAGATTGCGTGTGCTGTCCGTAATCCAGGAGGACACCGAGGAGGCCGCTGCATTCTGAACCGTGAATCGTTGATTCACGACGGATGTATTTTTGTTAATGGCCACAATCACGATTTTATTGTTCTCCCCTTTGTATGCCGATACATATACGCCGCTCACCGGATTTTTGGTTGCATCTACCCGAACATCGCCTGGACGAACGAACTTCGAATAATGCGCCATGCTGTAACCCCGTTTACTTATCGTACCGTCCTCTTTGATCGGACCATAGTGTCTGCGAATGTACCACCAAACATAGGTCTGGAAGTTCCCTTCAACCATCGCATTGTACATATGCTCTGCCACGCCGAGAGCTTCAGGCCAACGGTCTGCAGAATCCGTTTCGCTGTTTGGATAATACACTTCTGTCATCCATAGCTCTTTCCCTGCTCCCTTTTGTTCGAATAACGGATAAGGGAAATCGCTGTATTGTGTACCATACGTATGTGCGCCGAGAATATCCATATTAGCTAACGCCTGGGGATCATTAAGCAGCGGGTCTGACATGGTTTTCACATAAGAAAAGGATTCCGGAGCAATGACCCGGTTGTTGATGGAACCGGCATTTTCCTTCATAAAGCGCAGCATTTCCTCAGGAGACCACCAGGTCCAGTCATGCGCATAGTCAGGCTCGTTTTGTACGGAGATGGCGTACAGATTAACCCCGTTATTTTTCATAAATGTGTCAAACTCATTCAAATACTGCGCATATGCCTCATACTTGTCGTATTTGAGACGTTTGGCCTGTGTGTCCTGTACAAATGCAGTCACGTTGATATTGTCGATGTTTGGTCCACCTGTTCCTGTAGTCACGAACTTTAAGGTGCTTGTACCGTTCACCATCGGCACCTGGATTGACTTTTCCTTCCACGTACTTCCGCTGCCCGTAGCTTCAAATGCTACACTGCTCAGAGCTAATGAACCGTTGACGTAGACATCCACATTACTCGTGCCGGACGGCTGGGAATAACGTATCTTGATATTTTTAGTACCGGTGCTGCCAATGAGAATCGTATTAAACTGAACAGCTGCTCCGCTCGCGTTTTGGAATGAAACATACCCCGTGCCTGTGTATCCTGTAAAGGCTGTGGCTGCTACGGCACCACCAGAGAGCGTTGTTGTGGATTCGGCTTCATACGTTGAGCCGCCGCCAGAGCTCATATTAAGCGTGAAAATCTCTGTCATATCGCTAGGTGGATTCCAGGGCGATGCAAATACGATGGCACCATGCTCAATCGCTTTTTTGGCCGTTGCTACTTCCCGCTGCCAGTTGTCCTTATTCTCATCAATCGGAATTCTGAGTACCGAAAAGCCAAGCTGGTCTGCCCCGTTGCCAAAAGCGGTTTCCCGCTCCGCCGCAGTAAGATCGCCAATCCAGCCGGAATGTGTCATGCCGCCAAAACCACGTATCAATTGTTTTGTTGCAGATGCATTAACGACTACATCATTAGCTGCCATTACATTGGAGGAAGCAGGAACATAAAACAAGGGTAATGCTGTTACCGCGGCCAACATCGTACATAAGGATTTTTTGATCAATGAATTCACGTGCTGCTCATCTCCCGACGTATAAGATATGAAGCTGGTTACGAAACCTGAAGCTTCCGCACAACTCCTTACTCCTTTACTCCTGACACTATGACTTAATCCTTGACTACCCTTTCACGCCGCCAATCGTCATACCCTGAACAAAGTATTTTTGCAGGAACGGATACACCATCAGTATCGGAACACTCGCAATAATTGTCATGGTTGCCCGAATGGAGGTCGGTGTAACGGCAACGCCGCTATTATCGGCAGATTGATACACATCACTTGCTGAAGAAGTTGCGGAGGTGGTCGAGGTTTGCAGAATCTTCATCAATTCATATTGAAGTGTGCTTAACTCCTTGTTAGACGAGTTGTATAGAAAAACGTCAAACCAGGAATTCCATTGACCTACGGCTACGAAAAGAGATACGGTCGCCATAGCCGGTATTGTTAACGGCAGCACAACCCGGATAAATGTCGTAAATTCGCCGGCTCCGTCAATGCGGGCCGATTCCAGAATTCCTTCAGGCAGCCCTTCAATAAATGAACGAATGACAATCATATTAAATACACCAATGACTCCCGGAATGATATAAACCCAGAATGAGCCAATCAGACCGAGGTCACGAATCAGCAGGTAACCAGGAATCAATCCACCACTGAAGTACATCGTGAATACAAAGAACATGGTGACAAACTTGCGAAGCACAAATTCCTGCCGACTGAGCGTGTACGCAAGCATCGCAGTACAGAATACGGACACTATGGTACCAATAATCGTACGAAGCGCCGAGATCAGCGTGGCATGATAGATATCGGATTCACCGAAGATGTATTTGTAGTTATCGAGTGTCCATACCCTCGGCCACAGATAGATCCCCCCGCGAATCGCATCGTTGGCATCATTTAATGACACAGCAATCATATTGATAAACGGATAGATGGTAACAATCATTAGACAGATCATGAAAATGATATTAAATGCATCAAACGCACGGTCCCCGGCGCTGCTGTTCCGCAAGCGGGATGATTTTGCTTTTGGCATGGCCTAGGCCCTCCTCTTAGAATAGTCTGCTTTCTCCCATTTTTTTGGCGATATAGTTGGCGGTGAACAGGAAGATGAAGCTGACCACCGTTTTGAAAATACCGGCTGCTGTACCCAAGGAGAAGTTCCCGAGTCCCAAACCATACTTCAGGACAAAGATATCCAGGTTTTCTGAATAATCCATGTTCATTCCGTTGCCCAGCAAATATTGCGGTTCAAATCCGGATTCCAGGATGCTTCCCATATTCATAATCAACAAAATTACGATAACCGGCTTCAAGCCTGGCAGGGTGATGTATAACATGCGTTTGAAACGACTCGCCCCATCAATCTCTGCGGCTTCATACTGGGCAGGATCAATGGATGTTATGGCTGCCAGATAGATAATCGTGTTCCAGCCCACATCCTTCCAAACTTCGGTGGCCCCCAGTATACCCCAGAAATACTCCCCTTTTCCCATCCAGAGTACAGGACTGTCGATCAGATGAAGCTTCGTAAGAATAAGGTTGACGATACCGTCAGGAGACAGGACCGTGAGTACAATACTTGAAGCAACAACCCAGGAAATAAAGTGAGGCAAATAACTTACCGTTTGCACAAAACGTTTGAAAATAATATTTTTGAGCTCATTTAACAGCAGTGCGAGTGTAATCGCTGTGACAAAGCCAAGCACCAGCTTGATGGAACTCATCACCAGTGTATTTCGCAGTACACGATAGAATGTGTTGTCCTCAAACAGCGTTTGGAAATGTTTCATGCCTACCCACTGCTGATCGGCGAAGGCTCTTGCCGGTTTGAAATTCTGGAAAGCCATCGTCCAGCCCCATAACGGCAAATATTTGAATATAAATGCCCAGATCACAAAGGGTATACACATAAATGCCAAGGTTCGCTGCTGTAACAGCCGTCTATAAAATGTGTTTTTCTGTTCCCTTTTGGCGTTATTGACTGGTGGAACAGAGTGAAGGGATACATTTGGCTTCTCCATGATGCAGATACTCCTTTCCCTATGCTGTCATTCGTGCGCCAAGATAAAGAGCTACCCTTGATGGATTCCCGTTTTCTTCGGCGCACGCAACAGTTTGTATGCTTCTAACAGCTCTAAATCGTTCTGTTTCTGGTTAGCTCTAACGAATTACCATTTACCTGCAACCCGGTTCTGCACTACCTCGGTGATTTTTTTCTCGTAACCTGCTTTGTCCAGCTTGTTGAACTCAGCCATGTAATCGTTCCAGATCTTATCAAAATTCGATGGCGCACCGAGAATCATTTCAGGCAAATATTTGCGCTGCAGGTCATCTGATTTCGTTGTGAAAAGCTGCTCAGGTGAACCCTGCTCCAGAGCGATAGACCATGCCGGGAACCATGGACGGTCATCCGGCTTGTTGAAGAGCTCACTAAATGTTTTGACGCCATACGCTTCCAGAAATTTTTTATCTCCTTCGGTGTAAGTTGCTGCAACCACCTCCGGCTGGTTCCCCGGGCTGAATGCGTTTCCATCGGACAGAGTGGATTCTCCTCCATAACGAGGCCAGTCATTGCTGAAGTAGGTGAACCCGAACTTGCGGCCCAGCTCGACGTCATCATGTATTTTACGTTGCTCGTCGTTCGCATAATAGAAACGGCCATTTTCATCTACACTGTAGGTTTGATCCTTGATGCCCCATTGCGTGAGAATCTGATTCTCTTCTTTGAGCAAATTGTCAAAATACTTGATAATCCGCACCGGATCTTTCGCATTGACGGTAATTCCGGTTGCATAGTTGTTTACAAAGCCCGGAGGATCGATGTATTGATCCTTTATGCTTTTGTCGAAGACGATCGGAAGAGGCGCATAACGCTTCTCATCAATACCTGCTGCAAGCAGGTTTTTGGATGCATCTCCAACCTGCCATGCGTAGTTAAAATAACCAAGAACACGACCCGAGGTCAGTTTGGCGAGATATTGGTCCTTGTTCATCGTGAATGATTCCGGATCAAGCAATCCCTTTGCATTAATCTCGTTCAGCTTTTTGATCCATCGTTTCTGCTCTTCCGTTCCGGCAACGGTTCTGGCTACATGGGTGTTCATATCGACCATAACGCCACCGTCATTCGGATATCCTGCGAGGTGCATGGCTGGATTCTGCAGCGTGAAGAAGTTGTTGGGTACTCCTGCAAGAGATACAAAACCGATCGTTTCTGCCCCGTCAACGGTTGGATGTTTCTCCTTATAGTCCTCAATCAGGTCGAAATATTCATCCAGTGTTGAAATTTTCGGATAGTTAAATTCCTTCAGTACAGAACGTTGAATCCAGAAGGCTCCGCCCCCGAAATTTGGACTTGCTGCATACTCACCCTGATTTGCCGTATAAGGAAGCGCATATATTTTGCCATCCTCCGGATTTCTCATTTTGTCAAAATAAGGCCCGTATACCTTTTTAATGTTTGGTCCATATTTCTCGATCAGATCATCTAGCGGTATGTAAGCACCAGCGTCCAGCAGCTTGGACATTTCTCCACTGGAGGCGATAACATCCGGGTAATCTCCACTCGCAATCATGACGCCAGCTTTGGTCGCGCTGTCGCCAACGAGATATTCCATTTTCCAGTCTACGCCAGTCTGTTTCTGAAGCTCCTTGCCAATCGTCGTTTCGCTGGCCAACGTATCCTTCTTCCCTGAAGAGAACATGTAATACGAGAATGTTACCGGACTGTTATCATCCTTTTCGGCTGTAGACGAATCCCCTGGAGAGGAGCTGCTTGAATTGCAACCAGCCAGAAGGGAAGCCAGTAACAAGGCTAAGCCTGTCGTTTTCAGAAGCGGTTTTAACATGTGTTTTGTTCCCCCTTTTTAATTAAGCGTTGTCTGTAAGCACTTTCAATATATCAAGATAACGCTTTCATAGTTACCCACAAAAATGTACTTTGTTCTTTAAAAAGTATATCGTTCCATTATTCGCCTTTAAGTAAATTATGCTCAAGAGGAAGATTGATATGAATTGTTGTTCCCTGGCCTTCTACGGATTGTATGGTCAAAGAAAAGCGATCCATGTAACAAAGCTTCAATCGGCTGTATGCATTTTTCATGCCAACATGCTCGCCCATATCTACATTCTGATCCAGATACAGCAGCAATTCCTGCAATCTGGCGGCAGACATGCCAATCCCGTTATCCTCCAGGCGGATATGCAGCTCCTGCTCCTCTACACGTACGAACAGTTGAATTAAACCTACTCCGGGGGTTGACTCAATACCGTGAATACTGGCATTCTCTACAAATGGCAAAATAACCATTTTAGGAATCCGATATTTTAAAGCAGCCTCATCCGCCTCAATCTGATACTGAAGCTTCTCTCCGAAACGATATTTTTGAATTTGCAAAAAGCTGTCGATGAGTTCCAGTTCTTCTTTTACGGTCACTTCATGCTGGTTCCAGCTAATGGACTTGCGGAACATTTTGGCCATATGGTGCACGATCTTGGCGGTTTCCTTCTCTCCCTTAATCAAGCTTCGCATCCGCACAGATTCGAGCGTGTTAAACAGAAAATGCGGATTAATCTGACTATGCAGCGCATGCAGCTGAGCCTGCTGCTGCTTCAGCTCCAGATCTTTTTTCTGAATATCAGCCAGGTATACTTCATCGATCAGATTTCGGATCGTCTCGGTCATTCGATTAAATTCAGTGGTCAACTGACCGATCTCGTCTCTGGCATCCTCAGGTGGAATCGTCTGAAAGTTCTGGGTTTTCACCTTCTTCATATGTTTCAGAATTCGGACCAGTCTTACATGTATGGATCTGGACATCGCCGCAATAATGATAGTAGGCAGCACAAAGTTGATACATGCCAGCCAGACTACAAAAGACCTGGATTGGCGTACCTCCTGCAGCACAATTTCTTCATCCATGACCCCTTGCAATGACCAGCCTTCGAGATAGTTGATGCCTGAATAGACCCGCTCAAAGCGAATGGTCTTGTTGGGAAACTCCATATTGCCGTACAGCTCTCCAACAGAAGCCGACCCTGAACCGGAACGATTAGAAAAACGGATATATCCTTCAGGATCAACCAGATACACACTGCCATCAAAACCGCTGTTGCGAAACTGCTCTTTCATCAGGTCCATGTTAAAGTCAATTTTGAGCAGCTGTTCAATTCCCCCGGTATCACTGTTGTTCAAGCGCTGCACAAGACTTAACCCTTGATCTCCAGTAACCAAGGTTGGATAGGGTGCTGTGTGATTCTTCAATTGTTGGTACCAGCCTGACTTGCGCACGGCTTCGGTCAGATGCTCAATGTAGCCCGATGACAAAATGGTCGGATTATCCGTGAACACCTGATACCAACGAATGCCTTGGCTCATTTGACCAGAGAACTCACTCTTGAGATAGGAATTATACGCACGAATGTACTCCGAGTGACTGCTAAACGAACGGGATAATGTCTCATTAAATACGGGATCGGCATACAGAGAATATGATAGCCCTACTCCCTGATCAATCGTAACGCGCAGCTCATTCTTCAGATTGTTTAACGCAACTCCTGCATCACGTGTCTTCTGACTGCGAATATTCGCAGTTGTCACCTGGTAGAAAGCAATATTGGTAAACACGATCGGGATAAATACGGATAATACATACATTAACAGCAGCTTGTCCCGAAGCTTCATATAATTCAGATTCCAGCGCATCACTCGGCCCCCCGCAGTCCTTCATCTTTCAGCAGATTACGATAGGCTGTAGGAGTCATGTTGAGGATTTTCTCAAACTGCGTCACAAAATAATCTGCATTCTGAAATCCGATGCGGGCAGCTACCTCATACATTCGCAGGTCTGTCTGACGTAAAAGCTTCTGTGCCTCCTGAATGCGAAGATGAAGCAAATATTCATTAAAATACTGATTATAGCTTTTGCGAAAAAGCCTACCCAGATAGACCGGGTTCATATAGAACTCGGCTGCAATGCTTTTAAGGCTGATATTCTCCGTATAATGGGAATCGATATATCGTTTGATCTTGTTGATATCACCCTTGGACTGTTCTGAACGCAGCTGCGCAATATATTGCTCCGCTTGCTCAAGTGCAGAAACAAACGCTTCCTTGAGAAGACGCAAATTCCAGCCATCCTCTCCTTGCTCCGCGAGTGACTTGAGCTGCTGCAATCCCGCCTCACTGCCTCCCATCTCATGAACTACAGCGAGAATGCCCGTCATGCAGCGCACAAGTGAACCCGTGACTGCTTGAGGAGAGAAACGGCGGGAATGAAACAGCTTGAACATCTCCTCCACCACGGTATGACAAGCGGCACGATTACGCTCTTCCAGGCTCAAAATCAACGGATCAACCACTTCGTGATTTACATTAAAAACGTATAAAGGCTTGTCCTTTACTTCGGAATACCAGATCACATTACCGTGTTCCGCAAATTTATGTCGGGATGCTTCATCTGCTTCAGCGTAAGACCGTGGTGCATCACTCATGTCATTCACCATCGTACCGGCATACAGCGCCACATCTGCCTGCAGCTGCTCACTTAATCTGTTCTGAATTTTCTGAATCTGATCTTCTACGTCATCTGTACGATGTTTCTTGTGTGATTCTTTCCAGAGAAGGACTAAGGCAAATCTGCCTCGCTGCTCCTCAATGACGTATAACTTGAATAAATCCCCCTCTAACGGTTGCAGCAAATCGTTAATATGCTGAACCGTGATATGTCTCATCTCTGCCCCCATCAAAATTTCAATCAACACAATCATGAGTGAAGTTTGACGATCCATACCGAGCATGTCTGCATAACGGTTCTCATCTTCTTTGCGTACCTGTCCCTTGATCATGTCTTTGAGCATAATGCGACTCGCCTGTTCCTCTGCCAAAAAGGCATGCTTCCGCTTGTTTCGAATCAAGTCAGCCGACTTTTGCAGCGTTGCCGTCATCTCTTCATCGTCAATCGGTTTCAGGATATAATCCTGCACACCATATCGAATGGCCTGTTGAGCATACTTGAAATCATGGTATCCGCTAATAATGATAAAAACCGGCTCCATAGTCGGTGAATTGGTTACAGCCCGGATTAGCTCCAATCCATCGAGGATTGGCATTCGAATATCGGTAATAATGATGTCGGGCTGCAAACATTCCGCTTTTTTGAGCGCCTCCAGTCCATTCTCTGCCTCACCAGCAATTTCCATGCCCAGACTATGCCAATCAATCAGCTCATACATCCCTTTGCGAATAAACATTTCATCGTCGACCAGCAATACTTTTAACATGACATCCTCCCCTTCACAGTAACGAAAAATAATCCATCTGCCGTAAATCTTCTTCAGACGGAATACGATAAGACGTGGTGCGTAAGCTGTCTACCAAAAATAATAAGCAATCTAAAGTATGTATCCATATAATAGTAAACGCTTACATTTTTATGGATAAATCATGAGATTGTTTCCATTCTATAGTTTGTTGTGACCATTTTCAATGCGAAAATGATGCATTTTATTGCGCGAAAGTATGCATCATCATCGGTAAAAAGCAAAAAAGCGACCCGTACCAGGTAATGTACCCGGACGTTTCGCTCTTCTCGAAATTATATCATTAAGAAAAATATGCGTTGATAACTGTCCCCTGATTCCACCAAGGTGTCAGCCAGACACCAACTCTTTCCCTTTTAATGAAATCGAATGCTGTTCATGCTTAAAATCCAGCTCGGTCTGTTGTGCCAAATATGATACGGTAACGGTCGCAGCTGCACTTGAACGCAGCGTAGCTGAGATCAATTCTCCATCAAGCCATTCCATATCCACCTCAATTCCACCACGTGCTCGCAGCCCCCGAACTGAGCCTCTGGGCCATGCACTTGGCAGAGCAGGAAGAAGGCGAATCTCTCCCGCATGACTTTGCAGCAGCATCTCGGCAATACCTGCCGTCCCCCCAAAGTTACCGTCGATCTGAAACGGGGGGTGATCACAGAACAGATTAGGCAGCGTAGAAGATCGCAGCAGCTCAACTACGTTATCATGTGCCAGCTCACCCTGCTCCAGTCTGGCCCACATATTGAGAATCCAGGCACGGCTCCAGCCCGTATGCCCTCCCCCATGCTGAAGTCTGCGATCCAGCGTAACCCGAGCAGCCTTGGCCAGTTCAGGTGTTGTGCGCGGAGTGATCTGTGATCCCGGATGTAAAGCAAACAAGTGAGAGATATGCCGATGGCCTGGTTCAAGCTCCTCGTAATCATTGCTCCACTCCTGGATCTGTCCATGCTTCCCGATGTCAATGTCAGGAATACGCGATAATGCTTCGCGTAACTGTGTAACAAACGATTGATCCTGCTGCAAAATATGTGCGCTTTCTATACAACGGATAAATAGCTCACGAATGATCTGGTTGTCCATCGATGCCCCGTAACAAAGCGCACCTGACTCACCATTTTCTAGTATGTAAATATTCTCTGGCGAGGATGATGGACATATGACAAGATTGCCCTCCGGGTCTTCCACGAGGAAATCCAGTATAAATTGGGCTGCCTCCTTCATTGTTTCATATGCTTGGGACAAGAAAGCTTTATCCCCGCTATATGCATAATGCTCCCACAGATGTAGAGATAACCATGCGCCACCCATCGTCCAGAAAGTAGATGTCAGGCATACGTCCTGCGGTGCAGAATCCGCCCATATATCTGAATTATGGTGCGCTACAAAACCCCTGCATCCGTACATCTGGCGTGCCGTTTCCCGCCCATGCACCTTCAATCTGTCGATAAAATCAAACAGAGGAATATGACATTCTGCCAAATTACAGCTTTCCGCAAGCCAATAATTCATTTCAGTGTTGATGTTAATGGTATACTTGCTGTCCCACGCCGGGAGCATGTCCTTGTTCCATATACCTTGCAAATTAGCAGGCAGTGAACCCGGACGGCTGCTGGAAATGAGCAGATAACGTCCAAACTGAAAATACAAACTGACCAGTTCAGGATCATTAGCTCCGCTCTGAAGTCTCGCTAGACGCTGATTTATGGGCAGATGGATGTAATCCCGGTCTCTACCTCCACCTTCAAGACGCAGATCTACCCGTTTGAACAGAGCTTGATAATCCGAAATGTGATCTTCAAGCAGCTGCTCGTATGACTTGGCAGCGGCTGCTTCTATTCTTCGCAGGCATTCCGTAACAAGCTCTTCTTTGGCATAGCGAAAATCGGTGCAGGCTGCAATCAGCACAGTTGCCGAATCCGCATTCCCAAGCGATATTTGACCACCCGAGTATCGGAGCTCTCCGCCTTTGTGTATAACCCGAATGGCACAGCAGAAGCGAACGCCACCTTCGCCGCCGCTTCTTCCCCGGATGATCATATCGCCATTACTGCGCTGTTCAATTCGATCAAGCAGCGACTGGAAGCCAACCGGGTGTCTTAATGCACCGGATAACGGAGACCAGTTCAGCACGGAACCTCTCCCGAAAAGTGCAGTCAATGATAACTGTCCAGGCATACTGCCGGATAGGTGAACAGCCATGACCTGATCGGGATAACTCGAAAAATAGCTGCGCGTAAACGTTACTTTGCCGGAAGTATACTGCATCTCAACGAGCCCTTGCTCCAGATCAAGATGCCTCTGGTAATCCGTTATTTCCTCATTGGTATTATGCATAGCCATATAAAAATCACCAAGCGGCTCGTAATGACGCTGCCCGTCGGGTACACCCACCAGCGATGTGAGTGCTAGCTCTTCGGCCTGCTGAATCCGGCCCTGGAACAGCAGCTGCCGTATTTCATCCAGTGAGTCCAGTGCCCGCGGATTGTTCCGTTCCATCGGCCCGCCATACCACAAGCTGTCTTCGTTAAGCTGAACTCTTTCCAGATGTGCTCTTCCGAAAACCATACCGCCAAGGGTTCCGTTTCCAATCGGAAATGCTTCTTCCCACTGCTGTGCTGCGTTATCAAACGAGATTTTATTCAAGTTCATCCTGCACCTCCAATGAAAAATGCTCAGTCCGCTACGACACCATAGGTAGGCCTCATAGTCTATTTAATCAGTTTACCTGCTTCACCCGCATGACAGAATGTAGAAAACTAACCTAGAGCTTCACGATATTAACCTTTTTTCTCTATAACGCTACAGTTGAGAGCACTTTTATTTTTACAGGCTTCAGCGCCAGCATACAGCCATTTCAGATGTAGCACGATACGATATAATGGATTGTAACCGCAATCAATCTTCAGGAGGACCTTCATGGATATTTCAAAAGGTACATACGGCTTTCGCTTTGCAGATGATCATGAGCTTGCTCTATGCAAACTGTATGCTGCGGGGGCTGATATCATCACGGATTCTTCATATTATTGGGACGGGCTGGAGCGCACGGACGGCCCACTTCTTTTATTTCAATATACGTTTTCAGGAGAAGGCATCTTTGAAAATAACAGCACAACATATCGCGTCAGATCCGGACAAGCTTTTATGGCAAAAATTCCGGGACCGCATCGATATTACTATCCTGTAGATGCCACTGAACCATGGCATTTCATTTTCCTGTTATTTCGGCCGGATCTCATCTCCGCTCACTGGAGGAAGTTTAAACGTGAGGCCGGTGAAGTGCCTTCTCTGCACATGGACTCTGCACCTGTTCGCCTTCTGCGCATGATTGTAACCGATGCTGCAGCAGGACGAATTACGGACCCGTTCATCGCTTCCTCCAGTGTATATCAGTTCATGACTGAGCTGGTTCGTCTGCAGACGACAACACGTCATAATCGTGAGAATTGGTCTGAGCATATTCGGCAGGCAGCGGCTTACATCGAGAACGATTATGCCAGCATGATCAGTATGGATCAGCTCGCAGAGCAGGTTTCCCTGTCCAAATATCATCTCATCCGCAGGTTTTCCGCAAGTACCGGGATCACTCCAGGTGTGTATCTTACGCGCGTACGTATCGAAAAAGCGATGGAATTGCTGCGGGGCACAACACTAAGCATTGAACAGATTGCATCACAGGTTGGATATTCCAGCGGAAGTTATTTTATTAAAGCTTTTCGAGGATTAACAGGACTTACGCCTGGAGATTTTCGGAGCGGCGGCGAGAGTCTGGTGTATCGCAAGCTATTTTTTGACTGACCGCAATATATTGCTATCCAAGGCTCAACTTTACTGTAGATAATTATATTTCTCTTGATTAAGATGAAGATATTCAGAGCAATAATTTAAATCCGTTGAACCAAAGGAGCATACACATGAACCATACTCATGCGGCACCAACACCCCCTCTTGGCTGGAACAGCTGGGACTGCTACGGCGCTGCCGTAACGGAAGCCGAGATTCGCGGTAATGCAGATTACATGGCTGAACATCTCAAGGAATATGGCTGGCAATATATCACCGTAGACATTCAGTGGTATGAACCTTTGGCGCAATCCTCTCTATATCGACCCTTTGTGCCGCTGATTATGGATGAATACTCTCGTCTGATGCCAGCTGAGAACCGTTTCCCTTCCGCAGCCGGCGGACAGGGCTTCAAACCACTGGCTGACTACGTACACAGTCTTGGACTCAAATTCGGTATTCATATTATGCGCGGTATCCCGCGGCAAGCTGTTCATGCAGGTACGGCTCTTCTAGGAACCGAGGCCACTGCTCGTGATATCGCTCACACCAATTCCATCTGTCCGTGGAATACGGATATGTATGGCGTGGATCACAACAAAGAAGGCGCACAGGCCTATTATGATTCATTGTTTGAATTATACGCCTCATGGGGCGTGGATCTGGTAAAGGTGGACGATATTGCCGCTTCCAGATTATACGACACACATCAGCCTGAGATTGCGATGATCGCAACAGCTATACAGCGTGCCGGACGCCCTATGGTGCTCAGCCTTTCTCCTGGTCCTGCTCCGGTAGAATATGCAGCATTTTTTGCAGAACAGGCCAATATGTGGCGGGTTACGGACGATTTCTGGGATCGATGGCCCCTGCTGCTCGATATGTTCGACCGCTGCCGTACATGGCAGGGTATTCCGAAGGAGGGTTGCTGGCCAGATTGTGATATGCTGCCTCTGGGACACATCGGTATTCGTTCTGTAGATGGAGGCGGTGCTGACCGATGGACCAGATTCACCCCGGACGAGCAGTTAACGATGATGTCACTGTGGAGCATCTTCCGTTCTCCTCTCATCTTTGGCGGTGAACTGCGGGATAACGATGACTGGACACTGTCTCTGCTGACGAATCGCGAGGTACTGCGGATGCATCGTGAAAGTCATGGGGCAAGGGAAGCACTGCGGCAGGACGATCTGATTGTGTGGACCGCTGAACATGAGGATGGTTCTACTTACGTGGCTGTGTTTAATGTAGGTGAACAGCAAGTGCTCCCGGTGGAAATTGACCTGAAAACGGTCGGTTTATCTGCTTCCGTTGCAAGACAAGGAACGGAACTATGGAGCGGCGTTGCGGCCAAAGTCGATGGGGACATTTTACACGCCGATGTGCCGTCACATGGCGTGCGCTTGTACCTTTTTGCGTGAGATTTTCATCAAGAAGAGGCCTGTCGTTTGTGACAGACCTCTTCTTTCGTTATTTCATTTTTAAATTGTAAACGACCTGCACATTCAGAACTGCTCCATGGCTTGGATAGCAAGTTGAAAAGCCCGAATTCTTCTTTCAAGCAACGTATGTTGAGGTGTTCCAGCTGCCGACTTTTCCATCATTCGTTCAAGAGAAGGAAGAAGATTGTTCATCACTTGACGTGCCTCGGATATTTCCAAGCTGCTATAATGTTGGTCATCTCTCCCATTCCAGGTGTGTTCCAATGTATATAAACTGACGATTAGCGCATGAAGACGTTTCTCTATAACAGATGTATTCGCTTCCTTTCCCTTCATGTTCTTCAGCGCGTTTTCCGATTTGCGGATCGCAGACTGAAATGCTTCAATGGATTGTCGTTGTACAATCTCAGGTACGGGTTCGATCATAGGATAATGCTCCTTTGCAAGGGATTTAAAATGGCTGTTATATGGATGTAGATACAATACGTTCACTGTTTTCAGGAATCCTATTATAGTCCTATACGGAATAAATGTACAAAACAAAAAAAGCCGCATATCGCGACCTTTTTGTTGAACCATGATAGAACTGGATCAGAGCACCTTCTCCAAAAAACTGATTGTACGTTCGTGCTGCGGTTTACCGAAGATCTGTTCAGGGTTACCTTCCTCAACAATATATCCGCCATCCATAAAAATAACCCGATCCGCAACTTCGCGGGCAAAGCCCATCTCATGCGTAACAATGATCATCGTCATACCTTCCCTAGCGAGGTCCTTCATAACGCCAAGCACCTCGCCAACCATTTCGGGGTCAAGCGCCGACGTAGGCTCATCGAACAGCATCACATCCGGGTTCATCGCAAGTGCACGAGCAATAGCTACCCGCTGCTTCTGTCCACCCGAGAGCTGGCTCGGAAAGCTATCCGCTTTATCCGCCAGACCAACACGGTCAAGCAAGCGAAGCGCCGTGTCCCGTGCCTGTGCTTGATTCAATTTGCCAAGTTCCATTGGCGCAAACATAATATTTTTGAGTACACTGAAATGCGGAAACAGATTAAAGTGCTGGAATACCATGCCAATGTTCTCACGAGCTTTATTGATATTGGTTTCACTGCTGTTCAAATCCTGATCATCAACGATCACATGACCTGCAGTGATGTCCTCCAGTCGATTAATGCAGCGCAGAAATGTGCTTTTCCCTGAACCGGAGGGGCCAATGACACATACGACCTCACCTTCGTTCACTGCAACATCGATGCCTTTGAGCACTTGATTGGAACCGAAACTTTTCTTGAGACCTTCTACTTTAATTTTAGCCACGGCGGATCTTCACCTCCATATAATCAGCAATTTTGGTCAGTGTAATGATAACGATCAGATACATCACCGCAACGGTTAACCAGATGTCAAAGGAAGCAAACGTTCTGGCAATAATAATTTTACCCGATTGGGTAAGCTCAACCAGACCGATAACGGAGAGAATCGATGTATCCTTCAGCGTAATGACCATCTGGTTAATAAATGAAGGGATCATCACACGAATCGCTTGAGGAATGACAATTTTCATCATCGCTTTCCGATAAGGAAGACCCAGTGAACGAGCCGCCTCCATCTGCCCGCGATCAATTGATTGAATACCTCCACGGATAATTTCGGTGACATAGGCGCCTGCGTTCAAGCTCAGCGTCAGGATAGCTGCAAGAAACAGTGGCATCGTAAAGCCAAAGGCTTGCGGGATACCAAAATAAATGAAAAACGCAAGCACCAGCAGCGGAATACCTCTGAAAATATCAACAAATACTGTAGCGATGCCACGCAAAATTTTGTTATGTCCTACTTTCATAAAGGCAAAAATCAAACCGATAATAAAAGCAAAAAATAGCGACATCAGCGTATATAACAGCGTTTGCCACAGACCTTTCAGCAAAGCTGGAAGGGATTTGATGACAAGTTCCATTCGTCCCAGGTTTGCAACCGTTTCGGCGTTATCACCCAGATATTTATCGACGATACGCTGGTATTCACCATTCTCCTTGATGTTTGCAAGACCTGCATTAAACTTCTGTAGCAGCTCCTGATTTTTGCCCTTGCTTACAGCAAAACCGTAAGGTGCTCCTTTTTCTTGTTCCGTAACCACTTTCAGTCCGTTATTCTGATTCGCTCCATATTTCAGTACAGGAAAATCATCGAAACAAGCGACGGAATTGCCCGTTTTGACATCATCATACATCTGCGCTGAATCATCAAATGGCACAATCGTATATCCATACTTTGAAGCATTCGCCTCAGCAAAGCGATATCCCTCCGTACCCGTTTTAACGGCTACTTTTTGACCACGCAAATCCTCATAGCTTTTTACGGAATTATTGTTAACGCTAACACCCATCACGACGCCAGATTCAAAGTAAGTATTGGAAAAATCAAATTTCGTTTTGCGCTCATCTGTAATGCTCATGCCTGCGATTACGCCATCCACCTGATTGGATTCCAGCGCCTGCACTGCGGCATTGAAGCCTAATGCCTTGATTTCATACTTGAAATTCTGATCCTTCGCAATGGCATCCAGTATATCCATATCAATTCCGACAAAATCACCATTGATGTCCTGAAACTCAAAGGGTGCAAAGGTGACATCCGTACCGATGACATAAGTCTTTTCTGTTCCGGATTGTGCCTGTACGCTTCCTATCCAACCTGCAAAGCCGGACACCAGAAGCAGTACCATCGTAAGTATAAGTATTGTAATCCTGTTATTCTTCATATGTCCTCCTCGTCTTGACGTCATACCATCGTTATGTTCCGCATCATGCCAAGCTTATTATTCTCAGCTCTTGACCAATCAATGCTCTTTCTCCCCACCTTCATCTAATGTTTCCATGGCATTCCTCAAATGTACTTGTAAAATTCTATTATACTTACCCCGGGGGTGAGGTATGCGAAACCTAAGTTTAAAATTTGAAACATTAAAACGTCAAAAAAGCCGCAAAATGCGACTTTTTAGCTATCTTATGGAAAAGCATTCATTCTCGATGGAAAAATATTAATAAATAAAATCAATCAACGATGTTTTAAAACAATACGCTTACGTCTATAAACAAATTTTCAAGCCTTTATTTTAACTTAATCTCAAAAACAGATCCCGCTTCACCTGCAAAGACAATGTAGCCTTTCTCTGGAAGTATCATTGTTGTTTGACCGCTAACTACGCTATGATTCAGGCTAGCACCAGTCGCATCGTACACAACAAAAGAACCATCTGAAGGGACGTTCACTTTCATTTCTTTCCCTCCAGCCGAAGTCGGGATCGAGAACCATCTGGCGTAACCATTCGCCTGAATTGTCGTTTTCGATTGCTGACCTGCATACATCGGTTTAACAATATCCTGGCTGGCATATATATTGCCTCCTTGTGAAACAAACTCTACACCGTCCTGTTTAAAAAATGTAAATTCCATCGTATCACGTCCGGCTACACCAGGAATTTGTAATCGATTCATAGCTTGATCCGCGCCCGTAATCACGTTGGTGTAAATATAGCCTGGCAGTTCACTTAACAACTGAATAGGGATAAGCGGCATCGCTGTATTATATAGTGTTGAGGTATGTTTCTCATTCACGAGCACATATGCTTTATTTGCACGTGACTGCCACGTTGCTTTCACCTCATCCGACAAAGGGTTCGCTTGAAGCTTCTGTGCCTTGTACTCTGAGGAAGCAAGCTGCCCGAGTCCAGGTGCCGATTGATACGAACGTGTCCAGAGATACGTATTTCCGTTATCTTCCTTAACAAACTTCAATTTCTCCGTACCTGCTTCATTAACAAAAGAGCCATCAGCAATGTATGTGTACGTCTGCTTCGGACTATTGGGAGCCGCTAACATCGAGATCGTGAGTTGGCCACTCTCCTGCACTTCCAGTTTCATTAACATGTTGGCGCCGCCGCCATAGATTCCTGAATGTTTCATCTCTTCTTTTGGCATATCCGCTTTTACAGGCACTCCATGTGACTTCTCCGATTTACGCTCCGGAATCAGCTTCTTTTCTTCAAGCGCACCGAGTAAGAGCTCCGTTGCTATTAATTGATTCGTTGAACTTGAACCTCCCGATGATGTAACGGCTGCGGCCATGTTATGCTCGGGCAATACGATTAGAGATGAATGAAAGGCTATCGTATTTCCGCCTTTCGTCCACGCCTTGATCCCGTATTGATTGAAAGGAAACAGGTTAACACTGTCCCATCCCAGTCCATAGGCAATAGACGAATCGCTGTCCTCTGGCCACATTCCACGTTTGTACTCTTCCTGTCCGGTAGCTTTCGCTGATTCTTTGGAAAGAACACCATTCTTCTCATTCGTGAATACTTGTGACAGCTTCACCAAGTCTTCGGCTGTGGAATAGATGCCGCCAGAAGCAATCATGTTGGTTGTCTCCAAAGGCTGCTGTTCTTTCTTGGCGGAGTACGTCGCTGCCATTTGATTCAAATCGAGCGGATCTTGTGGCGTCTTGGTATGATTCATGCCAAGAGGCGTTGTAATATTACGGTGCATGAATTCTGTAAAACTCAGCCCGCTGACTCGCTCCACCAGAATCTCGGCTAAAGAGAACCCGTCATTACTGTAAACCGAATAAGCTCCCGGATCTGCCTTCAAATGCTGTGAGGATAACTGTTCCAGTAATGTATCATGAGCGTGAGTGTCCGGATCTTCAAATAAAATAGCACTATTACTGGATGTGCCAAGCAGTCCCGATGAATGATTTAACAGCATACGTACTGTAATTTGAGCAAAACGCTTGTCTTTCATTTTAAATTCAGGAATATAGCCCACTACAGGATCGTCCAGTTTCACTTTGCCCTCATCAACCAGCTTCATGACAGCGGTTGTGAGGAACATTTTACTTGTTGATCCTATGCAATACATGATATCTGACGTAAGAGGTACATGATTCGACGGGTCGTTGATTCCTGTCTGTCCAGAGAGAACAATGTCTCCTCCATCGATCAGCGCGTACTGCACACTTGCAACACCGTAATTTTCAGTCAATGTTTTGGTTTTTGCAGTGACTGCTTTTTGAGTTAATCCATAATCTAGCTTCCCTGGAATTTCAGCTGCGTATGCAGCTGTGGGAACTAACATCGCAAATGCCAAGGTCATGGCAACGATAGAGGTTCTTTTTTTACGTGTCATATTCATCTTCTCCTATCCTGCTCTGCTCTGTGATTGTAGTATTCGTGCAGTTACCTAACGCAGTATAAAAAAAGAAAATGAACTGCCCACGTCCTGAATATGAACTGGGGATGAACAGCCAAATAAATATATTAATCGTGATTCATCATTGCAGCTTGAACCGTTATCATGATAGTATTCCAACAATGGATTGCCTTATATATTAGCATTGTTAAATAATTTACAATCCATAATTCCAACAACAATGGAGTTGTCAAGATGTTAAAAGTGAATCGAAATGATGAGCGTCCGATCTGGCAGCAGCTGCTTGACCAGGCTATTCACAACATTACAACAGGGAACTGGCCTCCAGGTGAGCTGCTGCTTCCGTCACGCGAGTTAGCCGCTCGTATCGGTGTTTCACGGTCTACAATCCAGATCGTTTACGAAGAATTATTCAGCCGGGGTTATACGGTAACTTCACGTCGCGGTGGAACAAGAGTCAGCCGCTCGATTCAAGTGCTCCGTTCTTCAGAAGAGGAGCCAGCGTCCGGGCCTGTACCTCCCGTACTGCCCGTAGTACACGAATCCATTGCCAAACTGCAGAGCTGGTTTGGAGATGGAGATGCAACCCAGGTGGACATTGATTTCAACCCGCACGAGCCTTACATCGATGAAACGTTCACGCATTCCTGGAGGAAATCATTTTTGCAGGTGTCTGCTGAACCCGACCTTGATATCTGGTCGTATGGGGATGCCAGAGGCTTTATGCCATTACGGGAGCAAATTCAGCGTTATTTATCACTGGAACGAGGAATCCATATTGAAGTTGATCAGATTTTGTTAACTTCAGGTGCACAGCACAGCATTGATTTGATTGCTCAGGCACTTCTGACCGAAGGTGACAGAGTATCCGTGGAGGACCCCGGTTTTCCTGCTGCCTGGACCACCATGAAATACCGAAATATGCAGATCGATGCCGTACCTGTTGATGAGCAGGGACTATGTGTAGATCGCATCCATCCAGAATCCAGACTCGTATTTGTCACCCCTTCGCACCAATGCGCCACCGGAATCATGATGTCAGAGCCGCGCAGACAGCAATTCATGCAATTAGCCGGGAAACGTGGAATGTGGATTATCGAGGACGATTACGATAGCGAATTCAGATACCGTGGAGACCCCATCCCGACCCTGTTCAGCCAACTGCCTCAGAATACGCTTTATATGATGAGTTTCTCCAAAATGATTGCGCCAGGTATACGTTTATCCGCCATTATAGGACCTCAAGCAGCGGTTGAGCGGCTTACCCAGATTCATGAACTGACTTATCGCCATTTACCCATAATGGAGCAGCTAACGCTGAATCATTTTATTGAGCGGGGGCAATTTATGCGCCATATGAGAAGGGTTCGTAACATTTATCGCCGCAGACACGAGGTTATGACCAAAGCCATCCATTCTTCCGGTCTTAGTTCGCGTTTTAGATTAAGCGGAGTAGAAACGGGATTACATATGCTTCTTGAAGCCGATGCGTCATGTGATGAAGCAGCAATCACCTCTGCCGCCCGCAGGCAGGGTGTCTGTGTTTATCCGCTGAGCAGATACTGTCTGGAGAGTGATCGTAAGGGGTGGGTATTAGGTTTTGCTAAAGTAGATGAGGAACGAATCGAAGAAGGCATCTCCCGATTTGCCCGGACCGTATTATAACCATTGAATAGAGCCCGCCAGCAATCCAGAATCGGATAAGAAGATTGCAGACGGGCTGTATCTATTTACGAGGTGAACGATGCCCCTGCTTCGTACAGAGGAAATCGTGATGTGATCTCGCGCACACAACCTGTTATGTGCTGCTTTACTTTAGTGTTCCCTGGATTTTTAAATGCAAGTGCGATAAGCTCGGCAATTTCTTTCATCTCCCCGGCACCAAGTCCTCTGGTTGTTATGGCAGGAGTTCAAAATCGAATACCGCTTGTAACTAACGGACTTGCTGTATCATGAGGAATCGAATTTTTGTTTGCCGTGATGCCTGCTTCATCCAGCATAATTTGAGCGTCTTTACCCGTAAGGCCGACGCTGCGCAGATCCACGAGAATGAGATGATTATCGGTACCTCCAGAAACTAGAGAAAGCCCTTCATTCATTAGCGTTTCCGCCATTACTTTGGCATTATTCAGAACGTTTCTCATATAAACAATGAAATCGGATTGCATTGCTTCCCCAAAAGCGACTGCTTTTCCCGCAATAATATGCATAAATGGCCCACCCTGCGTTCCCGGAAAAACAGCTTTATCGATGGCCTTTGCCCAGGATTCTTTACACAAAATAGCTCCTCCACGCGGACCTCGCAGCGTCTTATGTGTCGTGGTTGATACGATATGTGCATGCGGTACGGGGTTAGGGTGTAATCCTGCTGCAACAATGCCCGCAATGTGTGCCATATCTACAAACAGCAAGGCTCCCACTTCGGAAGCAATTTGTGCAAAAAGCTCAAATTCAATACGCCTCGGGTATGCACTTCCTCCTGCAACGATCATTCGTGGACGATGTTTGTGAGCTAGTTTTCGAACTTCGTCAAAGTCAATAAGACCTGTTTCTGGATCCACACCATAGGGAACAAAGTGATAAAATCTTCCTGAAAAATTAACAAGATTTCCATGTGTCAGATGACCGCCATGAGCAAGATTCATTCCAAGAATCGTATCACCCATCTCGACTGATGCAAGATATACAGCCATATTCGCCTGTGAACCGGAATGAGGCTGCACATTCGCATGTTCAGCACCAAATAGTTGCTTCAGGCGATGATTAGCAATATCCTCTACCGTATCAACATGCTCGCAGCCACCATAATATCTTCTGCCCGAATAGCCCTCTGCATATTTATTGGTTAATACGCTGGCCGTGGCCTCCATTACGGCTTGGCTCACAAAATTCTCCGAAGCAATCAGTTCTATCGTATTTCGCTGTCTCGCAAGCTCGTGACGGGCTGCTGCTGCCAAATTTTTATCTTGGCTCTCTATATGTTTTAACATCCTGATCATCGTCCCTTCCTGGTTTCTTAACCACTCGTTCCAAGTTGTTTTTTGGCAAATTGTTGATGAATTAGAAGATGCGCCATGACTCCAGCCACAAGTCCCCAAAATGCACCGCCGATGCCAAACAAAGTTACATTAGCCGCTGTTGCTAAAAATGTAATTAATGCCGTTTCCCGTCCTTTTGGGTCCGCTAGAGCGTTAGCCAGGCTGCCGCCGATCGTTCCAAGTAAAGCCAAGCCTGCTAATGTAGCGATAAATGCTGCGGGAAGAATTAAAAATAATGCGGCTAAGGTTACGCCAAAAATTCCGACAGTTATGTAGAAGACTCCGCAGGCAATGCCCGCAATATAACGCTTGGATGCATCCTCATGCGCATCTTTCCCTGTGCATATGGCTGCGGTAATGGCTGCCACGTTAAATGCATGTGAGCCGAATGGTGCAGCGATAAGTGAACCCAGGCCGGTTACCGTTAATATAGGGTTGGCACTCGTCCGAAAACCATCATTGCGGAGAACCAGCATACCGGGCATGTACTGCCCCGTCAGTGTGATAATAAACAACGGCAGGGCCACACCGAGCAGCGCCTGAATTGAGAATTCGGGAGCTGTGAATACAGGTAAAGCGACCGCGAGCTGAATGGAGCTGAAATCGGTTTTCCCCATAATCACCAGGTAGATCAGGCCGAGAATCAATATACCAACGATTGCATAGCGGGATGTAAACCGTTTTAACACGATATAGGCGGTAAACAACAGAATAACAAGTACAGGTTCGACCTTGGCCCCTTCAAACGCGGAGATACCAAACTGGAGTAGAATTCCTGCAAGTAAACCAGAAGCGATCCCTGGCGGGATTAATCGGACGAACCGCTCGAACAGGCCAGACATGCCCAAAATGACAAAACCAACCGCTGATATCATATAAGCACCTATGGCTTCGGAATAAGGAGTCACAGCCAGCATGGAGACAAGGAAGGCTGCAGCTGGAGTAGACCACGCTGTAATGATAGGTTCTTTGTAGCGGTAACTAAGCCATATACCCGTGATCCCGACGCCAATCGAAATGGACCATATCCAGGAAGCGGTCATTTCCGGGCTTAACCCTGCTGCTTTGGCCGCTTGAAACACAAGAATGAAGGTCCCTCCGTAATTGACAATTACAGAAATTAAAGCGGCGGTCACTGGCGATATTAGATCGCGCCCGCGAATCTTATTAGATGCTGTTTTCAATGTAAACCCCTGCCCCTCAACTAATCTTCTATCTTTGTATGTTCGTTCCAGTAGTATTCATCGGGTACATAACGCGGGCCAAATACATTGGTTCCCACACGAACGATAGTCGCCCCCTCTTCAATCGCCATACTGAAATCACCGGACATGCCCATCGATAACATTTCCATTTCAACGCGTGGGATGTTTTTCTCTCTGATCTGTATGCTGAGCTGTTTCAACAACCGAAAACATTGACGGGTCTCATCAGCTGATGCATGCAGTTTCCCAATCGTCATTAAACCTTTTACATGCAGTGTTTCGAATTGAGATAATTGTTCAACGAGCTTCACTGCATCCTCTGGAGAAGCTCCGAATTTACTCTCTTCATAGGACGTATTGATTTGTACTAAAATGTCCATAGTCCGCTGCTCTTTGACAAGCTGGTCATGTAAGACCTGCCCGAGCTTCAGACGATCCACCGAATGGATCATTGTCACATACTTAACAACCTCCTTTACTTTATTCGTCTGCAGATGTCCGATAAAATGCCATTCCACCGCTTTGGACTGCTCCATAAGAGGATATTTATCTCGCAGTTCCTGCACCTTGTTTTCTCCAAACAGCTGTTCACCTGCCTGTACAGCTATCTGTAACTTCTCAAGCGGGACCGTTTTCGTGGCTAAAAGCAGCTGCACATCGGTAACGCTTCGTCCAGAAGCCCTGCAAGCCAGTGCCATTTGTTTTCTAACCATCTTCAAATTTTCTTCAACCGGATGATCCAAGCAGGATCCCCCTTTCTACTCACCATTTGAATGCCAGTATAACAATCTATGGACTGAATATGTATATCCAAAGATGTGAGTTTAGAGCAATCCAAAACTTTGTAGTGTTCAATTGGAGTCAGGTACGAGTCTAATTTCGAGTTCAATCAACTATGATTTCCACGATAAAAAATCCCGTTCAGGCTTTTTGAGCCAGAGCGGGATTCGTTTGATTATCTTTAAACCTTTTAAATATTGAGTTATTGATTCACGTTTTCCTTCGTTACCAGCTTCAATTCAGCCGGGATGGATTTCTCCACCTGCTTGCCACTCAGTACATCGAGTGCCGCTTGCAGCGCAAGCTGTCCAATCAGCTCAGGCTGCTGAGCAACGGTTGCTGTCAGTTTACCATCCTGAATGGATTTAATGGCATCGTCGTTGCCGTCAAACCCGATCACCGGAATATCTTTACCCGAGCTTTGAATGGCTTCAATCGCACCGAGTGCCATCTCGTCATTATGGGCAAATACCGCCTGTACACCCGGGTTGCCTTGCAGCAGGTTTTCCATGACATTCAGACCTTTGGAGCGGTCAAAGTCAGCAGATTGTTTGGCAACCACGTCAAGCTTCTGGTCAGCAATCTCATGAAATCCTTTGCCGCGCTCCCTTGTCGCCGATGCCCCTGGCACACCTTCAAGCTCAATAACTTTGGCTCCTTCGCCCAGCTGTTTCACGATATATTCCGCTGCCATCCGGCCTCCCTTCGCATTATCGGAAGCGACAAGTGCTGCAACTTCCCCTTTATCTGCAGAACGGTCAAGTGTAATCACCGGAATACCTACCGTATTGGCAGATTGCACAGCTGTCGAGATCGCCGCGGAATCGGCCGGGTTAATCAGCAAGGCATCTACACCTTGTTGAATAAGATCATCCACATCATTGGTTTGTTTCGCAGAGTCGTTCTGTGCATCCACGACCACAACCTGAATGCCTTGTTTCTGCGCTTCCGCCACAACACCATCTTTCAAAGATACGAAGAACGGGTTGTTCAGTGTAGAAATTGACAAGCCGATTTTCTTCTGTTCCTTGCCTCCAGCTGTCTTAGGTTTTGCCCATCCCGGCGGCTCCAGCGAGCATCCGGCGAGCACAACGATCAGGATCATGCTTACAAGTGTTAATGTCCATTTTTTCATGTTGAATTCTCTCCCTTATGCGGTTTTCTTGCGGTCCAGCAGGACGGCGATGGCAATTACGACACCCTTTACAACCATCTGGTAGAAGGAGTTCACACCAAGCAGGTTCAGACCGTTATTCAGTACGCCGATAATCAGTACACCTATTAATGTACCTACGATGCGTCCGCGTCCACCGGAAAGGCTTGTTCCCCCAAGTACAACCGCTGCGATGGCATCCAGCTCGTAAGAAGTACCCGCCGTAGGCTGAGCAGAGTTCAGACGCGAGGTCAGGATTGCACCTGCCAGCGCGGCCAGCATACCTGCGAGGGAGTAGATCATAATTTTGACACGGGAAACCTTGATACCTGAAATAATAGACGCTTTTTCATTACCGCCGATGGCGTACGTTTTGCGGCCGAAGGCCGTTTTATGCAAGATGGTCCAAAGAATAACAAACGTAATCAGCATCGTAATAGCTGGCACTGGAATGCCTAGCAGATATCCGCGTCCAAACAACTGGAACAGCAGGCTGTCACCAAGACCTGTGATCGGATTACCATTGGTGTAAACCAGCGTCAGACCTCTAAAAATAGTCATCGTTGCGAGTGTTGCAATAAACGGTGCCATATTGCCCTTCGTAATCATGAGTCCGTTTACCATACCCATGACACCACCCAGCGCAACCCCGATAATGATGGACAGAATCGGATCAAGGCCGGATAACATCATATTGGCTACGAACGCACTGGATAACGCAAGAATAGAACCAACCGAGAGGTCAATCCCGCCAGTGAGAATAACAAACGTCATGCCAAATGCAATCAGCGCATTAATGGAAACCTGGCGCAGCAGGTTCAGAATATTAAGCGGTTCCAAAAAGCTGGGATTCAGCACGGATACGATAACAATCAGAATGATTAATCCGAGTAGTGGTCCAAGTTTCTGCGTTACACCTGAGAAGCGGAAGCCGCTTTTGGCTGTTTTATTTTCCTGCATCGTTGTCATGTTACAGTCCTCCTGTAGCTAAAGTCATAATATGTTCCTGTGTCGCTTCTTCCTTCGGCAGCACGCCGGTAATGTGACCTTCATGTACCACTGCAATACGATCGCTCATCCCGAGCACTTCAGGCAGTTCGGACGAAACCATAATGATAGCCACCCCGCGATCCGTCAGTTCGTTCATCAGCTGATAGATTTCACGCTTCGCACCAACGTCCACCCCGCGTGTAGGCTCGTCCAGAATGAGAACGCTCGGACCGATACCTACCCATTTGGCAATGACAACCTTTTGCTGGTTCCCCCCGGACAAGTTCCGGGCCGCTGTCTCCGAGGATTGTGTTTTGATCTGAAGCCGTTTGATCAGGGTGTCCACAAATTCCTGTTCCTTGGCAGTGGAGATGAAGCCTTTGCTTGAAAAGCTGAACAAGTTCGTTAATGCCATATTTTCACGGATGGAAAAATCGAGCACCAGCCCTTCATCCTTCCGGTCTTCGGTAATAAAACCGATGCCATGCTTCACCGCATCTGACGGCTTGCGGATGTTTACTTTTTTCCCGCGGATCTTGATTTCTCCGCTGTACAGCCGATCCAGTCCAAAGATAGCTCTCATGATCTCCGTACGCCCCGATCCCATCAGTCCGGAAAATCCGAGGACCTCGCCAGCTTTGACGTCAAAGCTGACATTTTCAAACAAACCCTTCCGGCTTGCGTTGCGCACCTCAAGCACAACATCGCCATATTTCGGATTGCGCGCCGGATAACGCTCCGTAAGCTCGCGGCCTACCATCTTGCGCACGACCTCATCAAAGTTGGTCTCGGGAATGGCTTTGGTGTCCACGGTTCGACCATCACGCATAATGGTGATGCGATCACAGATCGTGAAGATTTCCTCCATTCGATGAGAGATATATACGATGGAGACACCGTTCTTTTGCAAGGAACGAATCACCTCGAACAGCTTCTGAATCTCTCGCTCCGTCAAAGCCGCTGTAGGCTCGTCCATAATGATCACTTTTGCATCGGTCATCAATGCTTTCGCAATCTCGATCATCTGCTGCTGCCCGACAGAGCACTCTCCAGCAGGACGTTCCAGCGGAATATCTACAGATAATTTGGCAAACTGTTCACTGGCAAGCGCTTTCATTTGTCTGGTGTTTAGCAATCCCGTGGAGGAGAATATCTCCTTGCCGATAAACAGATTATCCAGCACCGTCATCTCCGGCCACACATTCAGCTCCTGATGAATGAACGTAAGGCCAAGCTGCTCAGCTTCCTTTGGACTGCCAAAATACGTTTCCTTGCCGTCAATCTCGATGGTTCCTTGATCACGCTGGTGCAGGCCAATCAGAATGTTCATGAGCGTGGATTTGCCAGCGCCGTTCTCCCCCATCAGGGCATGAACCTCACCTTCTTTGAGATCAAAATCCACGCCGCTTAACACTTGGTTGGTGCCAAACGCTTTATGAATGTTATGCATCTGAATGTGCATGGTTATGGTGCCTCCTTTTAACCGAAATTTACTCCCGATTGTAAAATGCAATTGGCATACGGCGTAGCCTCGCCTGTGCGAATAACCGCCTTTACCTGCCGGGTCAAGGCCTTGAATTGTTCATGATCCAAGCTGTCATCAATAATCTCTGAACCAAACTTCTCTGTCAGATAAGCAAGCGTTTGTGGATTCCCCTCCCGAATCTCGCTGGCTACAATGACTCTCTCCGTAACCATGTCGTCTGCAATGACGTCCAGCACTTCACGGAAGCTCGGTGTACCGAGCTTGAGTGCCAGATCAATCTTGAGCACACCATCCGGAACGGGCAAGCCCGCATCCGCAATGGCAATCCGGTCCGTGTGACCGAGATCAGATAATATTTTTGAAATATGACTGTTCAGGATGCCGTTTTTCTTCATTACGAGTTCCCCTTTATCTTTTTCGCAAATTCACATTTATTTCACTGTATAAGTTGAACTAAAAATTTTACATAATCCACTCCGATGACAGAACAACCTGGAGAGTAGCGGTTATCCCCGGATTTTTTCGATCTTTTTTCCATAAGGGAAAATCCGGTGATAAAGGCGACCGCTTCGCTTTTTCAGGTTTTTTCTGTCCTCTCCGTTAAAGTGTAAATGAGATAGTGGAACTTATATAAAAATCTATGTTCAGCTTCTTCTTACAGACTTGCTTCTACTTCGTCCCGAGTCGGCATGCCTCCCTGTGCACCAAACTTGGTTACGGATAATGACGCTGCCCGATTGGCAAAACGCACACTGTCCTGAATGGACTTGCCCTCAGCCAAAGCCACTGCAAATGCTGCATTAAAGGTATCGCCAGCTCCGGTTGTATCTACGGCTTCGACTTTATACGTTGGAACGAGAATCTCTTCATTACCGTCAAAATAGCGGACACCCTTGCTGCCTTCCGTAATAAACAGCTTGTTCGGATATTGACGTAATGCCTCAGCAGGCTTCATGCCCTTGAACAAGATTTCAGCCTCATGCTCATTCGGTGTAATGTAGGATGCATTGTCGATTACCTCTTGTGGAACCTCCCGTGCTGGAGCCGGGTTGAGCAGCAATGGCGTCTGGTATTCAGCACACAATTGGCTGACATGAATTACCGTTTCTTCTGGAATCTCCTGTTGAATCAGTACAATATCGGCATGACGAATCACTTCGGCAGCCTCGTCAACATATGCAGGTGTAACTTCACGATTAGCCGCTTCGACCACTACAATGCTATTATCTCCCTCAGCCAATATGATATGAGCCGTGCCGCTCTCGCAATGTGTAACCGGTTTCACATTGCTTGTATTAACATGATTCGCCTTGAAGTTCTCTAAAATATCTGTACCGAAGGTATCATCACCTACTCGACCGATCATCACTACTTCTGCACCCAAGCGGGCCGCCGCCACAGCCTGGTTGGCGCCTTTACCGCCGGGAACCGTTTTGAAGCTCTGACCAAGCACAGTTTCTCCTGCGCCCGGTCTTCTCGAAGAAGTCACCACCAGATCTATTGAACTGCTGCCAATTACACATATGTTAGCCATCATTTCTCACCTTTCTTGTTGTTCCCCGTTCAATAAAGGACACGGGCAACTGTATGTTTTTATTCTCCAGCTTATTTTGCTCTACTAATTGAATAAGTAATCCGGCCGCTTCCCGCCCCATCTCATATGCTGGCTGACGGATCGTGGACAACGCTGGCGACAACAAACCACTCATGGGGATATCGTCAAACCCGATGACCTGCACATCGTCTGGTACGTTTTTGCCTATGCGATAAGCTTCATGCAGTACGGCCATTGCCGCAATATCGTTACTGGCAATTACCCCATCCGTATCAGGGTACTCTCTGAACAGCTCTTCAGCCCACATTCCCGCCTCATTAAATGAAAACGAGGTGGTTTGAACGATCTCATAGTTGAGCCCGGCTTTGCGGATAATTTCAATTGCACCTTCAAACCGATCTTGAGCCGGTCTAATGTGTGAAGGCCCCTGCATAACGGTAATGCGCTTGCTGCCCCGTTCAATGATTTCCTTTGCGGCCAGTCTGCCTCCTTCTCTCCCATCAGCATATACCGAGGGGCGATCCAGTGAAGTTCTGTCCAGAAATACGACGGGAATCTTCAGCTTTTCATATATTGAAGAGTGAGGATAATTGGTGGACGAGATCACACCCACCACGTTATTCTGGATGAACGTCTGGATGTAATCCTGCTCCTTCCGCTCATCCTCATCACTATTTCCAAATATCAATCGATAGTCCTGCTCCTGCATCCGATCCTCCACACCTCGTGCGAGCTGGGGAAAGTACGGATTGGCAATGTCGGGCAGCAGCAGTCCAATCAGTTTCGACTTGCGTGTATACAGTGACCGTGCTACTTCGTTTGGGGAAAAGTGAAGTGCTTTTACCGCATCTTCCACTTTTTTACGTGTGTCGGCATGCACATAACCTCTGTCATTAATTACTCTGGACACAGTGGCTACCGATACACCGGCCAGATTCGCTACATCTTTAATCGTTGTCATGGAATATGTTCTCCTTATGTGTAACCGGTTACAGACATAAATTATCACATTCTTAGCCGTTTAGCAAGCCTTCTCTAACTGGAATTAAGTCCCAACTCCATTTTTACGAAGCATACGCTCTCATTGCAAGCCGGGATGATGAATGCTCCCTTACCCTGTTTTCTCCCAACACAAACGCTGCATTTTATGATATGGTCTATAAGGCATGATATTTTGTTTTATACATACATATCGTTCTGTACAATAAGCGAGGAGAAGATTAAGTGTGATCGAAAGAACAGAAAGAACAGTAACAATCGAGAGCTCGGCAAAAGTCGAAAGTTCTACAGGAAAAGCGGCTAATATCCCTCTTGCGAACGAACGGACTGACGCAGCGAACGCAGACCATAGAGAGTTGGAACAACCGCGGAGCAGATTCAGCGATCCCATCATCGTTATGTTAATTGCCGCTCTGTGCTGCCTGTTATGGGGAAGTGCCTACCCTTCCATCAAGCTCGGATACGTTGCATTTCATATTCTGCCTGCTGATATTGCTTCAAAATACGTTTTTGCCGGTTATCGTTTCAGCCTGGCGGGTATATTGCTCCTGCTATTATATCGTGTCGGTTTTAGACGCAGGTTGAAGCTTAGCGGACGTGAATGGGCAAGTTTGAGTATACTCGGCGTGCTGCAGACGGGACTGCAATATATGTTTTTCTATGTAGGCGTCGCGAATACAACTGGTGTCAAAGGCTCCATCATGAACGCAACCACGACGTTTTTCAGTGTTGTACTGGCGCATTTCATTTATAAAAACGACAAGCTGAGCCGCAACAAAGTTATTGGCTGTGTGCTCGGATTCATCGGCGTTATTATCGTCAACTTTCATGCAGACCTGCTTACGTTCTCATTCTCTTTTACTGGAGAGGGATTCATCATTATGGCAGCGCTGGTATTTTCGATTACAGCCATCTACGCGAAGCGTTTAACAGCGGCTATTGATGTTATGATGATTACAGGTGTGAGCCTGCTGGTAGGCGGATTGGTGCTAACCCTGCTCGGGCTCTCGTTAGGCGGTCGGGTTACTCATTTCACATGGGAATCCACGATGAATCTCGTGTATCTGGCGTTGTTATCTTCTGTAGCCTTCTGTTTATGGAATGTGCTGCTGAAATACAACAAGGTCGGCAAGGTATCCGTGTATAACTTCCTGATTCCCATCTTTGGCGCACTGTTGTCTGCACTATTTCTGGGTGAAACCATCTGGGAAATGAAAAATCTGGTCGCGTTAGTGTTGGTGTCCGTAGGTATTTATCTGGTGAACCGGGTACGTATTGACCGTTCATTGGGAACGTTACGTGAATAAAATGATGTTTCGTATCAGTAAAAATTTTAATATGCTACTCTATGGCCGTTGATCTTAGCTTTTTATTTTTGTTACTTCATCTGACCTTTGATGACTTTCATCATACTTTTTCCAGTTGCTATAATTGCCTCTTCTGCCGAACGTGGTGTCCAACCAAGAATACGTCTGGCTTTTTGGTTACTCGTTGACATATCTTTTCCCAAGAGTGTTGCAATCATTCTTAATTTAGGATTGAAAATTGCCATAACACGAACAATATAATTTGGGACCTCTCTCTTTGGAGCTTTTAAGGCATCATGCCCTAAATTTTCTCGCAATATATTAGCAACTTCCAAGGTTGAGAGGTTTTCTGCACTAGAAGCTATAAATCGCTCTCCACTTGCTTCGGGATGAACCATCGCCAAGATATGCAGCTCTGCAACATCTCGAACATCCACATAATCTGAATAAATTTTGGGGACAGACTTTAGTTTACCTTCTAACATCTGACGAACAATATCATTTGAATGGGAATAATCATTTCCTAGAATTGGCCCCATCACACCAACAGGATTTACGGTTGCTAATTCCAAACCATCCCCTTCCATTTTAATAAATTCCCAGGCAGCTAATTCAGCGATTGTCTTGGATTTTTGATAGGGATGAATTTTTGCGTCTATATTGGACCAATCTTCTTCGGTGTATGGCCCTGTGTGATGCTTATGTCCCACACCGATTGCTCCGAAAGCAGAAGTTAGAACAACGCGTTTAACCCCTGCATTACGTGCGGCTCTCAACACTCGTAAAACACCATCACGTGCCGGCCCAATCATTTCATTTTCATCTTTATATATTTTATTGGGTGTTGGAGATGCCACATGAATGACATAATCCGCCCCTTCAACAGCACTATCCCAGTTATTATCAGAAGTTAAATCTGCTTGAACAAATGACAAATTCTCAAGATTTGTCGCCCCGCCCGATATGATCATGGCTTTTACTTCATCTTGTCTGCTCATTGTACGAAGGGTGGCCCGGACACGATACTTCTCCTCCAGTAATTTTAAGATTATATGAACAGCGATAAATCCTGAACCTCCGGTTACCAGCACTAAAGATTTGTTAGGGTCTTCCACCATAAAAACTCCCTTCAATTGACGTTACACTTGTAACATGTTTTACCCTATAATAAGATCAGGCATTATCAAACGCAAGCAAGTATCAAGCATATGTGACAGATTGGAGGATTTGTAATGGCAGCAACGGATCACGCACAAATTATAAAAAAAGACACTAGAGAATGGATTACGATTGCATTGCTGGAGCTACTAAAAAAGAAAAAAATATCACAATTAACCATTTCAGAACTCGTAAAAAAAGCCGGTGTCAGTCGAATGGCATTCTATAGAAATTATGAAAACCTCGAACAGGTATTAGTGGAGTACTACGAGCCTAAATTTGCTGATATATTCAATAAACTTGCTCACAAAAAGAATAACGAACAAAAAATAAAAGATTTGACCAAGTTTTTTCTGGTCATTTCCAATGACATAAAAATGTCCATTGAGAGTGAGTACACAGGGTTACTTTATCAAATTTTCAAGAACCATATTACTCAATTTTATGATGAGCTCATTCCCTTTCCAAACTGGACAGGTGCAAAACGAAATTATTGGATTCACTTTATGAGTGCCGGTGTTTTTGAAATTTGGATGACGTGGATCAAAAATGGACAACAAGAAACCATAGAAGAAATATCATCACTCATACGACTGTTCCATAAATAAAATCACCGGGCGCTCACAAAAAAAGAACCTTTTACAGGAATCCTGTAGAAGGTTCTTTGACATCAAAGACAAGAATACACTGCATTACGCAACCGACGATGCACATAATGCTCCTGGCTGTTCAGCAGATGCTGCGCATACATCACCGTCAGCCCGGAATCCGGGTCTATAATAGCCATGCAGCCAGCCGCTCCAGCCCATCCAAACTCCCCAATTGGACTTAATGAACCACTGCCTGCTTTGGAGATATGTGTACGAACCCCGAGACCATAACCGTAACCATACATATGATCCCATGAAAAATCTGGCCGTGTCATGTCGTTCAGATGATCGGTTCTCATCAACTCCACGGAAGCCCGGGACAATATGCGAATACCTTCCGGACTTGTGCCAAATCCGGTCAGTGCATTCAAGAACTTGGCGTAATCGTTAACGGTGGAAAACAATCCCGCACCGCCACTATCCAGTTCTGTACCTACACGGAAGCCATTGCCATCCATTCGTACCGCTTTATCTTGCTGTTCATCGAAAAGGTATTGCGGAATCAAGCGAGACCGCTGTTCTTCCTTCAGATCAAAAGTGGTGTCATACATGCCGAGCGGTTGAATAATCTCATCCTGCAAATATGTGCCGAATCGTTTACCACTTACCACTTCCACCAGCGCGCCAAGCACATCATGACACATGCTGTAATTCCAGTGTGTACCTGGCTCAAACATCAGTGGTTCTTTCGCCAAAGCTCTCGCAAACTCCCGTGTAGGCAGTGTTCCGTGGGTACGTTCCACCGCTTCCTTGATACTTGGCGCATGGATATCATATGAAAAGCCCGCAGTCATCGTAAACAGATCACGTACCGTAATCGGTCTGGCCGCTTTCTCATAGTAAACTTCGCCATTGGGCAGTGCCTTCTTCACCTGCATTTCTGCAAATTCAGGTAAATACTGAGACAGTGGGTCGAGTAAAAGGATATACCCTTTTTCAACCAGCTGCAGTGCAGCCACACAAGTCATGATCTTGGTCATGGAGTACAGATTAAAGATCGCATTCTCCCGAATGGGCGTCTTCTCCTCCACATTTTCGAATCCGTTCCGATACTGGAAAACGATTTCGTTATGATGCATAACAAGCACTTCTGCCCATGGGACTCTCCATGATGTTAAGCGATCAATTAATGAAGCAACCGGTGTAAAGTCCATATTTCCCCATCCTTATATGTAAAATTGTTTGGTTTGTGCCCATCAAGAGCACTTAGCGAAATATACTTCTCTTCCGTTTAACATATACTACTATACGACCTTTTTAACCTGTTGACCAGCTTGATTAAATGTTAATTTCGTTAGGTGAAGTATTGCAATTCTAATGGCAAAAAGCTGATCCATAACTGGACCAGCTTATAACCCTACCATCGTATTTGCACACTAATTTGGATAAGCTCGTCTATTCTCAACCGATTTCATACGGTTCTGGTCATCCGTCACATGATCCTGACTGAATTCCTGCCCTGCTTCCATCTCACTATGACCGGATACGTTGCGGGAGAAATTGGTGAATTGTCTTTTGTGCTCGTCCTGTTCGTGCTTCTGCTTCAAAAGTTCCTGCGGGTCCTGCTTTGTCATCTCGCTAACCTCCTTATTGAAATGTCATGTATTTCTTCACTATATAAATTGAACTAAAGAAGGTTTGCACGGGACTTCGATGACAGAATAACCTTCCAATCGCTGTTATCCCCAGATTTTTTTTGATTCCCTTTTCTGAAAGGGAAAATCCGGTGATAAAGGCGACCGCTTCGCTTCTTCAGGTTTTTTCTGTCCTCTCCGTTTTTATGCAAACCAATAAGTTCAACTTATATACTCAAGTTTTCCATACCGAAGCCTTACTTATGCAAGTAATCCAAGTCAATGCGTCAGGAAAGGAGTTAACGCCAAAAATGAAGCGTCTTCTCTTGTCTTATCCGCTAGGTGTGAACACGCCGGTATACAAAGATAATCCTCCAGTCGTTATACAGCAGCAAGCCAGTATCGCTCAAGGTGATCCGTATAACCAGTTTGTCATCACAAGCCTTAATCATAACGGAACACATATTGATGCCCCATGGCACTTTAATCCTCAAGGCAAGAAAATCAGTGAGATTGCGATTGACGATTTTATTTTTACCCACCCTGTCATTATTGATATTCCCAAAAGTGATGATGAGTTGATCACCAAAGCTGATCTACAGCCTTTTGAACATCAAATCGCTGGAGCGGATCTGCTGCTTATTCGAACGGGTTTTGGCAAAATTCGCTCATCTGATCCTGAACGGTACGCTAATCACAATCCGGGCCTATCATCCTCCGCAGCACGTTATCTGATGATATTTGAATCCTTGCGTGCCATTGGTATTGATATGATATCCGCTGGTGCAGCGAATCATCCAGACGAAGCCATTGCTTTCCATCAAACGATTTTGGGCAAAGACCGGGTCGATGGCAAGTACATTCTTGTCATTGAAGATCTCAATCTGAATCAAGACCTTTCCCACTTTACGAAAGTTTACGCTATCCCTCTGTATATCGAAGGTGTAGATAGCAGCTTTGCTACAGTTTTTACAGAAGATTAACGCTTGGCTGGTTATTAATTGGTTGACTGATTGATTCTAGTTTTAAAAAAATAAGAAAAAGCGCCGACAAGAGGGTTACTCTTATCAACGCTTGTTCTTAGTGAATGTCCTTCTTCTTGAAATTTCCGCCCTTCACTTCGGCTACGTCGTAGACAACAACAAAGGCTGCAGGGTCAATCTCGTTAATGATATCCTTGATTTTACTTTCTTCCATCCGGTTGATGACACAGGTGATTTCCTTGAACTGCTCGTTGGAATAACCGCCATACGCATCCGTATACGTTGCTCCCCGTCCAAGCCGGTCACGAATGGTCTCCACCATAATTTCAGGTTGAGTCGTAATGATTTTGAACGTCTTGGAACCGCTCAAACCTTCCTCGACGATATGTATTACTTTGGAAGCAATAAAGTATGCCAGTCCAGACAAAATAGCACCTTGCAAGCCAAATACGGTTGAAACGACGATAAATACAAACATGTTCAGGAACAAAATCAGGTCACTCGTTCCGAAGGGCAGCTTACGGGATAACAACACGGCCAGCATATCGATCCCATCCAGTGCTCCGCCATTACGCAGTGCGAGACCCATACCAAAACCGATAATGATACCGCCCACAACCGTAACCAGCAGTGTGTCCCCTTCAATAATCGTCGGCACATGGTGCATGAGACTGGCGCTGATGGCAAGTGATGCAATACCAATCACGGAGTACAGCGCAAAACTTTTACCAATTTGCTTGTATCCGAGCCATACAAACGGAATGTTTAATAGTCCGATCAATAATCCAAGCGGTAATCCGAACAAATTCGAGCCGACGATACTCAGACCCGTAACACCACCATCGGATACCTTGTTTGGAATCAGTATGGCCTCCAGGCCATACGCTGTGATGAATCCTCCGATAATGATGAGCAGAGCCTTGGAGAGGATTTTAAGCTGGTTTGACTTGTGCGCTTTGTGTTGATGCATTCCTTTTCCCCCTTGGTGAACGATAAACAGCTAAATAATCAATAAACATAAAAAATAGTCTATAACAAAAATCACACATTTGGCAATAGAAGGTCATTGCAAAACCCAGGTTAGTCTGCTCATCGCATTATTTGACCTCCTTACATTATTTCCCGATCAATGAGCGATATGCTATAATTTTAAGTTCCAGCATTTCATTCGCCGCATGGAGTGTATTCATCTGCTGTTCCACTGACTTTTTGTGGTCCTCCAGCAGCTTCAGCCGCTCAACGGCGGTATGCTCACCTTGCTGAAATAATGAAGCATACTGCTTGATTACCGCAATCGGCATCTGTGTTTCCTTTAATTTGATGACAAACTGGAGCCATTTCAGATGTGACTCGTTATATCGTCTGTCTCCACTGGAATCACGCAGCGGGATGATGATCTGTTCCTTCTCATAATAACGCAGCGTATGTGCGCTAATGCCTAACATCTCGGCAACTTCTCCGATGGTATGCATTGTTATTTTCACCTCCTTCAGCTGAGTGCTTGACTTAGAGTAAACTCTAATCAGTATAATCAATTCGTGGTCATCCCACAATATAGATTGAAATGATCCCAGGAGGAATTCACATGAAATATACGGTCATTACAGGCGCCAGCTCAGGCATTGGATATGAAGCCGCTCTTGCTTTTGCAGCACGAGGCAAACATTTAATTCTCGCTGCCCGCAGAACAGAAGCATTGAATTCGTTAAAAAATAAAATAGCTGAACTTCATCCGCAGCTGGATGTTGTAATCCGTACCGTGGATCTGTCCATTGCCACAGAAGTACATGCCTTCTATGAAAGCTTGAAGGATTATTCCATTGAAACGTGGATTAACAACGCGGGCTTTGGCAATTTTGCTTCCGTTGGCGAGCAGCATCTGCCCAAAATTGAACAAATGCTTCATCTTAATATTGAAGCTCTTACGATCCTCTCCACCCTGTATGTTCGAGATTATGCCGCGGTTCCAGGTACCCAGATTATTAACATCTCTTCAGGAGGCGGGTATACCATCGTCGCGGATGCGGTAACATACTGTGCAACCAAATTTTATGTAAGTGCATTTACAGAAGGCTTGGCACAAGAATTGAAAAGCAAAAATGTACCGATGCAAGCCAAAGTGCTTGCCCCTGCTGCCACAGAGACCGAGTTTGCCGAACGTGCCTTTGATCTGGATCAGTTTGAATATGAAGGCCGTGTACCCAAGTTCCATACTGCGGAGCAGATGGCTGGATTTTTGCTGGACCTCTACGATAGCGAATATGTTGTAGGTCTTGTGAACGGTTTAACCTATGATTTTGAACTGAAAGATCCGATCTTTCCTTATGCCGCAAGAGCAGCCAGCAAGCCTGTCGATTCACAGCATTAATTCAAATAGTACAGCTAACTATACTGACCGCAATATAAATGAACCCGAAGCCGTGCCAAATGAGCAGTGGAACCGGGAAAATACGCGAAAAGAGCTGTTCCTGATCACATCAGATGTGACCCTGGAGCAGCTCTCTTTTTTAAGCCAAGCGCATTTTGAAATCCTGATATCCGAATTCACGAACGACTTCGCAATCGCCGTCTTTGCGTTTCACCGCAATCGCTGGCAGTGGCATGCCGTTGAACGTATTTGTTTTAACCATGGAGTAGATCGCCATGTCTTCAAATACAAGACGGTCGCCTTCTTTCAAAGGCTCATCGAAGGAGTAGTCGCCAATGACGTCACCAGACAGACATGTTTGGCCGCCAAGACGATACAGATGAGGCTTCTCACCCGCTTCACCTGAACCGATCAACGGCGGACGATATGGCATCTCAAGCACATCCGGCATATGGCAAGTAGCAGAAGTATCCAAAATGGCGATATCCATACCGTTCTTGTGGAAGTCCAGAACGGAAGTCACCAGATAGCCTGCATTGAGGGCAACTGCTTCTCCCGGCTCCAGATATACTTCCAAGCCGTAATCATTTTGCATCCGTTTAATGCATGCTTCCAGTCTTGGAATGTCGTAATCTTCACGGGTAATATGATGTCCCCCGCCAAAGTTAATCCATTCCATCTGCGGCAGCCACTGTCCGAACTTTTCAACAACAGCATTCAGCGTTGTTTCCAGATCGTCCGAGTTTTGCTGGCACAGAGTGTGGAAATGCAGTCCAGATACGCCTTCCAGCAGCTCTGCACGGAAATCCTCCTGCTTGGCGCCGAAGCGTGAACCTGGAGAACACGGATCATAGATCTCGTGTCCTTCCTGCGTGGAGCATTCCGGGTTCACACGCAAACCAACCTTACAGCCAGCTTGCAGTGCTTTATCCTTGAATTTCGCCAGCTGTGAAAAGGAGTTGAAAATGATGTGATCACAGATCGAAACAATCTCATCCATCTCCTCCTCACGAAAAGCCGGAGCAAAAACATGATTTTCCTTGCCCATCTCTTCATGTCCGAGACGTGCTTCATACAAACCACTTGCGGTCGCACCGCTCAAGTATTCTCCAATCAGCGGATACATAGCTGTCATGGAAAATGCCTTCTGTGCAAGTACAATTTTCGCACCTGTACGCTGCATTACACCGTTCAGGATTTTCAAGTTTCTCTCAATCAAAGCTTCATCAACAACAAAACAAGGCGTAGGCAGCTGTTCAAACTGCATCTTAGCGAACAAGCTCCGATTCTTTTGCTTTGGACTCTTCCGGAAGTGCATCAACCAGAACCGGATTGAAGTCTTCTACCCAAGGAAGGCCCCATTTGTTCAGTTCTTCCATGAACGGATCCGGGTTGAACTCTTCCACGTTGTATACGCCTGGTTTGTTCCATTTGCCTGTCATCACCATCGCTGCGCCGATCATTGCCGGAACACCTGTAGTGTAAGAGATGGCTTGGGAGCCAACTTCTTTGTAGCACTCCTGATGGTCACAGATGTTGTACACATAGTACGTTTTGTCTTGACCATCTTTTTTACCTTTGAAGATACAACCGATGTTTGTTTTACCTACAGTACGAGGTCCAAGGGACGCCGGATCAGGCAGAACAGCTTTCAGGAACTGCAAAGGAATGATTTGTTTGCCTTCGAATTCGATTGGCTCGATCGAAGTCATGCCTACGTTTTCCAGAGCTTTCAGGTGAGTCAGGTAGCTTTGACCAAATGTCATGAAGAAACGGATACGTTTCAAGCCAGGGATGTTTTTCGCGAGAGACTCCAGCTCTTCGTGATACAACAGGTACATGTCTTTTTCGCCCACTTCTTTGAAGTCATAGACACGTTTGATTTCCATCGGTTTTGTTTCGATCCATTCACCGTTCTCCCAGTATCTGCCGTTCGCAGAAACTTCACGAATGTTGATCTCCGGGTTGAAGTTGGTAGCAAACGGATAACCGTGATCGCCGCCGTTGCAGTCGAGGATATCAATATATTCGATTTCGTCAAAATAGTGCTTCAATGCGTATGCAGAGAATACACCTGTTACTCCCGGATCGAATCCGCTGCCCAGCAGCGCAGTGATGCCTGCTTTTTCAAAACGCTCTTTGTAATCCCACTGCCAGCTGTATTCGAATTTCGCCGTATCTTCCGGCTCATAGTTTGCTGTATCCATGTAGTGTGTTTTTGTAGCCAGGCACGCATCCATGATCGTCAGATCCTGGTATGGCAGTGCAAGGTTCATGACGATATCTGGTTGGAACTCATTGATCAAAGCGATCAGTTCATCCACGTTGTCAGCGTCTACTTGAGCAGTCGAGATTTTAGTTTTGCCGCCATCCAGCTTTGCTTTCAAATCGTCGCATTTGGATTTCGTACGGCTTGCGATACAGATTTCTTCAAAAACCTCGCTGTTTTGAACGCATTTGTGTACTGCTACAGAAGCCACGCCGCCGGCGCCGATGATTAGTGCTTTTCCCATTTTCTCATTCTCCTATCCCCATAATTAGGTTTTTTGTTTTTTCATAAAATTCCAAGACGTTCGCAGTTGTATTGTTTCATTATGCAACGTCCACCCGCTCCGGATACAATAAAAAAAGCAAGGTGAAAAATGTCGCATTTGCGCACACCATCACACTTGCTTGTCGATATACATCATAAAAAAGACGTGAAGACTCCATGACCAAAAAAGTCCACAAGAACTCCTTCGGCGGAAAGCTCCTTCATGTATATCAATATTGGATCAGAGTCTATATAGCAAATAATTCGCCTTTACCACTCTTATTGACCGTTTCACAAGTTGATGTGCAGATGCACTGGTTGTAAAGTAACCAACTTATAAAATTTGAGCTTTGAACTCAATCAATAAGGCAACAGAAGTTGCCAATCGGCATTTGACCCGGCTGTCCGTATGGCCTTAACTCCTTGGTAGAAGTGGTCAAAAATTATCTGCTGGAAAGCTCCAATTCATATTGATAAATCAACTTTCCAAAATCACAGGTATTACACTATCAGACGTTTCTCTAAAAATCAAGGGATATTTTAAAATTAATTTTATTCGTTTGTTGAGGATGGAAAATGGAATAGATACGTCAAAACGTATTTTTGTATAAATATACTCTCCGTTTGTCTTCCTTCCTTTGTATACGTAATCGAAGCTAAACGAATAATCATGTGCTTTTAATCTACCCGTTCACGTACTTGTATTGTTCCCTATTAATGTTTGTATAGATTTTATGAATACCTTTGTACAATCTGAACTGAACCTCAATGTATATTCATAAATTTTTACTGGATATTCATCCACGAAAAATATTGCACAATGAGTAAATTTGCACAATGAGCAAGTTATTGTTATGATTATTTTCACAAATGAAACAACCATTTATTTTCTTCTATCCATCCCAAGGAGGCGAACGCATAGGCGGTATACCATTATGAAACGAACTTTGCGACATTTAAAAAAAGAAGCCACGGAGAAAGCACTCGCAGGAGTGGCTTTTAACCTGACGCTAGAGCATGGACTCGACGGGTTCACGGTAGAAGATATCGTGCAGCAGGTCGGATGTTCGCGCAGAACATTTGCCAACTACTTTACATGCAAGGAAGAAGCGGTTGCGCTAGGGGCCCTGTCCGTGCCGAATACAGCTGAGCTGGAACATCTGCTCACCCAGCTTCCGGACCATGCAACATTGCTGGAGATTATGTATGAACTGGTTAAAATGCAACTCACGTCCGAATTGATTGGCAGACTGCATCAACTTGTCATCTTGTCCCGAACCTATCCCGTGCTTGAACCTCACTATTTGGCTGCGATGCACCGGCTGCAGACTCAGGCTCAGGAAACCCTGCTCGACCTGTCAAACGGACAATACGACGAGATCTATACGTACTTGCTGATCAGCGCCATCTATGGCACCGTGCTGCCCTTGATTGAGGGAAGATTGAATGTGCGTTTGCCCGGGCAGCAGATCGCTGCCAGCGCTGCCTCTGATGCAGTCCCGTTTGAGCAGTTTATGGAAACGGTGTTTGATCATTTGCGGAAAGGGTTTTAATCTCTTCCATTCCTGCCCTACCCTTTTAATAATCCATCATCGTAAATGCCATACTTATAATAGAAGGAGTGTAAAAGAGAGAAATGTCTACCTTATTATACAAAATAGGAAAAACCGCTTTTCGCAAGCCCGCTTATTTCATTATTGGATGGGTGATTATTCTGGGGATTGTTATCTCCATGATCAGCATCAACGGCGTCCGTATCAGTTCCGAAATGAAAATTGAAGGCACAGAATCACAGAAAGTTCTGGATCAGCTTGCAAAAGAACTGCCTGCGGCCTCCGGCGGTCAAGGAAGCGTTGTGTTCAAAGCGCCGGACAATGAGCGGCTGGATACACCCGAGCGTGGAGCTGCCATCATGAAAGGTGTCAGCGAAGTTTACGGGCTGGAGAAAGTGATCAATCCAGCCGACTATGCAGCAGCTGCGCAAGCGAATAGCTCAGGAGCATCTGCGGACGCAGCTCAAGCGATGAGCATGGCTCAGTCAGCTACAGCTTCTCCGCCTCCATATGGCCCATTAATAGTGAACAATGTTCCTGTTCCAGGCGTATTGATCTCTTCCGATGGGAGCACGGCGCTGTTTCAGTTCCAGTTCACAATTGAACAATCCGCCATTACGCAGGATGTCTTCGATTCCGTCATTCATTCGGTCATGAAAGTTGAACAAGGAACACAGATTAAAGTATTGCCAGGTGAAACGCTTAAATCGGTATCCATCGGGGTTGGCTCTGCTGAAATTGTGGGGCTTGTTATCGCGGTCATCGTACTGCTGATTACCCTTGGTTCCGTTGTTGCAGCAGGTCTGCCACTGATCACAGCCCTTCTTGGAGTAGCTATCGGGGTCGGCGGAGCATTCTCAATCTCCAAATTTGTTGATATGCCAAGTGTTACATCCGTTCTGGCTCTGATGGTAGGTCTGGCTGTCGGCATCGACTATGCACTCTTCATCGTCAACCGTCAGCGCCGGATGATTATTGATCAGCGCCTGAGCGCACAGGAAGCTACAGCCCGGGCGATTGGCACATCGGGCAGTGCTGTGTTTTTTGCTGGATTAACGGTCATTATCGCCCTATGCGGTATGCTTGTCATTGGACTGACCTTCTTGTCCACGATGGCACTCGTCGCAGCTGCGACAGTACTGATCAACGTATTCGTTGCGTTAACCCTTCTGCCCGCCTTGCTTGGTCTTGTTGGTGAACGAATCTGCTCGAAAAAAGCACGTGCGAAAGCTGCCAGTACATCAGAGGCGTCAAGTCATGGCGTGGCCAACAGATGGGTCAAATTCATCATTAAAAATCGCTGGGCGACCATTATTGCGATTATCCTCGTTCTGGGGTTTGCCGCCACTCCGATTACAAAAATGGAAATGGGTATCCCGGGTGCTTCGTCAGCGAACCTGGATACGGATGCAAGACAGAGCTATGATGCGATCTCGAAAGGTTTTGGAGAAGGCTTCAACGGACCATTGATCCTGGTCGCTGAACCGCGTAATGCCTCTGCCAAAATGACACCTGAGCTTCTGGGCGGACTCGCCATGGAGCTGCAAGGCCAGAATAACGTGGCTCAAGTCTCACCTTTAGGCATGACGGAGGAAATGGCTATTTTCAGTCTGATTCCCAAGACAGGTCCTAACGATAATGCGACAAAAACGCTAGTCTACGATTTGCGGTCGGCAGACTCCAGCATGGCCAAGACATATGACGTCAAACTTGGCGTCACCGGACTTACCGCCGTAAATATTGATATGTCCGCCAAGCTGGCTCAGGTTTTCCCGATCTATGTAGGCATTATCATTCTACTTTCATTAATTATCTTGCTGCTTGTATTCCGTTCGATCATCGTTCCGATCAAAGCAACCATCGGATTCTTGCTTAGTATCCTGGCTACATTCGGCATGACGACAGCTGTGTTCCAGTGGGGCTGGCTGCATTCCCTCTTCGGTTTCGATACAGGCGGCCCGCTGCTTAGCTTCATGCCTATTATTGTAACCGGGATTCTGTACGGTCTTGCCATGGATTATCAGGTGTTCCTGGTTAGCTCCATGCGCGAATCCTATGTCCACGGTCACCGCGGCACCGAATCGGTTGTACATGGTTATAATCAGGTTAGTCGTGTCGTTGTAGCAGCAGCAGTTATCATGGTTTCCGTATTTGCTGGTTTTATCTTTACCGATGATGTAATGATTAAACAGATTGGATTCACGCTGGCGATCGGCATTCTAATCGATGCTTTTATCATCCGAATGGCTCTGGTGCCTGCCATTATGGCGATTTTTGGCGACAAAGCCTGGTCTCTTCCGAAATGGCTGGATCGCATCCTGCCTAATCTCGACGTTGAAGGCGAAAAACTGATTGCTACCCTCAGTGCCAATGAAGGGAATGCAAAAGCAGAATCCGGATTGTGACATATTTTCAACTAACATGTTCTTCTGCAAAAGACCTCCTCAGTCAAATGAGAAGGTCTTTGTCATATTCACCGAATGTCCCTTGACCACGCCCTACACATTGAATCAGGCTATAATATCCTGCATCGGACTATTGAATCGAGCTGAACAGCAGGCGCTCACGAAAGCTGTAAACAGCTGCTGGCTGTACTCGTCCACGGCATAACTATACTCCGGATGCCACTGAACAGCGAGCACAAACGAGCAGCCAGGCATGACGACAGATTCAATCAGCCCATCCTCCGCAATCGCTGCAGCTACTAATTGATCGGACAACGTTTTAATGCCCTGATGGTGATAACTGTTAACCCGAATCTGGTCCGTCTGCAAGATATCATGCAGCAAATTATGCTTTTCAATATGTACGAAATGTACGAGATTGGTGTACGGGGGTTTTTGCTGATGAGCAATTTTCTGCTCTGCATCAAAAGCTGTGGGGATATCCTGATATAACGTTCCGCCTAATATAGCGTTAAACAGCTGTAATCCACGGCATATGCCGAAGGCAGGTTTGCCCAGCGCAATCACTTTTTCAAACAGAACAGCCTCCATTCTATCCCGCTCTATACATAACTCGCCACAGACGCTCTGCATCCGCTCACCGTAAAGCTCCGGATTCACATCATGTCCACCGGTAAACAGAAATCCGTCAAAGGTGTTCGCCAGCGCTGTGATCATGTCCTCGTCCGTCGTTAATGGCAGCATGACCGGTATCCCGCCCGACGCTTCAATCGCCTTCATATAATCAGGAAGCATCCAGTAACTTTTTTTGTCCGTATCATACAAAGGCAGTACCCCAATCATCGGTTTGTTCATGCCGTGCGACCTCCTAAGCATACTTTTTATCCTCTGAAAACTTGCTTCTATTTTATCAGAATTTCTACTGAATAATTTGCATAAAACCTTGCACTTCTGCACCTGAATGAACGCCTGCTCCAACTCTCTGCTTATGAAAGATCGATCAGCTGTTGCTTGTATTCCGTTGGACGAAGTCCCTTATATTCTTTGAACACCCTGGAAAAATAATGTTGATCGGTGAAGCCAAGCAGCTCAGCCAGCTCTCTGAATTTCATCTCGGGCTGATCGGCCATCAGACGGCAGGCTTCCTCAATTTTAAGGCGGTTATAGTATTGCACAAAAGTAACACTTGTTTCACTCTTGATAACCCGGCTAACATAAGAAGGACTGATGTGGAACTTGTCCGCAATATCACGAATGGACAAGGCAGAGTATTTATTTAAACGTATATACTCATCAATCTTCTCAAATAATAGCGAACCGCTCCGTCGAACCTGAGATTGCAGCATATCAAAGCATTGCTCGATCCATTCCGTCAGTTCCTTGCAAAAATCAGTGTATACTGGCAAGTCCATCAGCTGTCTGCATCTCATCTCTAATGCCAGCCTCATTCCCGACCCCTGCTCTTCAAAAAAATGAGCAAACGTATCAACGATCAAACCCATGAAACGTTCAATCTCCGTCATATGCACATGCTCGTCAAGCCAGCGCTGAAGCAGTTCCGTAAGCTTGAGCGTAACATTTTCTTTGCGAAGCAGTTGAATCATTTGCACAAAGGAAGCTTCTGCTGCACGGTCCAGCACGCCTGCTTCGGACCGAACCATAGAGACCGGATTACCTGTATCCAGGGTGATGCCCTGCATAAGACGCTGCTGTTCAGCCAGCAGGGAACCTATACGATGGTAGATGTCAGTTACCTTATCCCGTTCAGAAGACAGCGGCTGTCCTCCGATCATGACATGGATCTCATGTGTCGCAAGGGTTCTGCGTAACGTTTCAAGACATTCATACATGGAAGTATACGAATCCATTGCACGGTGATGAACAAAAACGACATACTGATCTTCTTTTTGGCTTAAATACACCCGGCAGTAATGAGGTGTGAAAAAAGAGTTCATCATGGCCTGAAGCTGTTCCAGCCCCCAAGCCCCTTTGTCTCCTGTAAAAGGTTGTCTGCGCATCATAATCATCACCTGAGTATAGAGCGGTGCATATTCACCAGAGTCTTGGCCTGCATCAACATGCTGCACGTCAATAATTTCACGCAGATCAACCAGATTTTTCACTTTCCGTTGATCCAGCTGCTCTACAACTCTTCCGATGACCTCCTCCAGCGACTCCCGTTCCACCGGCTTTAACAAGTAATCAAATACCTGCAAGCTTAGTGCCTTTCTGGTGTATACAAAATCACTATACCCGCTGATCAATACAACCTTCAGATCGGGATTGGCCTCCTTGGCCTGTTCAATCAGCGCCAATCCATCCATTCGCGGCATACGGATATCCGTCAGAATCAAGTCAATATGATGCTTCTGAATCACCTCCAGCGCCTCCTCTCCGTTGGCGGCTGTAGCCGCCACTTGCACAGGATACTCCAGGGAAGAGAGAAGCATTTGAATGTTGCGCAGGATCGGTTTGCTGTCTTCCACAATCATCACATTGTACATCTGCTGTCCCTCCTGTATTAATAAAAATCCTTGGTCAATGAACCGATGATCTGAACGGTAGCACCCTGTTCCTTGTCGGATGAATGATTGAATATATTCACAAACAATCGATTGCAGTACATGAGTTTGAGTCTATTGACGCTGTTGATTATACCCATATTGCCGAGTGCTGGCTGCTGACTCAGGACCATCTGTGATTCGTCATCTGTTGTCTGCAGCTTGTCCATGATTTCCTTGATTTTGTCTGCTTGGAACCCATCGCCGTTGTCTGTAATCTCAAGAGCCCATAGTCCGTTATATTGTTTCACTGTAATCCGGATACGCCAGGGAGGTGCTGTCCGGGTAAAGGCATGCTCTATACAATTTTCCACAAATGGCTGAATGACCAGCCGGGGAAGCTTGACCTCACTGCCCATCTCATCAGCAACAATCTCCCACTCCAGATCCTCCTCATATTTCTGTTGCACCAGCGACAGGTAATGACGGGTATGCTCCAGCTCTTCATCCAGAGTCACGTGTGCATAGGGTGATGACACAATATAGCGCAGGCTATCCGAGAGATGTTTGCACATATCGGATACAGCCCTGTTCCTGCCTTCTTGAGCAGCAATACTGATCAGATAAAGCACATTATGAATGAAGTGAGGCGCAATCTGAGCCTGTAGAGCCGAATTGCGAGCTTTTACCTCTTCATGCAAAGCCTCCTTTTCACGCTCAATGGATCGCTGTAACCGATGGAGTAAATCCTGGAAAGCTTCATTAAGAAGCAACAGATCATTATTTTTAGGGGTCTTCTCCAATTTGAGATGCAAATTACTGTAATTCATACGCCAGATCTGACTGCGGAGCTTACGAATCGGAAGCAGCAGATTACGTGTCGACACAAAAATGTATACAAAGGAAAACAGCATAAGGCCAGTAATCAGAAGAATGGACATCGTCTGCACGGAGCGAATGGAGCCCAGAACAGATGCTTTGGGCGTAATAATGGTTGTAATCCAGCCTGTTTGTGGAGACATGGCATGTGTGATGTATTGATCAAACCTGTTGACATTCAACCCTTCCGAAGTTGACGGATTTGTCCATTCTTGTAACCGTCCGCTTTCGGTTTGCGAGCCCGTCATCTGTTCTCCATGCTTATTCAGAATATAGACATCCCCTACCGTAATACCTCCGGTCAGATTCTGAATATACGCCTGGTCCATTTGAATGCTGAGATAACCATATACTTTGCCGTTCTGATCATTAATCGTACGTACAAAGGAGATATGGTTGGACTGGCGCACCAGCACAAACCCCTGTTCCTGCCATGCGCGTCCTGCACGACTTTTATCCAGCATATCCCGAAGGAGAGCAGCAGGGTTACTGATGCCCAGATACGATGTAAGCAGCACACCCTGCTTATCATAAATGGACATGTCCTTTATGTTCATACTTGGCCCAATGGCCTGGAACATAATATCCTTCAGGACGCGAATCTGCTTCAAGCGTTCATAATTATTCGGAGCAAGCGAGCTTTTGTTCATTGCGGTGAAAATATCCTTGTTAGACAATATGCGCTGTGACATCTGATTCTGCTGCTCAACATACAAATCCACCTGCTCTCGCACTTTTGTTGCAGCAACGAGCAAATCCTGCTCTGTCTTTTGTCTAAGCGGGGTAACCACCACGACATTAACGTAGACAATGAAGCATCCTAGCACAAATAAAAGCAAAACCAAGAAGGTCAGAAGCACCTTCGTTTGCAAGCTGAATTGTGGTGCGCTCTTTACAAGATTAAACATGTCCTGCATCACACTCCTGAATAACCATGGTGTTATATCCGTGCTTCAACGTTCCATGACCACTGTATCACGGGTCTTTATGAAATGATAGCGATTTCAAGTTCAGTATTTTACACATGAATGTTCAACCACAGACATGTACCCACAGCATGAATATATCTATAATCGGATGTGCAAACGGATTCAAGAGATGATCTAGAGGGGGATTTCACATTGAAATTGCATAAAGCAAAAAAAGTACCAGCCTTGATATTGGCAAGCATGTTAACGATCGGACTTACAGCCTGCGGATCAGACAGCTCGGACAACGGCTCATCAGCAGGTGAGGAGGGCAAAAACGCCAAGGTCACGCTTGAACTTGCCATATCCAAAAGCTCACAGGATTCCGCCTTCATTCAAAAAGATGTGCTGGATGACTTCGAGAAAAAGACAAATATACGAGTGAATCTGCAGCTGATTCCCGCAGAGCAAACGACTACGGTGCTTCAGACCAAGCTGGCTGTTGACGAGACACCCGACATTATTCAGTACAACCTCGCAAGCGCCGTCACTGACCTGAATCTGGAGCGCAATTTCGAGATTCTGGACAACGAACCTTGGGCCGGCAGAATTGTGAATAAAGACGTGCTTTCTTCTGGCGGTCACATCTATAGCTTCCATGTCAGTCAGGATACAGGCATGCAGGGCGTTGTATACAACAAGAAGATATTTGAGGAGCTCGGCTTATCCATTCCGAAGAATTATGAAGAATTTCTAGCCATCTGCGAGAAAATCAAAGCCAGCGGCATCACCCCTGTATTCATGCCATATAAAGATGCCTGGGCAGCCAACATTTGGCCCGCTGCCGCTTTTGCTGATTTTGCCGCTAAACATGACCCCACTTTTTTTGACGATGTGAATAGCAACAAGAAAAAATGGTCGGATGTGCCTGAGTTCAAAACCTTTCTTGAGCAGCAGTACGAGGTGTATTCCAAAGGATACACCAACGCGGATGTGCTGAGTGACAGCTATGATATGGCGGTAGGCAAATTCCTCAACAAGGAAGTTGCCATGATGTTTATGGGAGACTGGCTGATTGAAGGCGTAGCAGAACAGGACCCAGGCATGGAGCTGGGGGTCTTCCCGATTCCATCTTCCGAAGATGCAAGTTTGGGTGCAAGTCCGCTCGGCGGCCAGCTGTTTATCCCGAAAAAGTCCAAACATCTGGAAGAAGCCAAACAGTTCCTTGATTACATTGCCTCCAAAGACGTTGCACAAAAAATTGTGGACGCCAAAGGATATGTATCCAATCTTAATGACGTTACTACACCTGAACTGCCGGCATACAAACAGGATATTGTCGACAATTACATTACACCGAAGAAAACCGTGCTCACAACAGATGCCTACATGCTGGTTGACCGCAGTGAGCTGTACCGTTTGCTGCAGGACCAGTTCGCAGGCGGCCTGACACCGGAGGAAGTATTGAAATCATGGGATGAGAAATTCAGCCAGCTGATGCAGGACAAAGGCATTTCCGGCTTCTAGTTTACAGCAAGCAGAACAATACACATCCAATACAAAACCAAGGCAGCATAACACGGTCAGCTTCATCTGATGACAGGTTATGCTGTCTGCCTATAACGGAGCGTGACATATGAAACGGGCTAAAAATTTATATTCATACTATATGATATTTCCTGCGCTGATCATCTACTCTGTCTTCTTTGTTATTCCGGCCATCACGGGTTTTTATTATTCCTTTACAGATTGGCGGCTGGATCGGCTGGAGTTAAGTTTCATTGGCTGGGATAATTTCAGGAAAATTTTTTCGGACAAAACGCTGATTCTGGCGCTTCAGAACACAGCCATCTTTGCCATTGTGACGGTGGTTGGCAAAAATGTCATCGGTCTGCTGCTCGCCGTAGGTCTGAATATGAGACTTCGCACCAAAAATTTGCTGCGAGCCATCTTCTACTCTCCCTCCATCCTCAGCATCCTGGTGATCAGTATTCTGTTTACACCGATGCTGCGTACCGAGGGCACAATAAACAACCTGCTCGAAGCCATCGGACTCAGCTCCCTGAGTCAAGCCTGGCTGACGAATCCTTCGATTGTCATCTGGACGATTGCCATCGTTTCGATCTGGCAAAGCGCAGGGTTTCAGATGGCTATCTATCTGGCCGGTCTGCAATCCATTTCACAGGAATATTATGAAGCCGCCAAAATCGACGGAGCAAGCTCATGGAGAAGCTTTTTCAAAATTACACTGCCTCTCCTGCTGCCCGCGATTAACATCAACCTGATGCTGACTTTAATTGGCGGACTGAAAGTGTTCTCGGAGGTTTACGTTATGACGGGCGGAGGTCCGGGCAATGCATCTCAGGTTGTAGGTACAATCATTCTGCGTTCCTTTGGAGAAGGAAACTGGGGGCTTGGAACGGCTGTGAACACCCTTCTGTTTGTAGTTGTGACCATTATCGCTATACCACTCCTGATTTTCATGCGGCGCAAGGAGGTTACGGAATAATATGAGCTATACTCGCAAACTCGCCATCCGCGACTTCATTGTAGAAGGTTTCCTGATTCTCGCTTCCCTGATTGTTCTGCTGCCACTTGTCATTCTGATCCTGGGATCTTTCAAAACAAGTGCAGAAGTGCTAAGCTTCTCGCTAAGCCTGCCGGAAAGCTGGCAATTTTCGAACTATGTTCGTGTCTTTCAGGAGGGTGGCTTGTCACGGGCGTTCCTTAACAGCATCTGGATCACGGGAATCTCTTCTATTATTAACATTGCCGCTTCATCGGCAGCTGCTTTTATTCTCGCCAGACGGGATACCCGTTGGTCCGGAACGATCTATATGTATTTTTTCATGGGGCTTATCGCGCCAATGTCGATCATCACAACCATCCGTGTAGTTCAAGGCCTGGGCTTTTACGGAAGCATCACAAGTGTGATCCTGATCTACGCTGCACTTAATACAGCGTTTAGTGTTTTCCTGTACAGCGGGTTTATCAAAACCATTCCAAGAGCACTGGACGAAGTTGCTTTTCTGGAAGGTGCCAGTGTGTTCGGTGTGTTCTTCCGCATCGTTACACCGCTCATTCTGCCTGTAAATGCCACGGTAGCCATCATGGTATTTATGTCCGTGTGGAACGATATCACAATTCCCGTCTATTTCCTGACAGACAGCTCGACCTGGACCATGCCGCTATCCATCTACAACTTCTACGGCAAGTACAGCCGGGACTGGAATCTGATCTTCGCTAATCTCGTACTGACCTCCCTGCCTGTGTTCATTCTTTATCTGTTTGGTCAAAAATATATCGTCAGCGGTCTTACAGCCGGCGCAGTCAAAGGTTAAACCTTACAACATCAAGCCCCCGTCACCAAACATGACGAGGGCTCGATGTGTAATTCATGTAATTCATGAGTCGAAAACTCAATCCTCCAGATCATGGAGAGGCAGCTGGTCAGCAGCTTTTCCAGGAGCACAAGTTTCTTCGCGTTTCTCATAAAGTCCTTCAGGCAGTGCTTGCACAAAAGGTGACCAATGCTGCTTGGCATATAAATGCAAACGATGCATCGCGCGAGTACAGGCCGTGTAGAGCAGCTTGCGATCATACTCTTCGCCATATTGTTCCGCTGAAGCGTCATATACGAGCACAGCATCAAATTCCACACCTTTGGCTAGATAAACCGCGATCACCATGCAGCCTTTTTCAAACTGTTCGGTTTCCTTCGTAATCAGCTTCAGTTTTCCCATCCCTTGTGCCTGTAGACGCTCATAAGCCATGCGGCTCTCTGCTGCTGTTTTGGTTATGATGGCAATCGATTGAAAGCCCTCCGCTTGCAGCTCGGCAACATCTTTGCTAATAAGCGCATCATGTCGGCTCTCTGCTATGCCCGTTTGTATGAGCTGCGGCTTCTGATCTCTTCTGTCAAAAGCAACAATTTCTTCGCCGCCTGGCAGCATGGCTCTGGTGAATTCGACAATTTCACGTGTTGAACGATAACTTTGCAGCAGCCGGATAAGTCTGGTTTCTTTTTCACCGTATAATCCGGTTAATGGAGAATCCGCAGCAGCAAGCTCCGTTGCCTGCATATAGATGGCCTGACCGAAATCACCCAGCACGGTCAATCGGGCGCGGGGAAACAGCTTTTTGATATATTCATACTGGAATGCCGAATAATCCTGCCCCTCATCCACAAATACATAACGGATATCCGTGTTGATGCGCACACCTTCAATGATTTCTTTGACATATAAATACGGAGTAGCATCTTCATGAAACAGTTTGTTTTGATGCAGCATGTCGATCGTTTGTTTGCAGATTTCGTCCCAGTAAGGCGGAACAATTGCACCACTCGTGCGTTCCTTATAAGCAGCCTCGTCTACAAATAACTGCTCATACACCGCTTGAACATTCACGAATTTGAACTTCCGCACCCGCTGTCTTAACGGTTTGAACATCTGTTTCACAACATTACGCCGCAGCAGTCGCTCCTCTCGCTCCACAAAATCAAAGGCTCCTTCATCCAGATCAGGGCGTTTACTCGCATTCTCACGAGCTGCATACTGCTCAGCCACTTCAAAAACAGGCTTCTCTTTGTGCAGTTTGCGATACACATCCGCGTAATCATCCATATCGAGATAAGTCAATTCTTCCTCCACCCAATCTGCATGCCGCTCCTGCTGCTCCAACAGGGCCAGCTCTTTCAGCAGCCATTCCTGCAATAGCAGAATACGACTGGGCAACGATAACTTCACATCATAGCTGGAAAATTGCGCCTTCATCTGTGCTGAAGTAATGAACTCGCGATCGCGGAATCGAATGCCAACAAATTTTATGCCTTCCCGGCCGAGCCATTCACCGTAATTTTTCAACGCCTCCAGAAATGCAGGGGACGCTTTGTACCGAATTCCTTCCAATCGTGCGGCATACCCTGCTTCCTCTCCAGCTGTCAGCACATACTCCATTTGGTCGAGCGGGTCCTCCGGGCTCAGGGAAGATCCCAGCCAGTAATTCAAATATTCCTGAAACGTGGTCTGTTGAATATTTTCTTCACCCAGTTCAGGCAATACGGTCGAGATATAACTGGCAAACATCGGATTTGGCGAAAAAAGAACCATCTGATCCGCTTTAACGCTCTGGCGGTGTTTATATAAAAGATAGGCCACTCGCTGGAGCGCCGCTGACGTCTTGCCGCTGCCCGCTGCCCCCTGCACGATCAGCATTCGGCTTCGATCGTCGCGGATGATCGCGTTCTGCTCCTTTTGAATCGTTGCCACGATGCTTTTCATCTGAGAATTGGCTCCCTTGGAGAGTACCTCCTGAAGCAAAGCGTCTCCAATCGTCTCACTGGCATCAAACATGCCAAGCAGCTGACCATCCTGAATCTGAAACTGGCGTTTCAGCTCCACGCTACCCTCGATTCGTCCCATCGGTGTCTCGTAATCTGCCGGACCAGAGGCATGATCATAATAAAGACTTGCGATCGGGGTACGCCAATCATAGATCAGAAAATTCAACCCTTCCCTATCCGTAAATGAGGACACGCCAATATAAACCTGCTCGGTGAAGTTAATTCCCTTCTCCTTAAAGTCAATTCGGCCAAAATAGGGTGAAGGAAGCAGACGATTCACGCTTTTCCATTGCTGCACGAGCAGCTGATGTCCCCGTTCTCGCTCAGCCAGTACGCGTGATTGCTGGTTTATCGTATAAAAAGCCTCTTCAAAATCGGTATAGGAACTCGTATTTATCGTTACTTCTTCCCAGAAGCGCTTGCGAATATCAGCCGCCTGTTCTGCAAGTCCAGCCACTTGAGGTTCTAGCTCATCAAGTCGTTCTTGCAGCTCTTGACGAACATGAGCCAGTCTTTCCTTTTCCCACTGTCGATCATTTGTTTCTGTCATCGTTTTAACCACTCCTTAACCCATTTATTGGAATAAAAAAGCAGGTTGACAAAACAAAGAATTCGATGTAAGATTAAATTAGGAGAAATAATGTTACACCTTTTTAATTCGATGAAATATCAACTGCGCTCATGATTATATCATAGCGCATTTTTGCGTTCAATCTTTTTTCGTAACCTAAGTACAAGTGACCTGGTTTTTCAAACTTAACCATACTTTTATTCGCCCCCCTTGCTTCCAAGGGGATTGATTCATGAACTGTGACATAATAGAACAGAAAACAGCCAACCTGTCGTATACGCGGCAATTTTTGAATGGAAAGGAAATGTGATCGCGATGGAATACGTCAAACTGGGCAATACAGGACTCGATGTATCCCGACTTTGCCTCGGATGTATGGGATTTGGGGATGCAACCAAGTGGATTCACGAATGGGTGCTTAACGAAGAAGACTCCCGTTCTGTTATTCGAAAGGCGCTTGATCTGGGCATTAATTTCTTTGATACAGCAAATGTTTACTCCGGCGGCACAAGTGAGGAGTACCTTGGACGAGCATTGAAGGATTATGCCAACCGTGATGAGGTTGTGATTGCAACCAAAGTTCATGGCCGAATGCATGAAGGCCCCAACGGTTCCGGCTTGTCCAGGAAAGCCATTTTAAGTGAAATCGACAAAAGTCTGAAACGACTCGAAACGGATTATGTGGATTTGTATATCATTCATCGCTGGGACTATAACACGCCTATTGAAGAAACAATGGAAGCACTGCATGATGTGGTCAAATCTGGTAAAGCCCGATATATCGGTGCTTCCGCCATGTTTGCATGGCAGTTCCAGAAGGCATTGTATGTGGCTGAGAAGAACGGCTGGACAAGGTTTGTTTCGATGCAGAATCATTTGAACCTGATCTACCGTGAAGAGGAACGTGAGATGCTGCCTCTGTGCAAAGAGGAAAAAATCGGCGTTACTCCCTACAGCCCTCTCGCTTCTGGCAGATTGACAAGAGACTGGTCTGTGACTACGCATCGGTCTGAGACGGATGCGATACAAAAATCGAAGTATAATGCCACTAGTGACGCGGATCGCGTTATTGTGGAACGAGTGGCCTCTATTGCCGAGAAGTACAATGTGCCTCGCACACACATTGCGCTGGCATGGCTTTTACAAAAGGATCCGGTGACTGCACCGATTATCGGTGCAACGAAACATTCCCATCTGGATGTCGCTACAGGCGCATTATCCGTAAACCTGACCTTGGAGGACATCGCTTTTCTGGAAGAGCCATATATCCCTCATGCTGTCGTTGGTGCGCAATAAAAAATCGTCTTACGTGATGCAAGAAACAAGGAGCCCCTGCTTCCATATTCGGAAACAGGGGCTCCTTTTGCTGATGCATTATCTTTATTTTACTAGGGCGTGTCTTGAAACCTACTGAAGTGCATCTTCCCCCCTTTTCGCCCCCTGCTACGTCACTTTCCCTTGAAGTGCCTCGGCACGCCTGCGGGAAACTTCCTTGCTTGGAACGAAAATTCGGCAAAATTGGCTTTCTTGTGAGCTCTCTACCTTAAATCGTGCTGGTATCAATAACGAAGCGATATTTCACATCAGAAGCAAGTACGCGCTTGTATGCTTCATCAATCTGATCAGCAGAAATGACCTCAATGCTCGGTGCAATACCGTGTTCGGCACAGAAATCGAGCATCTCCTGTGTTTCCCGTATGCCGCCAATCAGGGAGCCGGCAAATGAACGGCGGTGACCGATCAATGAGAATACATTGACAGCGAGAGGCTCTGGCGGAGCACCTACGTTGACAAGTGTGCCATCCAGCGTCAACAGAGAGAAATAGGCATTGATGTCAATGCTGGCACTAACCGTATTAAGGATCAGATCAAATGATCCTGCCAGCTTTGCAAATGTTTCCGGGTCGCTCGTTGCGTAGTAGTGATCTGCGCCAAAATGCAGGCCATCTGCCTTTTTACTCAGGGATTGAGAGAGAACAGTAACTTCTGCTCCCATCGCATGTGCGATTTTAACTGCCATATGACCAAGGCCGCCCATACCTACGATAGCTACCTTCTTACCTGGACCAGCACCCCAATGGTGCAGCGGAGAGTAGGTGGTAATTCCGGCACATAACAGCGGTGCAGCAGCATCCAGCTCCATATTGTCAGGAATGCGTACTACAAAATCCTCGGTTACTACAATATGTGTGGAATAGCCGCCTTGGGTCGGTTCACCGTATTTGTCTACACCTGCATAGGTTGGAATGTTGCCTTTCAGACAGTACTGCTCTTCACCTTTAAGGCAATTCTCACATTCGCCGCAAGAGTCGACCATACAGCCAACACCTACACGGTCGCCTATTTTATATTTTGATACACCGCTTCCTACTTCAGTGACGATCCCTGCAATTTCGTGCCCTGGTACGAGTGGATAATTGACTGGCCCCCACTCCCCATGGGCTGTATGAATATCCGAGTGGCAGATGCCGGCAAATTTAATTTCAATTAACACATCTGTGGTATCCAGATCACGGCGGTTAATTTCTGCGGAACGAAAGGCTTGATCTGGTCCATCCACGGCTCTGGCTTTAGCTGTAATCAATGTTATAACCTCCTCATGATTTTGGAATCCTCTTTATCTTACGCCCTATAGTTAACTCTAGGTCAAATGTTTTGCTCTACTTTTTTTAAAAGTGTTCGTTTTGACATCACTCCTGACCGCATGATAGAATTCATTCGCATCAATTAATGGCCTGTACCATACGGCTTTAATCTCGATCTGATTAGAACTGAAAGGAACAAACCTATATGACATATTCCATTAGTGAAGTCGCTAAAAAACTGAATCTAACTGTATATACATTACGCTACTATGATAAAGAAGGCCTGATGCCCTTCGTCGAACGCAATTCGACCGGAACGAGGCAATTCAAGGACTCGGATATTGATTTCCTGAAAATAATCCAATGTCTGAAAGCTACCGGAATGCCGATCAAGGATATCCGAGAATTCATTGCCTGGTGCTCGGAAGGTGATACAACCTTGCGTCAGAGGTATGACATGTTTACCGAGCGCAAAGCCAGCGTCGAGGCCCAAATGGAAGAACTCCGAAGAACAATGGAGGTTATTGAGCATAAACGCAGCTATTATCAGCAGGCCATTGAAGCTGGAACGGAAAGCATTCACAAAACTGTACTGGCTCCTAACCGTGAGCATGTTGCAAGCTCGTTGAGCAAGAGAACGGGGATTTCGCCTGTTTGTTAATGTCCCGCCACGTGCAAAAAGAGGCCCTCACTTAATGATGAGAGCCTCTTTTCTTTTTTATATCGTAAGATATCCAGTCTATCTGTAAAACTACTTGGAAGCCGAGAGCAAGCTGTCTGTAATAAATTTAAGCTGTCCTTCCAACGATACCGGATCATTATAGGTGTCCGACGATGGATCAAGCTGGAATACATGATTGGCTTTTACAGCCGGAAGGTTTTTCCATAGCGCATTTTCGTATACCTTTTTGGAATCACTTGTGTCCCCGGACCACGGGCTGGTGAAAATAATGTCCCCTGCATAATCCGGCAGCACTTCGATGGAGATGGAAGCCCAGCCAGTTCCGCTATCAATCGCTTCTGCCTGAGCCTTGGCTGGTGCCTTCAGTCCAAACTCGCCGTAAATAATCTCTCCCCCGCGTCCATAGTTATGACCGAACACATACAATCCTTTGTCATACGGATTCAGGATCGATACGGTTCGCTTGCCCACAGCAGCTTCTACCTTCGGTTTCAATTCATTAATCTGAGCTTCCCACTTGCTGATCCAGGCCTTAGCTGCATCTTCCCTGTTGGTGAGTTTGCCCAGTTCCAGCATCAAGTCTTTGTAGTTGCGCTTACCATATTCGATCTGAACCACAGGTGCAATCTGTGACAGCTTGTCGATGCCTTCCGTACCAGTGTACACAATAATCAGATCCGGCTTCAGAGCAAGAAGCTGCTCCGGCGTAGGCGGCTGATCACCTAAATCCGTTGTGCCTTGTGAAGCAAGCTGTTCCTTAATGTATTTGTTTTTCATCGAGCCTGATGCAGCTCCAACGACAGGAGCATCCAATGCTACGAAATATCCTGTGGTGAAAGCTGTCAGATCCACAATCCGCTTCGGATTTTTCGGCACTTTCACTTCACCAGCATCGGACTGGAATGAAACCATCTCATCTTCTGCACCTGCTCCCGTGTCGGTCGAACCATCTGAATTGTTACTTGTTTTGCCTGCGGCATCTGAGGATGCAGCCGTTTTCTCTGCCCCGTCTTTAGCTGTATTTGAAACAGACTGACCACACGCACTCAGGATGAGTACAAATACAAGAGCCATCATCATCCATATTGAACTTCTTTTTGTAATACGCAAAAATAACCCCACCTTTAATGTATTGGATTCAATCAAATAAATGATATTGATAATCGTTATCAACGATATCATGACTCTAGCCTTTTGACAATACTAGCTTCATATATTCATTCCGAACTTCATCTATTCCTTGCAGAAACAGGCTTCATATTCCATTTTACCCTGACAATTTCATTCCAAACTTGCCATCTAGTAAGTTAAAAGGCTATCATCATTAGAGTGGATAGAGAGATTTAACAAAGAGAATGATTCCAGAAAATGTAAAGAAATGTTTCAAGGAGGACAAGATGGATCAGATTATACTGTGGTTAAAGTACTTTCTTTTGGGCATTGTTCAAGGCGGAACGGAGCCGATCCCGGTCTCTTCCAGCGGCCATTTGATTATTGCCCAGCGGTTAATGGGGCTAAAGCAAAATGGCCTTTCATTTGAAATTTTGACAAACACCGCCTCATTAATTGCGATTGTATTTATTTTTCGGGAAGACATCATGAAGCTGATCACCGGTGGATGGGGTTACCTGCGCACCCGCAAACCGGAATATCGGGCAGACTTTATGTTTTGCTTATATATCGTGATTGGAACGATTCCAGCTGCTGTTATCGCTGTATTTTTCAAGGATACGATTGAAAACATTTTCTCATCTGTCTATACAGTTGCATTTGCCCTGTTAATTACAGGTGTGGCCCTTTGGCTTATTCGTAATCTGCGCGGTCGCAAACAGGACGGTGATTTAAAAACAAAGGACGCTGTGCTTGTTGGACTCGCACAGGCCGTTGCTCTTATTCCGGGCATCAGCCGTTCAGGAGCTACCGTTATTTCGTCCATTGCAGTCGGCATGAAACAGGAAACGGCGTTAAAGTTTTCCTTTATGCTCTACATCCCTATCAGTTTGGGCGGTGTGATTATGGGTGCTTCAGATATAGCGCATGATCCTAATCGTGCTCAGCTGGCTATTCCTTACCTGATTGCGTTTATCACCACGCTGGTCGTTACCTATTTCTCGATGAGATGGTTTATGGGCATTATGGCTCGTGGCAATCTGAAGTATTTTTCATACTACTGCTTTGCGGCAGGAACATTGTTGCTTATCTTTTTGTAAAAAGATTCTCTATGCACGGCAAGGGACAACCACAGCGGTTGTCCCTTTTCTGCTGCTTTACTTCAACGATCCGTAAGAGACTGCGTCTCGAATTTGGGAGCTAGCATTTGGCATATTGCAGAATCGCTGCTGCCGCTTGTACTCGAAGCTGTTCGTTCTCACTTTGCAAAGCACATTTAAGAACCTCCAGTGCTGCATTGATTGTTGTTTGCTCAACTCTCGCTGGTATATTACCTGTTAACGTGTTGATTGCTGCAAGTTCTGTCGTTTCGGTTAATGCTGTGCCCGCTGCCCCCTCCGTTCCCCTAAGGGCCTGTTCCAGCTTAGCCTGCGTTACGGGCAACATAAATTGAGCAATAAATTTGGGCTCGCTCAGCAATTTCTGCATATGTTCATTGATCTCCTCAAGCGGTACTCGCCCAAGCCAGGTTACGCCCCTTCGGTGGCAGATCAAATCGTCACTTGTGCCAATCGAGTCGTCATAATAATAATCGCCGAGGTCTCCGACATACATCCAATCCTCATCCTTCATCACGACATAATCACTGTCTTCCATCAGGTTGACAAAGGTATGTACCGTCTCAACCGCATCGTTCAATTCTCCGCCAATAAGGCTATAACGCCGTTCCAGCTGTTCGACAATGCTATCCATTGCCACCTGCTCAAGATCACCAAGCGCTGACCACGGAATGCCCACATAATGATCTTTCAGATAACTTTTTACTTTATTTACACCATCTACAGCGGACTGAATATAAAACAAATTCATGAATGCATCCATCCCTTCTATCATGCCATAAACCTATATAAGTTGAATTATTCTTAATTTACACGTGAACGGAGAAGACAGAAAAAACCTGAAAAAGCAAAGCGGTCGCCTAAAAGCTTTCTGAAAGAAAGCTGCTTCGGAAGCATACGCTTATCACCGGATTTTCCCTTTAAGAAAGGGAATCAAAAAAATCTGGGGATAACAGCGATTGGAAGGTTATTCTGTTATCGGAGTGGATTGTGTAAATTCTTAGGTCAATTATATAGTTAACCATCGGAACATCATCATGTCCACTTTCTCCGATATAGCCACAAGCTATAGCTGGATATAATTTAATGGAATTACTTAATAGCCATGCTTATATGATACCTTACTGTTAACACATTGCAGAGGGGTTATGACAAATGACAAAAAGCAGCGTATTGGGGTATCCACGAATCGGAGCCGATCGGGAATGGAAAAAGGCACTTGAAGCATTCTGGTCAGGAAAATTGGAAGAAAATGAGCTTCACACGAGATTACAAGAGATTCGTTTGAATCATTTAAGCAAACAGCAAGCCAAAGGCATCGATCTGATTCCAGTGAACGACTTCAGTTATTATGATCATATTCTGGATACAGCCGTGATGTTTGGTATTGTGCCAAAACGCTTCGCTTATACCGGAGGTGCTGTGCCTCTCTCCGTCTATTACGGCATCGCCCGTGGAACGAAAGATGCCGCAGCCAGTGAAATGACCAAATGGTTCAACACGAACTATCACTATATTGTACCTGAGCTTCATGATGCTTCTCCTTTTCTGACCGAGAACAAGCCGCTGATTGCATACCTTGAAGCGAAAGAAAAGTTAGGTATTGAAGGTAAGCCAGTCATCGTTGGACCGCTGACCTTCCTGAAGCTTTCCAAAGGCTATGATGCAGCCGAAACCGATGCTTGGCTGGATCAGCTGCTTCCTCTTTACACCCAGGTATTACAGGAACTTGCGGACGCTGGTGTACAGTGGGTGCAGATTGATGAGCCCGTTCTCGTGACAAAATTGAATGACGGTGATGTACAGCGCTTGAACAAAATCTATGCTGCTTTTGCATCCGCCGTTCCGAACTTGAACATCCTGCTGCAAACGTACTTCGAATCCGTCGAAAACTATAACGAAATCATTCAATTGCCAGTACAAGGCATCGGTCTCGACTTTGTACACGGACTTGAAGGCAACTTGCAATCCATTCAAACGAGCGGTTTTCCAGCAGACAAAGTGCTTGGCGCAGGCATCATTGATGGACGCGGCATCTGGAAAGCATCCCTTCAGGACAAGCTGACATTGCTGGGCACCCTTACCTCACTGGTTACACCTGAAAGGTTAATTGTACAGTCCTCTTCCAGCTTGCTGCATGTGCCTGTGACAACAGCAAAAGAAACAAAGCTTGCTGCTGAACTTAAAGAGGCACTCGCATTTGCGGATGAAAAGCTGGATGAGATCGTTATTTTGACCCAAGCACTCAAGCTTACCGATGCAGACATCACCGCTAAAATAAATGAAGCTGAGCTGAAGCTGCAAGCATTGCAGCGCTCAGGAGATCGTAATCGCAAGGCAGTACAGGATGCTGTGGCTTCCATCCGTGTGCAGCAGCCTAATCGTTCACATCCGTTTGAAAAACGTCATCTTGCACAGCAGGAAAAATGGCAGTTGCCCTTGTTCCCGACAACAACAATTGGCAGCTTCCCGCAATCAACGGAGGTCAGAAAGGCTCGCCAGCAATGGCGCAAAAACGAACTCAGCAATGAACAGTACAGTGCCTTTATCCGTGATCAGATTGACAACTGGATTAGCATTCAAGAAGAAATCGGCATTGATGTGCTGGTACACGGTGAATTTGAGCGCACCGACATGGTTGAATTTTTCGGAGAGAAGCTTGCCGGGTTTGCCTTCACCCAATACGGCTGGGTACAGTCCTACGGTTCTCGCTGTGTGAAACCACCGATTATTTATGGTGATGTTGAATTTACGAATGAGATGACCGTTGAAGAGACGAAATATGCTCAGTCGAAAACAGATCGCCCTGTCAAAGGCATGCTGACTGGCCCGATCACCATCATGAACTGGTCCTTTGTCCGGGAGGATATTGAACGGGAAACGATCGCCTATCAATTGGCATATGCACTCAGACAAGAGGTTGAGGCTCTTGAAAAAGCAGGCATCGGCATGATCCAGGTGGATGAGCCTGCCGTTCGTGAGGGCTTGCCGCTCAAGCAAGATCAACAAGCCAATTATCTGGATTGGGCAGTCAAAGCATTCCGCATTACGACATGTACTGTACAACAAACAACCCAGATTCATACCCATATGTGCTATTGCGAATTCCATGATATGATCGACTCTATTGAAGCGATGGATGCCGATGTCATCTCCATTGAAACATCGCGCAGTCATGGCGAGCTGATTCATAGCTTTGAAGAGAATACGTATGAGCTCGGTATTGGACTTGGCGTATACGACATTCATAGCCCGCGTGTACCAAGCGTCGAAGAAATGAGTAACATGATTGAACGTGCTTTGCGTGTGCTCGATCCGAAGCTGTTCTGGATCAATCCGGATTGCGGTCTGAAAACCCGAGGACAGGAAGAAACCGTGGCTTCTCTGAAAAACATGGTGGATGCTACCCGGATTGCACGGGCGAAGTACAATGCTACTCCTGTTTTGAACTAGATAAACTGAACAGCTGATGATTTATACAGAGGTTTCACCAACAGAATAACCTGTAGAGTAACTGTTATGCGCTAAACAAAAACACTTAAAAAGCCGGAATCCTGCATGATACAGGATTCCGGCTTTTTAAAGATATGCACGTTTAAAATCAATATTGTAATCTTTAATGACTCCAACTACAGTATCATAGAGCATAAAATTCCTGTAAAAACAACTTTCCAGTTGTCATTGCAACCATGGTTTAGTTTGTTTTCTTTTAGCTAGGGAGTTATCAAGTAACGCTGTTACAACCCCAATCACAAGAGCAAGCGCACCAATCCATGGAATATAGTTCAACAAGTTGCTGTTGACAGCAATACCCCCGATTCCAGCACCGGCAGCCATTCCAACTTGTCCGATCGCACTATGCAAACTAAGTACAATGCCTGAAGCAGCGGGAGCAAGAGCAGAGCTTCTCCAGGGTTCAGCAGACCAGACATCAACGTATTAGGTATTTCGTCTCGTTGACTAATCCATGATTCCTCATTATAATTCGGACATCGAGAGCCTGGCAGACATGAACCATGAATGCATGGGAGAGCGATCTGTATACAAACTCAAACTCTATAGTGAAAGATGTGAAGAGATTATGATTAAGGAGAAGTTGTATTACGGTAAAGATATCGAGGTCATGTTTAATTCGGATGTATGCATTCATTCCGGTATCTGCGTAAAGGGCCTCCCTGCTGTTTTTGATTTGAGCAAGCGTCCTTGGGTTGATCCCGATGGTGACACTTCGGAGGCTATTGCCCGGCATATTGACACATGTCCAAGCGGAGCATTGACGTATAAACTTCTGAACGATGAAGTCTCAACGAAGAAAGAGGATGAACATGCATAATGTAGAACATGAAGCTGCCAATAAAAGATTTATTATTCAAGATAACGGCGACATTGCTGCGGTGATGACGTATGTAATCTCAAGTCCAGAGCTGTACATTATTGATCACACATTGGTCGAAAATGCATACCGGGGACAAGGGCTTGGTGATCAGCTTATCAAAGCTATGGTGGAATACGCGCGGGAAAACGGTATTAAGATTTTACCTTTATGTCCCTTTGCCAAGGGTCGTTTCGAGCGTATCTCTGAATATGCGGATGTTCTCCATCAATAATACTATATTTGTAGTTGATTTTTATAAGTGCAGAAAAAAAGTACAAAAAGCCCCCTCGCATGGGAACTTTTTGTACTTTTATCATTTTCTCTCATTTCATGTAGCGATAGTCTAGCAGATCCTTCAAGTTTGAGATTTTCTGTAGCAGCTTCTCCCCGACATTGGTTTCCTTCACCAGTTTCCGTTCCAGCTCTTTATCCACCAGTCTTTTTACAGACAATACGTCAGTTCCGTTGCATAACACATCTTCTTTTGAATTGAATTTTTGATGGGCGACGAGCTGCATGCCAAAAGAATTGTAAAGCAAGGTATATCCTGCAATGCCTGTTGTAGATTGATAGGCTTTGGAAAAACCGCCGTCAATCACGATCATTTTTCCGTTTGCTTTAACAGGGCTCTCTCCACTGATTTCTTTGACTGGCGTGTGGCCGTTAATGACATGTCCATGATCCGGATTCAAATCAAACTCCTGCAAGATTCTTCGACAGATCTCTTCATTTTCACGTAAATGGTAATAAGGATTTTTTTTCTCCTTATGTGCTTCTTTTTCTTGAATAAAATAACGCTCAAAAGTGGTCATTTCTCTCTTGCCAAAGAGTGAAGAACATTCTCCTGTCCAGATGTACCATACCATATCCGTCGCCAGATCTTCAGTCTCTTCCGGATGGGCAAAGGCGTAACGTAAATAATCCTCAAAAACATCAAGCAATTGACGGCCCGCATATGTCTTGTCTTCAATCTGCATTTCTTCCATATTTCCTTCTTCATCCATAGGAATACAGCCGTGGATTAACAAATTCCCGTTGTATTTTAAATAAAGGCTTCCCTTTTTCATGAGGAAATTCATATGTCTGGCCAGCTTTTCGGAATGCTGAACGGAGAACAGCAGTTTCTCCATCACTTGACGTTCTTCCTCCAGCAATTGTTCAGGCTTTTGCGGATTTACGGTTGTAAAACAGGTGTTTTCCAGCTGGTACGTTTTTCCGCAGATCGTGATTTCATTTTTGTCGTAATCAATCTGCTCCAGCAAAAGTCTTTCAGACATATTAAAGTATGGGCGTCTCTTGATAATCGGGCTTTCAAGTTTAAACTGGATCATGGCAATGGCTTGGTGAATTTTGGTGATCTGCAGAATTTCCTGCTCTGATACATTATGGCCAGCCTGCAGCTTAGGTCTGAAGGGCAGATTGTCTTCATAGTATTTCTCCGCCAAGTTTAGCAGTGGGCGCAGATTGATTCCGTATACATCTTCTATGATGTCCAGATTGTCGTATCTGGCGCAGATCCGGATAATATTCGCAAGGCAGACCAGAGAACCCGCGTAAGCACCGATCCAGAGGACATCATGATTCCCCCACTGAATGTCTACAGAATGGTAATTGATGAGCGTATCCATAATTTTATCGGGGTCCGGACCCCGGTCATAAATATCTCCAACCACATGAAGATGGTCAACCACCAGGCGCTGGGTCGTATAAGCAAGGCCAATAATGAGCTTGTCCGCTTGGCCCAGGGATATAATTTGCCGATATATTTCCTCATAATAAGGATCCTTATTGTTGGTCGAATCCGTCTTGTACAGAAGCTCCTCTACAATATATACATACTGCTCCGGCAGAGCTTTACGCAATTTCGAGCGCGTATACTTGGAAGAGGCATAAGAAATAAGCTTAAGCATGTGTTCAATCGTTTGTCTATACCACTGGTCTAGAGCCGGTTTATTGCTCAGTTCCCCTATAACCAGCTGTATTTTTTCTTCCGGATAATAAACCAACGCTGCAAAATCATTGATTTCCTGATCCGTCCATACCTCCCGGAATAATTCCTTGATTTTTTCTTTGACGGTACCCGAACCGTTTCGTAGTACATGCTGAAAAGCCTGGAACTCCCCATGCAAATCACTGACAAAATGCTCGGTTCCCTTTGGGAGATTGGAGATCGCTTCAAGGTTGATGATCTCTGTGATGATTTTTTCTTCGGTATCATATTTCTGGGCCAATAAATCTAGAAACTGCTCATCCAAAACAGATGTCCCCCTTCAAAGAAGTTATGTGGTATTGATTTTATAGTAAGTTTCCAAGGGACTTTTACTTATATGAAGATTATCAGCATTGTCCTCCCTAATCATACTCCAGTTCATCATACATGAACAAATTTCTGTATTTAACTATGAAACAAGAAAAGGCAACGATATCTAATCGTTGCCCTTTCTACCGCCCATTTGAGCCCTATTTATGCGTTTGACCAATCGTCAACATTCACATACTTTCCTCCAGCCATTGTTGCAAAGGAGTATCCTCCGTCAGTTCACCAAGCAAAATATGTTTGAATTGCCCGGCTTGGTCAATAACCATCGTGGCCGGAAGACCCGTAATACGATAGAGACTGGATACCTTGCCTGTCGCATCAATGATCACCGGAAAGTCAAATTGATGGCTTTTCATAAACTCGTTAATAGTGCCTTTGCTCTCCCCCACGTTGATAAACAGTGTCTCTACGTTGCTGCTATGCTGCTGCGCCAGCTCATGCACCAGCGGCATTTCTCTAACACATGGCGTGCACCAGGACGCCCAGAAGTTAAGCATCACGGCTTTGCCCCGGTAATCAGACAACTGGACTTGCTCCCCTTTGGAGTTTACCGCTTCAAAATCGGGTGCTTCTGCTCCTGCACGAATAGGAGTGCTGCTTTTGGATTCGGCATTCAATAGATTGGTCACTATAGCCCATATGCCAACACCTAGCGCCACCATTGCAATCAACATGGTAACGGTACGCCTTATTTTTCGTCCGGGCTTATTCTCCTGCGCTTGATCTGGCACTGTATTCACCTTCACTTCACACTTATCATTCACCTTTAGTTCACACTCATCTTCGTCTTTACTTCACACTCACCTTCATCATCTCACTTCAAGCCCAAGCTATGATGAAACGCTGCATGAAGCGAGCCATATTGCTCTCGAATAGCTGTCGTCGAGCCTTCCCCAACATTTCGTCCCTGATTCATAAACAGCACTTGATCCGCTATATCATTCGCAACTTCGAGCTGGTGAGTAGAAAAAACGACCATATGCCCCTCTTGTTTGATCTCACTGAGCAGATGTACAAACTCCTGCATCCAGAACGGATCAAGTCCGTTCGTAGGCTCGTCCATAATTAGCAGTGCAGGCTTGGCAAGCATAGCCTGAGCGAACAAGATCCGCTGCCGCATCCCTTTAGAGAACGTGGTGACTCGTTTATGCTTCTGACTGTCCAGACCCACCATCTCCAATACTTCCTGTACTCGCTGCTTCGGAAGCTTGCGCAGAGATGCCCAGAACAATAAAGCCTCCTCCGCTGTGAGCCCTTGGCTGAATTGATAGTCATCCGGCATATATCCGATCTGATGGGCATACCGTTTGCGATCCTGTGCCCAGCGTAAAGAATTCACCGTGATTTCTCCAGAGGTCGGCCGTAAAATACCCGCTAACATTCGCAGCAGCGTACTCTTCCCCGCACCGTTTCCACCACATACTGCGAGTACATGACCCGTTTCCAGCTCAAAAGATATCTTATCCACAATGAGTTGATTTTTAATACGTTTACTTAGCTCACACACTTTAACTTGCGGTTCATGCATACGAGCGCCCCCTTTCCCAAATCGTGTATACAATGAGAATGGAGCAGAGCACCCATAACAAGCAGATTCCGATAAATATTGCACTTCCGCCTGGCTGCTGGACCCATGTCACCCATTGATAATATTCAGGTCCCAGGATGGAGCCGCCGCCGAGCTTGATTACAATATACAGTCTCACCAGCTCAGCCGGGTTAAGAAAGGTCAGCAGCACCAGAAGTGGCTTGATCCAGAGATATGGCATCAATCCCAATACGGCAAGTAACAATGCCGGCCAGCCGATAACGGCAAAGAACCAGATCGACACGGATATCGTCAAGGCCTGCCAGCGGTTACGTGACAATGATCCAATCAAGAGCGCAATCCCGAGAAACAACAGAACAAGTCCGCAGGAAAATGCAAGAAACAGCCCATATGTCAGCAGATCGATCGGATTGCCAAGCAGCCAGCTAATGACTCCCATCAGCCCATATCCAAAGGCAACAATCGTCAATAACACCGCAGCCAGCCCAATATATTTGCCTGTAATGAAAGACAAGGTGCTTATAGGATACGTGGATAACAGCTGCCAGCTTCCGTCCTCCTTTTCAGCAGTCAACGAGAAGGAGCCCAGAAACAGTGTCATCAAGGGTAAGAGATACAGAATCAGATTCAGCATCGAACCTGTCGTGCTGGAGTATCCCTGCACCGGATTCTGCGCATTTAGCAGTAACAAACTTAAGCTGAATGTACAAAAGAGGACCAGAAACGAGTACGCCCAGGGATTGCGAAATCCTGTTTTCAACTCTCTTCTGGCGATCTGTATCATGTCAGACATTACATTCACCATTCCTTATCAGCATCAGTGATGACCCGAGTTCTCTTTCGATTGGCCCTCTTGATGGTCGCCTTCACTCATGTCATGATCCGAGCCTTGATCCATATCATGATTCATTCCGTCCCCGTCATGGCTGTGTCCATGCCCATCGCCTTCCATGTTCATGTTATCCATATTTTGAGTCCAGTCATGGGTGGCCAGTTCATCTGCTGTCATAATTGTGCCTACACCCTGCTCCGCTACAAACGCTTCGGCTGAAGCTTTGTCCTTGAAGTTCAACACACCATAAGCCATCGGTGTCTTCAGGGAAGCATCATACACATACGTCGCTTTGCTGAATTCAATCCATTCTTTGTCATTGTAATCCCGAACATAATCCATGCCGATATTGTCCGTGCCGTTTTGTTTCTTCCATTCATTCATGCAGCCGATATCATCAAATTTGTAGTTTTTGCCGTCCTTTGTTGTGAGTTGTGTAGCAAATGCATCATCCTTCACCTGCATATTGCAGATTGCACAGATGTCTACGTCCTCGTTAATCGGTACAGCCGCATATTTCTGTCCGCAAGCCGTTAACATCACTGTGCCCAGAAGCAGCACCATCGCCAGCATCCATCTTTGTATCAATCTTCTATTCATTTTCTCCATACCCCCATATAGATCATCGTACCTGCAGATAAACCGACCAGAAGCAAACCAAGCAGCCCCACTAACCCTGATCGGGTGTGCCCATCAGCTGCAGCTGCTCCTGTATGTTCTTCTCCGATTCGAATCTGCGGTGTTTCGTCGGTTGTCCAGCTGCCCTTGCCTTCCGAATGCAAATCACTCAGAAACACCATGCCAGGTGATTGAAAGAAAAGCTGATATGCAGCATTCCGGCTAATCAGCTGCTCATAGAACGGATTGATCGCATAAGACAGCTCGCTCATTCCATCCTGATTCACGTCAAGTCCCTGAAAGGAATCCCAATAATTACCCTTCATCTTGTTGGCTTTACTGTCCATCGCAGATGCATCAATCACGTTGGAAACAAACCGATTTTGCGTGAACGTATTGCCCTCTGCCAGCACCATCTGGATTCCCACAAAATTGCGCGTAACGTCGTTATCCCGAATTTCGTTATTCGACGATTCCGCAATATTCATGCCAACACGGTTCCCCTCAACCGTATTGCTGGTAATTTCGGACTGGTGTACGTCATAGAGCAAAATGCCTTGAGAATGCACATTTGTGCTTTGTTTGCGGAACGTGTTACCTGTGACAATCGTATTTTTCACACCCATGATCATGCCGCCCGTCATGTTCTCTTCTCCCGTATTGTTCAGCACAGAGGAACCGTCGATATACATGCAGTGAATGCCATACCTTGTTCGAAGTAACCGATTATCCTGTACCCGTGCGTTCCGACTGTTCTCCAGGTAGATTCCGTCGAGCACGCCTTGAATGTGGTTCCCCTCAATCCGGCTGTTATCCGAATTCAGGAGATCGATACCGTTCCCTTTTTGCGTGCTGGAGGCTGTGCTTGCCCCTGCCCATTCAATCGTGTTGTGACGCAGCACCGCTGAAGCAGCATCACGCAGGAGCAAGCCAGCACCTTCCGTGTGAATGGTAAGCTCACTGATTTCATTATTGCTGCCCGTTATGTGCACAGCAGCAGTCGGCTGTCCTCCATGATGTTCCATAGTAAAACCACGAAGCTTCACATCGTCTGCCTGAATGAATATTGCCGCTTTATCCTGCTCGTTAATAATCGTTACAGCAGCATCACCAATCAGAGAAAGTGGTTTTTCAATAACTGCCGGACCCGAATAAATGCCCGCTTGTAACTGGATCACAGCACCTGGGGCCGCATTATCGATGATGGGCTGAAGCGGAATCCGTTCCCGGTTGACCTCCGCTGCCCTGGCTGCTTGCAGCGGGAGCAGCAGTATAAGGAACAGGGCAGTCGTCATCATGAAACCAACTTTAAGAGAAGGCAGCCAGCCCGGCCCGAATCGTTTGTTTGCATTACTTTGATCGTTCATATTCAGGATGTGTATGCCCCCGTTCCCTCTGCTTTTTCCCTCCATTGCATCGCCGCTTCCCTCCATTCTTTCATGATTCCTTGTACAGTTAAGCGTTATCACAGTCCTCTACACAGTGTATCGAAAATGTATCATTTCCCATATAGCTCCATCAGGCTATAGGCTTGTTCGTTTTGTGTCCAAATTGTGATGGAAACGAAAAAAAGCCGCCACATAGGCGACTTTGAAACATGAATTATTCAAATGTATAGGTCCAGAACCGCTCGCGTCCGAAACGTGCCTGAAGCTCCTCATCATTCAGCTTGCGGTTGCCCATTAGCTCGGCGGCCTGGAACTGAGAGCGGTGGGCACGAATGGAAGCCAGCTTTTGCTCCAAAAACCCGCTGACATCTACAGTCACATCCGGTTTGCCAATATGCTGCTCGTGATTGTTGGAGAAGGCTACGCATTGCACGACAGGACGCTCGTCTGCTGGAAGACGGCTTATCGTTCTGACCACTGCGGCTCCCGTTGCATCATGATCAGGGTGTACGCTGTATCCCGGATAAAAAGTAAAGACCAGAGTGGGCTTGATTTCCTCAAGCAGGGCCATAATGCTGCCATCCAGCAGCTGCGGGTCCTCAAACTCTACCATTTTATCGTGGAAACCAAGCATCCTCAGATCCTGAATCCCGATGGCGCTTGCTGCTTCAATAAGCTCGTTTTTACGAATGGAAGGCAGCGTTAAACGGTTGGCAAAAGGCGGAATCCCCATGTTACGTCCCATCTCGCCCAAGGTCAGGCAAGCATATGTAACCTGTGCTCCACGATCAATGTATTTGGCTAATGTGCCCGATACCGAGAATGCTTCGTCGTCTGGATGGGGATAAACCACCAGGATGCGTTGGTGCTCATCTTGTGCATTCTTTGTCATATGTTGTTCCTCCGCTCCCATTAGAACTTCTCCCGGCTCAGCTGTAAAGCTACAACCAGTTTGCCTTGGCTGTCATGGCCGGCCATAATCAATTTTTCTTGTTCCTGCTCATCAATATGTGTAAGTCCTTCAGCATAAACCCAGCCATCTGTCGTCTTCAAACCGACACGGTAAGGTCCCTCACCTGAAATAGAGCCTTGTGTATATCGAATGGCCGCATTGGTAATAAAAGCTGAAGCTGGATGCCGTGAACTATCGTAATGTTGAGCGTAAGCGCCCGTTGTCATTTCAAGATGCATATATACATCCTGATTAACAAGGCGATCGAGCCGAAGCTGGATATCTTGTGGTTGTATCAGTTGCATGACGGCCTCCCTGTTTCATGTAAAGTGTGAACTCTATTTTATCATATGCAACAAGGAATATACATTCAAAGCTGGCTTGCAGCATAAAATGAGGTGGTCTGCCTCAGATGTATTCACTAAAACAGGAACATTCTTCTGTTTATTTTTCTATTTTTCATTGGTCGCCTGATCGATTACATTAGATATAACACAAAATTTCTGAAACTCATCAGAATTCAGCATTGCCGATTCATTGTTTTAAAAGGGGCTGCTTCCATGAAATCTTTTATTCAGTTATTACATTTTGGCTATCATCAGGCCATGAGCTGCATTTTTCCTGTAGCCATTTTTGGAACACTTGCGTTGTCCAGTGTCATTCCGTTTCCTTATATTCATCGGTATGATGCAATCCTGCTCATTCTGCTTGCTGTACAATATTTGATGTTTCGCAGCGGGCTGGAAACCTGGGACGAGATCAAGGTCATCTGTGTGTTTCACCTGATTGGTCTTCTTCTCGAAATCTACAAAGTACATATGGGATCATGGTCATACCCTGAACCTGCGTATAGTAAAATTTTCGGCGTTCCGCTCTATAGCGGATTTATGTATGCCAGCGTGGCCAGCTTTATGTGTCAAATCTGGCGAAGACTGCGGATGGATATGACTGGCTGGCCTGGTCTGCTACCCTCTGCACTGCTCGGCGGAGCCATCTATCTCAATTTTTTCACTCATCACTTTATTCCTGACTTTCGCTGGTGGCTCACGGCTCTTGTATTTGTGGTCTTCTGGAAAACGTGGATCATCTACCGGGTACGATCCGTTACTTATCGAATGCCGTTGTCCCTTGCGTTTATCATTGTCGGATTTTTTATCTGGCTGGCCGAAAATATCTCTACTTTTCTAGGGGCCTGGAAATATCCAGATCAGCATGAAAGCTGGCAGCTGGTCAGCTTCAGCAAGATCAGCTCCTGGTTTCTGCTCGTGATTATCAGCGTAATCATCGTTGCACAGCTTAAATATGTGAAAGCGAAAAGGACGTTGCAATCCTAAGGGAGAGTTGGCCTGCGGATCACTATCACATGGAAGAAATTCGTTTTCCGAACGTCAGTGATCCGCTATCATTTGTCATCTCCACCTGCTTCTCGCCGACCTGTTTCCCTGCTTCATCGTATACTTGGATCGTATATGCGGCATGGTCTGACACAGGCAGCATGGCAAACCAGATCAGCTTGTCTATACCTGCTTGGACGACCCTCGCTTCCGTACTAAACCCAGCGTCTTCACCATGAGGCTTCGATTCAGCAGTAACACGGACTACTCCCGAATGCTCTATCGTACCAAACACCATTGGGAATGGTGTCTCCAAGCCCTCCAGCCTTGGCATATTCATATAATGTAACGTATATTCAGACGGGTCAATCTGGCTGGTACCATAACCGCCGCCCCATACCCATTTCCATCCAAACAGGCTTTTACGCACATACTCCAGCTGCAGATTACTGGATGCCCCACTGTTCGTTCTTTCTGTAAACAAGATCATACCACCGTCAGCGGGTTCCTGATGAACAACACGGACATGATGAGATGAACTTCTGAATTGTTCAACGGCATCCTCAGGTGTGCTGCCGATCGGAATCGACATAGTTTCGTCTAGCCCCATGGCTTTGGACATGGTCTGGTCAGCCAGACCACCAGGTCTTTCTTTTATATACATATATGTATAGACCATTATCAAAGAGAGCGTTAAAAATGCAACCGTTACGATTATAATCTTAAAATTTCTCTTCCCTTTACTCATGTTCAAGCCTCCTTCTTAAGAATAGATAAATTAACAATATAACACACAAACAAATCTAATATTACAATAATTATCATAATCGTTCTTTCATTTTTATAGTGTACGGCAAAAAAGCCGCCATTCGGCGGCTTCATCTTATTAAGGTCGCATAGTCATGCCTTAGGCAACCCTGGTGAAGATTGTTCATATGTCCTGTCCTGAATTAATATTCTCCAAGGAAGATCACTTCTGTTTCCAGTTCCACCTGGAACGTATCCCACACCTTTTTCTGAATAAACTGAATCAAGTCCTCATAATCCTTGGCTGTGGCATGATCCACATTTACGATAAAGCCTGCATGCTTCATCGAAATTTCAGCTCCACCGATGCGGGTGCCCTGAAGCTGACAATCCTGAATCAGTTTACCGGCAAAATATCCCTCCGGGCGCTTAAACACACTTCCGCAAGACGGGTACTCCAGGGGCTGCTTCGATTCTCTGAGGAATGTCAATTCATCCATCTTGCTGGCGATCTCCTGCTTGTTACCTTGGCGTAGCGAAAATTCAGCATCGAGAATAATATAATGATCCATCTTGAAGAGACTGTTGCGGTAGCTCAGCTTCATCTCTTCTCGCGGGATAACAACAACGTTGCCTTCACGGGTAATGACCGTCGCCTTTTCAATGACATCCGCAATCTGACCACCATAAGCGCCAGCGTTCATATAAAGAGCCCCCCCGGTACTGCCAGGAATGCCGCAAGCAAATTCCAGCCCGGTCAGGCTATGCGCCAAAGCAGTACGGGATACATCAATAATATCCGATCCGCTCTGTGCCATAATGCGCGTTCCCTCTACCTTGATCTGGTCAAAGTGGCTTAGCGAGATCGTTACCCCCCGGATGCCTCCATCCTTGATAATCACGTTAGAGCCTTTGCCAATGACGGTCAGGGGCAGCTGATGGCTGTTCGCGATCTCCACAACTTTGGTAATCTCCTCAACCGTAGTCGGATGCACGAGAATGTCCGCTTTGCCTCCAATTTGAATAAACGTATGGTTTTTTAAAGGTTCATTAAATTTCACTTTTTCACTAGGTATGTGGTTCTCAAAAATGTTCATGATTTTCTCTCCCTGCGTTCTTCAAAAAGAACATGATTCCTACATTGTAAATCGAAACACACTCCGAAGACAATCTATATAAGTTGAACTAAAGAATTTACACAATCCACTCCGATGACAGAACAACCTTCCAATCGCTGTTATCCCCAGATTTTTTCGATTCCCTTTTCCAAAGGGAAAAATCCGGTGATAAAGGCGACCGCTTCGCTTTTTCAGGTTTTTTCTGTCCTCTCCGTTCACGTGTAAACGAATAGTTCAACTTATATTTCCTTATATTTCCCTGTACAGACCGATGAAATTCAACCGTATACTATAATGATATTCGCCTGTTTATTGAATAGGTACTCAAGTACAAGCTAAATTATAAATGAACATGAATATTCGAATCGGTTGGCATAAAAAACAATAGCGCTGCGGATTTATCCACCGCAGCGCTTGAACATTCTACCACATATTCTGGATATCATCTATCTTTTGAGTACAAGCCCGTTTCATTCCCGTCCGTCGACTGGAATATCAGTCTTCGTCAATTCAGTAGATAACGCCCATAACCGAACAGCTTGCTCTGGATCAATAGCATATGGCTTCACACCGTAAAAAGCACCGTCTTCGGGAGCCATCTCACTGATATTACAATCTTCACAGTACACTCCGCCCATGCCTTCAAGCTTGGGAGCCGTTGCCGCCCACACTTGAGTTGCAGCCCCCTGTTCAGGTGATTTGAATGCTGGGTTAGCTACGTTGCCAGCTTCATCAATCCAGCCGAGTGCAACCATCTCTTCTTTGGGCATATGGCGCTGTAATGGAGTCATGATTCCACCGGGATGAACCGCAAACGCACGAACGCCATGCTGCTTGCCAAGTCTGTCCAGCTCCACCGTAAACAAGCTGACGGCTGTTTTGGATTGGCCATAAGCCGGAAACTTCTCGTATCCCTGTTCAAAATGGATATCATGCCAGCGAATCGGAGAGAAATGGTGCCCTGTAGAGGAAACAGACACAACACGTGCTCCGCCCTCATTCACGAGAGCAGACCATAATAGATTGGTCAAAGCAAAGTGCCCCAGATGGTTCGTGGCAAATTGTGCTTCCCAGCCTGGACCTACTCGTGTCTCGGGGCATGCCATAATGCCTGCATTCAGGATCAACATATTAATACTGCGTTTGCTTGCCAGAAAACGCTCGGCAAATGCACGAACACTTGACAGATCGGCAAGGTCAAGCTCATCAACCTCCACATTTTTCAAATCCGTCAAAGCTTCCCGCGCAGCTTCAGGTCTGCGTGCAGTTACAACAACATGTGCTCCTGCACGAACCAGTGCCCGTGTAGTCTCCAGGCCCAGACCTGAATATCCGCCAGTTACAACGGCAAGACGTCCAGACAGATCCAGGCCGCGTAAAACCTCATCCGCTGTACTGCTCTTGTCAAAACCTGAATTCATTTTTTGCTGTTGTGTATTTGTATTTTTGTTCATATCCATTCAATTTAGCTCCTTATACTCTCATTAGTCACTGTAATTGCTAATCGTATTGATCCCGGTTGGGACTTCTATAAACAGTCTACACCTTAGAGTACACTCGAAGTCAAATGATGCCCGTTAAGAGTGAAGGACGAAAAAAGCCGCCATTACGGCGGCTTTACTCTACTTCAGATGAAGCTGGAAGACATCCCCAGCGTTGCCGCCAAATACGATAAACCCTTGCTTCGGAAGTTTGGTTATCTGTTCACCAGTCGCGATGGAGAATTGCAGCACTTCACCTTGATCATTATAAACCGCATAACCGCCGTGCTCAGGAGAGCTCACTGTTATCGTTTTTTCTGCAGATTTTCCACCGATGGCATACCATCGTGCCTGACCGTTCGCTGGAATGGTCACCATTCCTGATTTTCCACTAAAAATCGGCCGAATGGCCTTTTCCGAGATGTACTGCTGTCCGTTCTGCGTGAGAATTTCAGCATCCTGTTTCTTCATTAATTCCAAGTCAAAAGCATCTCGGCCGTTCATGATCGGGATTTCGGCCACATTGACAGCGTGATTCACATCCGTAATTTTCGTCCCGTTCACATAGCCGTGCTCTGCATTGACCTTGAAGGTTTTAATCAGCTGTGATGGGAGCAGATAGAAGATAGATGTAATTTTTTCGTCCAGCGCAAAATATCGCAAGCCATTCCGTGCAGTCCACTTCTCACTGATAACCGCATCCAGTTTGTTATGCTCCAGCTTTTGATAATCATATGCGCTCATCCTCATTTGTCCCAGCCCAGGCAAGGTCAGATACCCTTGAACTTTCACATATGTTTTAGCATTTCGTTCCTTCACAAAGCTCACCTTCACACTTCCGTCCTTGCTGGTAAAATACCCGTCCCCTGTATACACATAATTTTGTTCAGCAATCAGTCCGCCCAGCATAGCTGGTAATGTGAATGCTGCATTCTGAATATCGATTTCCGTCGTTGCACCAACGGTTCCATACAAACCGGAGTAATCGTTCAGCTCAGCAGGCATCTCGGTCCGGACCGGTGCAGAGAAGGTGCGATCCGGCTTGATGTTGTCAATGATGCCTTGTTCGTTCAGTACTTCCAGCAACACTTTAGTGGCAAACATCTGATCAAAAACGGAAGAACCGCCCGAAGATAATACAGCCATAGAGATGTCATGCTCTGGAATTGTAATTAAAGAAGCGTGATACATCATCGTATCACCTCCCTTGGTCAATGCCTTGACACCATACTCACTGAATGGAGCAAGCTCAACGGCATCCCAGCCAAGCCCGAAGTTGAAAGAATTGATTTCGTCAGATACCCATATGCCTTTGCGATATTCAGGACTTTGCATTGCCTTGACGGAAGCATCCGATAGAAGATCCGGGCGGTTGCCTATTAACATCTCAGCAAATCGCGTCAACTCCTCAGCCGTTGAATAAATGCCACCCGTGCCGATGATATTCGCATTTTCAACAGGCATCTTCGGTTCGAGTGTTGGCCAATAGGTCTCAGCTAACCTGTCTCTATTGAAAGAATCCAGCGGAGTCTTCGTTGAATCCAACTGCAACGGCTTACTGATAAACTGTTCCACATATTTGCTGTAACTTAGTCCACTTATGCGCTCCACCAAAATCTCCAGCAATTGAAATCCATCATTACAATAGACCGAGTATTCGCCAGGCTTGGATTTGAGCCGTTCGGCCTGAAGTTTGATCAGTAATTCATCATGGTTACGTGTATCGTTATCATCAAACAACATGCTGTTTCCATACTGCGAACCGTATAACCCGGATGAATGGTTCATTAACATACGCGGAGTGATTTCTTTATAGCGGGGATCTGCCATTTTGAAATCGGTAATATACGTGGTAAGTGGCTGATCCAGGTCAACCTGACCAGAATCGACCAGCATCATAACCGCAGTAGTCACCACCATTTTGCTTACGGAGCCTATGCCGTACATAGTGTCTTTGTCCACGGCTTTCTGGCTCGCTTTGTCATGAAATCCAGCACCATCCGATAAAATAATTTCCCCTTCGTCCATAATGGCATATTGCAGACTTGTGACACCGTAATGTTGAACAAGCATCTCAGCAATTTGCTTGGCTTTTCCTTGAATCGTCTGCTGTTCACCCGCCTGGGCTTTGACTCCGGATACAGGCATGATGACGAGCATCAAGGCACATAAAACCGTGATTATCCTTTTCATTCAGACTTCCTCCTTTGGATAGATATGCATGAATGGATTCATCATACCCGACAAAGAAGTTGCCTGCGGAAAAGAACCCCGAATGGAAAAAAACAACCCCTGAACGACAGTTCAGACGTTGTTTGTGTTATAAGGAAGAACAACCATGTTGTTAAACGATCCTTGCCCTTGCTCAATCGTCATGTGGCCTCCATATTTGCTGCATATTCTCGATATATTGGTCAGGCCAAAACCATGAAATTCTGAATCCGTTTTGTCACTCTTTAGATTCGTTGCGGGTAATGCTGTGTGATTCATAATCTGGATCACCAGTGCAGAAGCTGTGGAATGAATGGATACTAACATATAGCGATCTTCGGCAATCCGTACTTTTTTGGATGCTTCAACAGCATTATCCAGAATGTTACCAAGTACCACGCACAAATCGTATCGTTCGATGCCTATATGCTGGGAATGCAGCTGTATGCGCGTATCGACCCGAATTCCGTTTGCCTGCCCAACCGCCAGCGTATTTGTAACCAGAGCATCAATGACAAGGTTACCGCTATTCACACGTTGGTAAGCATGTTCAATCGTATTCAAGGTTACGTGCATATGCTCTGTTGCTGCTGACAGCTCATTACGCTTCACACATTCTTCGATATATAGAAACTGTTGATTGATATCGTGGATAATACTTTTTATGCTTTTGAAACTGTGTACGGTCTTCTCATAATTGGCATCCTGATAATCCATCTGCCGCTGCAATTGTTCATTCTCATGAGCAAGCTGCGCCTTCTCTACGATATTATCGAACACATATACAATGAACACGTTGAGAAAAAGGGAGCCGAGCACCGAAAAAATATAATAGATATTTTTTTCACTGTATATAGAAATGACATTAATCTGATATACCGAAATCACGGTTACAATTAAAAATAAAACATAAAACCGATAATGCACGGCAAAGCTCCGGCGTTTGGCAATGAGATGAACAATGGTAATCACCACAAACATGATGCTGCATCCTAACAGCAGAACTTTGGAGAACAGCCATATAGCTTCCGGGCCATAGACAGCCTCTTTAAGGTAGTCGATGCCGTCAAACTCACTTACAACATAAACTGAAATGATATTTACCGTCGTTAGCAGGGCTGCATACATAACCGTAAACATAATCTTCAATTTTAATTCTACCCGATAGGATTGTGCCAGAGTGAAGATATAGATCAATGCAAGAGCAGTCGATAGAACTGAAGGTAATCGCGTAGCCAAATAAAAGAAATTCAACAGGATAAACACAATAAAATAGATTACTCTGCGAGGTTTGCGTCTGGTCTTGCCCAACACAGAATCAAAATAATAATTCGCTTGAAAGGTCATGAGCAGGGTCATAAAAATGACGGGCACCAGATGCAAAATATTCATCTTACTGGACCCTCATGATCATAAATTTGGTATACGTATCTTTGACTTCTTTGATTTTGGAACGGCCTATGGGCAATGAGGTTCCATCCAGCATCGTTACTTGTGCTCCCGTAAACTTGTGTACATGCATTAGATTGATAAGAACGGATCGGTGAATCTGCATAAAACCATGCTCTTTCAGCGTGGCAGCATAAGTCGATAAAATACCTTTCGTTTCATAGGAGTGATCACTAGTGATAATCTTTAGCTTGTTTTTAACCGTGAGGCTTTTGATGACCTCAATCCATAAAATATCTTCATATTTCAGCATCAAATCATCGTAATCCGATTTAATCACAACGTACTTTTTATCCATAGCTTGGAAATACTGATGAAGTTTGATCAGCTTCTCTTCCAGTACGCTCTCCTGAATAGGCTTGATCAAATATTGAAACGTCATGACATCGAAACTTTGAACCATATACTCGGGATAACTGGTCAGAAACATGATCTGCACATCCATCATCTTCATTTTCCTGATTTCATTTGCTGTCTGTATACCATTAATCCCGCCCATCTCAACATCAAGAATAAGCAGATGAAACGTATCCCCCTGGTCCTTATAATATGTGATGAGCTCTTCTCCCGAGCTGAACATCATGGTATGAAACTCCATATCCGTTTTGAGGGAGATTTTGGCCAGCATGCTTTTTACAATCTGCCTCTGCTGTACATCATCATCACATATGGCTATATGGTACATTTAATCCCGCCTTTCGTTAATGCAGATCCATTCAGTCATTCTATTAATATACTATGTTGTCTTCCGCTGTAGAAGAATTAAGGGCGAAGTGCATACAGCAGACCCTGAGCAGCAAAAATTGCAGTGATGAGCTCTGCTAAGCCATAACCCAGAACACAAGAAAAAGGACAATGCAGCGGTTACACTGCCTCGTCCTGATTGTATTTCTTTTTCAATTACGGGCTTAAAAAATGGTAGGGACCATACCGCCATCCATGCGGATGGGTGATCCTCTGAAGCTTGAAGCGAATGGGCTGCATACAAAGGCAACCATTTTTCCGATTTCAGCCGGCCTGATGAATCGCTGCAGCTCGGATTGAGGCAGATTTTTTTTCATAAAGTGAATTTCTTTGGCCTCGAAATCAAGCAATTCATCCGCATAGATGCTTTCGATGATGCTCTGGACATTCTCCGAAAGAGTTGGACCCGGTAGAATCGTATTCACGGTTACTTCTGTTCCGGCTGTGAGCTTGGACAGCGTTTTGGACAGAGACAACAGCATGCTCTTGGTCATGCAGTACTGCGGCATCTGACCCGACGGCATAATTGCTTCTTCACTTGCAATAAAAACAATACGGCCGGCGCCATTGCTTATCATTCCCGGCATATAAAAACGGCATAATGCGTTGGCGGCAAGCACATTGGTACGGAAATAGGTCTCCCATACTTCATCGCTCACTTGCTCGTAACTCATCAGCTCATAGATCCCCATGCTATTAATTAAAATATCGACCTCTGGATGCTTCCCGAACAAGGCTTCCCTCTCCGCTCGGTCTGTAAGATCAGCTGTTGCCCTTTGCGGAGATGTATCAGGAAACATCGCCTGCAGTTCAAGAACCGTTTGCTCAACCTCATTGTCGTGCCGTCCATTAATGAGCACGTGAACGCCTTCTCTGGCGAGTTCTATGGCAATGCCTTTGCCAATACCTCTGGTTGATCCGGTAATTAATGCTGTTTTTCCTTTTAACTCCATATCCATCCTGTATATCTCCTTTTTTGTGTAAAAACTGTCCGATATTCAACTCATCAGCAGCTGCAGCAGCCGCGTGTTTCGGATAAGGATGATATTACAGAATCTGCGCTGCTCCGTAACTAGTCCCGAGCGCCATCACACATGCGTGACACGCCAATTGGACGGCGTATCTCCTTCCCAGGTACGGAAAGCACGATAAAATGAATTCTGATCCTGATAACCGATCAAATAAGCAATCTCTTTAATATCAAGCGAGAGATCGGACAGATATGCCCGGGCTTGCTCGTGACGCGCCTCGGTCAACAGTTGTTTGAAGGTGGTACCCTCCTGCATCAGTTTACGCTGAAGGGATCGCTCGCTCATATGCAATTCTCTTGCAATAGTACATATATCGAGACGTTTGTCTGAAAGATTCCGCTTGAAGATACACTTCACAGTCTGGGCCATGGATTGACGCTGCTCTCGGCTCAAGGATTGATCCAACATCGGGGTCAACATGTCTAGAAGTTCCTCATTATAAGACTGAAATTTCAGGTCAAGGTCTGATCTGTTCAACCTCAGTTGATTCAGCTGCGACTCCGTGCGTACCTCACACCCAAAAAAAGCCTCAAGAGTGCTGACCTTCCCCATTGGATGTATGAAATCGACTGATTGCGCAACCAAAGGTTGTCCTGTTCCACGCCTGCCAAGCTCAAGCAGGAAAGCCAGCGTTGTGCCAACCAGGAGAGCAGGACCGGTCTGCCCGGATTGGCGCCAATCCAGTTCAATAATGCATTGATCCCCTTCTTCCGTCATATGCAACCGTTCCGGCGGACATATCTGCTTGTACCGTGTCATACGCACCAGTGCTTCCCGATAATCCCTGGCATGATAAGCTGCCAGTACGGTTGGAGGATATTTGAAAACCTCAAATGACGTTGCAAGCCTCACTATAGCTTCGGCTGTATCTCCAACAAGATTTGCGTATGCCTGCCAAATAGCAAAGTACTGATCTTGAGTGACCTTCGACTCATGGAGAGAGGACTGGGGTAATCCCGCCTCTTTTGTTATATCTTCTATCGTTATGCCAAGTTGATGTAAACTGTCCCAGAATCCGGGATGTATTTTAATCCAGGGAGAGGAAGCAGACTTCATCGTTATCATCTCCTTTGCTCTGTACCTGAGACATCGCCTTTTCATAGCAAGCCCCCATTCAGCAAAACACGACTGACCAAGAATGGTCAATCGTGTCATGAACATTTGTTACGACTATTCGATAAGTGCAGCCTTGATCAAGGCATTAACCCTTGAGTTATAGAGCAACCCGATATGAGTCACCAGATTAACCGAAATATTGTTCGCACCGTCCAGCCTGGACAAGGCAGGTGATACAATGGTATCACTCGTTGAATAGATCGAGGTAACTCTAATGCCGTCTGGTGCTCTGCTTGTTGTCAGTCGATTCGCCCCGCCCAGCGTAATCAGTTTATCCACTTTACCTATGCCACCACGGTTCAATATGTAATACAGGCTGTTGGCTCCGCCCATACTATGAGCAACGATATGGACTTTTGAATGCCCCGTTTGGCGAAGCACATCGTCCACAAATCGACTGATTGCCGCAGAATTCAACAGTTGATTCCCAGCTTTGCTCGGGAGATCAATGGCAAATAATTCATCACTCGACCATCCCTCTCCCCGCAGATATCTCTCAATTAAAGCAAAATTGCTGTCTGACCCGGTTAAACCGTGGACAAAAACGATTGGCGTGCGTTCAGTTGCAGCAGAAGCCTTCAAGCTCTGTCCAATACCAGGCAAAGTAAAAATAAAGACCATGCTCATGCAAACCATTAGCAGCAGCTTTAACTTTCTCAAAAAGATCATCCTCCTGTGAAATGAGATATCCATATTTTATAATTTTAAAAATGGAAATAAAATGGATCTTTAGTCTCATTTCACCAAATGAGTATGATGTTAACTTCTAATGATTTTGTTTAAGCAGCGCTAAGGTTCTCAATTTACTTGGCCCATTACACTGCCTGACTATCCCTCCACGATATCCGCATGCAGATGCGACGCCGCTTCCATCATCACCGGAACGATAGCCTCATTCGAAATAGCAGCGTATAACTCCCCCATATATAATCGGAACGGATACTCTTGCCCTTCATGCTCCCACATAAAGAAATCCCCTTCAATGGTCATCGTGCTCTCCGCTCCAACGATATTAAGTACTGTCGAATAAGTGAATTCCGGCTTGGAGGCAAAGTAAGCTTTGCATTCTTCCAGCGAGATTTGTTGTTCCGGATTGTTTTCCTGCATCGATCTGGTTATTTTAAAACGCTGATTCATTTTGTTATGCCCCCAACTTCATTTAATTTGTGTTCTCTGATTCATTTCATAACAACATATTTTCTCATTTCATTATGGCTATGTCAAAATACACGTCAAGATTGTTTAGTTGATATGTACCTGAATCTCCCAATTTAGATAAACATGAGCGCTCGTCCATGCGAACGCGGTCACATTGAATATAGTATTCTATCTGAATGATAAGGAGGAATATCCCTTGACCAAATTACTTGATGCGAGAGTGTCAGTGAATGCATCTACCTTTAATTCCATTGCCATTCCTATTCCTGTCATTAATACGCCTACATTATTTGCACAGATCGGTTTATTGACTGCAGGCTCAGGTTCCAATCCAAGAGTTTCTTTGAAGGGAACGATTACCGTACAGCTTCCACTTGCTCTGTTTCAGGTCCGAATCACGATTGTACGAGGCACAGTTGCAAGCGATCCGATCATTTATTCGGCCAATCACACGTACGGTCTGGGCGGATTACTTGTGCCAGAGGTCATCATGTTTTCTGCCAATGACTTTAATCCACCTATTGCTCCACAGTTAACCTATACTGCCTTTATCAGTACCAATCTGCTTGGCACCGTCCGGGTAGGTCCTGAAAATTTCGACGGATTTATCGTTTCAGATTAAGCTTTGCTTTTGATGACTAACACCCCATCCCTGTGATCTACATCTGGATTGTAGAGAACAGGGATGGATGCGTTTGTACGTTAAGCTAATTGCCGAAATAGACATCCAGCTTGCCCGTTGGCGGCGTGGTTGCCATCCACACAGCAGCCAGGTTATCCGGAGCATATGTAGCCGCTGTAATATAATCTCCGATTAACGGTGTTGGTACCGGAGCAACACCATTGGGATTAAATGACGTTGTTGTTAGACGACGATTGCTGAAGCTCGCTCCGCCATCAAAGGACTCGGCGACAAATACATCAAGCAGAAAGCCATCAATTTGATTCGTATAGTAAATTACCCGTATCGTTCCCGCAAATGGAGAAACGGTGATGGCTGGAAAAAAGTTCTGTGTACCTGCGGGCGCGCCAGTGATGCTTATCGGATCAGACCAGAGAAGTCCATCTGGAGATTCACAAAGCAAAACATCGGTATATCCAGCACGAGCGTCATTCCATACGGCATAAACGGTTCCGCTGTTCGGTCCAACGGATATATCAGCTGCTAAACTCAGATTGGTTTGCACCCGAAAATTATAGTTCGGCACAGGTAGCGGCGATGGCGATGGTACAACGGAAGAAATAAACGTAGACTGACGTTCTATAGGGGGTTGATAGTTGATTCCGCCATCATACGATATGCGTAGCAATGCAGAGGGGCTTGCTGGCCCTGTAATAATATAACCTGCATAGACTTCGCCAGAGAAGCCAACGGCTAAAGCTGCCCGGTCGTGAATTCCACGTGGACTCGATTGTCGATCTGGGGGTTCCCACGAGATTCCTTGATCCACAGATCTTTGAGTAAAGATAGCAGAAGAGGTTGTAGCAAGCGGGGTATACCCTACATACGCATGACCTCGATATGGACTGCCTGGGGAACGATCTACAGCAATGAAAGGTTCATCATTATGCACGATTGTTCCAAACCCTAATTGCACAATCACTGGAGGTTGAAAAGTTGCCCCATCATCGAAGGAAGTATAACTTACAATGGTTCCGTCATTGATTCCGTTAAATACATGCACTGTAACGATAAAAGTGCTTGGAAACGTATAGTCTATAGTCGGTGCTTCCGCCCCTGAATAACCTGCGGGTTGTGCAAGAACGGTAGTGGACCATGTCAGCCCCCCATCAATAGAACGATAAAATCCCGTAAGCGTTGGCCCGGTACTCGTATCCACAGCTACCACACACATAATATTAGGATTTAATATGTTAACTGCAATGGAAGGCTCAAACTGGTTCCCTCCCAAAGCGCCGGTAATATTTACAACAGCCAATTTCATCACCTCTTTTTCTAAGGGATATTCGTGAACCGGTCAATTAACGTCATTTCCGATTGAAGAATCCGCTGTATAATCTGACCTGTAGAATCCACGCCATAGACATGAATGATGGTGCTCGTCGCACTGAAAAAATCACTCTGCACTTCAAAAAAGGCAGCGTTAATCAGCGGATAGATGAAGGTTCTTGTTGCTTGAGGCAAGATTTCAACTAAATCATGACCAATAGGAACCCGTGCTAGTTGTGTAGTATCCCATCTGAATACTTCCAGTTCAACATTAACAGGAGCATTAAGTGAGTCATTAATGCAAGTGACAATAATCTGCGTAGACTGGGTCGGGCCTGAAGTCGGATTGTAGATAAATCCTGTAGAGTTCGGCAAAGAGTCACACTCCTTTCGCACCATATATTCCACTATACTTTCCATTAAGCTTGTGTTATGCACACTCTATGCTTTCTCGTATTGGAACAATATGAAAATTTTGTTATGATAGATTTGGCTAATTCCTATAATCAATAAACTTGCCAGATTTAATTAATAGACTTGTAGAACCATAATGCTGAGTCGAATTCAAATCAATTATATGTGTTCTTAATGATTCATTGGAGCATACGAAAACAACCACATCTGGAGGTAAGCAAATTCATGTTCATTCAACGTACTGGAAAAATTGCTGTCGCAGCCGTCATGGTACTGTCCATGATGGGAAGTATATCTGCAACTCAAGCCCATAAACTTCAAGCAGCCCCTGCAATCTCTGTTCAATTGGATCATGTACCCTTAACGTTCGATGCAGCACCACGAATTGATCAAGGGGTAACGTATGTTCCTTTCCGCACAGTCGGAGAAGCTCTTGGCATCGATATTAACTGGAACAGCAAAACACAGACCGTAACTGCGGTGAACACATCGAAAGGAAAAACAACGAAGGTTGTGCTTCAGGTGGGAAGCAAGACCGCCACTGTAAATGGTACCAAAGTGCAGCTTGCTGCTGCCCCTGTGCAGCGTGAAGGACGTGTGCTCATTCCGCTCAGCTCGTTCAGCAGCCAGTTCGGTGTACGTACTGGATGGAATCAGGCTACACGAACCGTCTCTATGGTGTCACCTCAGCGCGAGATGCACCTTCGGGCATTCTATGCCGTGAGATCATACCACGAGATTGATCTGTTACCCTCTATGAATTCAGTTGCTTTTGGTTGGAGCCGGATTGACCGGGATGGTGAGTTTACACTGGAAGGCAAAGAATATCAGATTCCGCCCGCTGCTGGTGAGGTCACACCTGAATCTATCGTAGCTGGTGCCGCTGAACAGCAAATTCAGCCGAGTCTGATGGTCTATGCGCTTGATGGAAACGGCGAATTAACGAAAATGCTGAGTGACAGCACGTTACGGCAAAAATCGATGGATGGCATTCAAGCAGCTGTACAGGAGTATGGCTTTGGCGGTGTGGTGCTTGATTTTGAGGGACTTGGCTTCAAGCTGGATGCATCCAAGCAACAGCAGTTGCTTAATCAATATGTAAAGCAGCTAAGAGAGGTGCTTCCGTCCAACATTTCCATTTCTCTGGCCCTTCCTCCGCTTAATAGTGCTTATAAAGGATACGACTACAAAACACTTGCATCCATAGCAGACGACCTTATCATTATGGCGTATCAATACAATCCTGTGGGGACCAAAGCTCAAGTGCCTGAACCGAACAGTCTGGTCGATCAAGCCATTCAGCTTGCGCTGCAGGCGGGTGTACCCAAAGAGAAGCTGCTGCTCGGTATCAATTTGAACAGTGAAACATCTTCGTCCGTGAATGACAAGCTGGGACTCGCCAAACGTTACGATCTTAAAGGAGCAGCCTTCTGGCGACTGGGCATATTCCGCTTGCATGGTTCAGGAATGGAAGACGCCATCCGTGACTCTGTTATCAAAGAATAGATAACCCTCAATCCGGAATTATATGTATATACAGCGGAGAATCACATGTTGCTACGAACGTGTGATTCTCTTTTGCATGTAGTATTTTTCTATTTCATCACCTTATCCACACCGCCAAATAACAGCTTGACTACTGCACTCGGTCCCGGCAAACGTGGATTAAAGAGCAGCAGGATACCAATAACCGCGCTGATTGCTGTAATCCCTCCTGCAATCCACCTGACCTTGTTCTCTTCACTATTTTTCCATTCGACATATATGATGGTTGCTGCCAACAGCAGCACCCCAATAACCGAGCCAAGTTTGATCATGACGCTCCCTGCCTTTCTTTCCATCTAAACTTCATAAAAGGATCTATGCTTATTTTTTGTTCTCATTGGGAATGCCCTGTGGTCCAGTTGACTTGCCTGAACGCACAACCTTGGCCTTCACCTTAATCTGTACATCAAGATCAGGATAGATTTTCTCCCAGTTCTTCTCTTGCTTTTTCCATTGCTGCGGATAGAATCTGCGAAATTCAACAGCAAAATGATACAAGTCTGCTCGCATCTCCTGCTGTGACAGATGCAGCGCAGCCTGAGCCAGTTCCTGCAGCTTTTTTCCCCACTCCTGTTCCAGCTCTTTAAGAACGGAAGGGTCTGTCAGGTCACCATCCGTTGTGTTCAGCAAAACTTCTCCCTGGGTTTCAACATTAACCAGCATTCGCCACTGGCCATTGGTGATATTTGGCTTTAATTTTGTTTTAATATCTAGCGGCTGGATAGAAAAAGAGCCGTTGGAGGATCGGAATTCCACGGGCATAATTATGTTGTTAAGATCTTTGGCAAGCAGCAGCACACCGACTGTTAACGGTTCCGTTATGGTTCGAACATAACGATCTTTCTTGTATAAACTTAATCCTTTAATGTAAGGTGTTGTTGTGAGTTTGTCCTTCTCATCCGGCGGCGGCAGAGTCAGCATGCGCGACAAAATGACCGATTCGCTGGGTCCTTCAATGGATTTGGCCAAATCCAGCACTGTTGTTCGAGTACCGAGCCTTAGATTAGCCATCTCACGCAAAGATTCAGCAGAACTTCTTTCCAACGGATCAAGCAAGGCCAGTATTCCTTTGGCAGACTCTGTCGTGGAAAAAACATAAGCATGCTCCCTGATCTGCGGGTATCGCAGAAAAAAGTCAATATACTCACGCAGTCCATGCTTGCCCGCATCCTCGTTAATCACAATGACTTCGCAGTGCCCCCAGAACATATTTCGGGGAACTTTACGCTGCAAACGATTCAGAGCCTCTGCGATGTTTTGACCGTCAGCTGTTCGGATTAACGTCACACCACTCGGGCTTCCTCCACCCGCGGTACTGTCTCCTCCACCTGCTTTGCGAGGAACGAAAATTTGTGCCGTAAGTTCAACTTTATTGTCTCGGTAATCTACTCCTGTCGCCAGCACAATCGCCAGATCGTTAATTTCAATCCGATCCCAGCAGCCACTTAACACTACGCAGGACAGCACAGATACGAATGCTATTAACATGCGCCATGTTCGTACGATTCTCATCATCTGATCAGTGACTCGCCTGTTTCTTGCGTACATGCGACCACCCCTTTTTCAGCCATGCAAGACCATACGTAAGCCCTGGCAGCACCAATAACACACTGATGGTATAGAGATTGGCGGATGCTGTAATCAAGCTGGATAAACCGGAGCCTTCTGTAACTACCCAATAGGCAAAAACAATGGACATAAGGGACAGCGGCCATACCAGCGGTTTATAATCTTTCATGCCAAACCACTCTGCGGTTGAAGTAACCGAGATATACAGGAACACAGAAATCTTGACAAAGATACCAAAAATCCAGATGGCAATAATCACCGATTCAATATGCTGCAGGAAGTCCGCTATCGTAATGTATCTGGCAGCAATCATAACCGGGAAAACAAAGGTATCCGTCAAATCTCCGATCAAAAACAGACAAAACACATTGGTGACGGTCATCGCGACTGTCGTCAGAATTAGAGAACCGAATAGAATGTGAACCGTTCTTTTTTTTCGATTGACATACGGCATCAAGAAAGCAATAACGATATACTCACTGAACCATGCCCCCGGCGCCATAGCTCCTTCAAGGACAGGCAGCGGACCATTTTCCATAAACGGGAACAGCTGAGCAGGATTGAGCTCACCGATTAACAGTACAAAGATTAAAGCCAGAAGCACAATCACCAGCGTAACAAAAACTTGTGCAGTCCTTCCCACCACTTCAATGCCAAGTCTTACATTGATTGCACAAACGATAATCATCGTACCCATTATCACAAACATAGGTGTTCGCGGCAGGGCATTGTTAGCAATAAATTCGCCATATTCGCGGACTACCAACCCCGTCAGATGAGGCATAAATAAAATATATATCAGTCCTAGCAGCTTACCCGGAATCCTGCCAGCAATTAACACACTGGATTGAATCAGGGTCTTTCCCGGGTACATCCGATGCAGTCCAAGCGATATACCAATACTGGCAATCCCGAGTAAGGACCCAATTGCAGGTGTCATCCACATATCATGACCGGCATAATGCATCGTAATTCCCGGTACAGACAGGATTGCTGTAGCAAGGATGGCCGGGAAAATCATGAATGCCAGCTGTGTTACGGATATTTTTCCTTGATCGGGTAACATGACTTCCCCTCCTTTTCCACTCCGGTTATGAACTAACGTGTTTTATTCCACGGTGACGGGCGCCACCATACATCCTTGACTTCCTTGGACATGGTCGGTGCAAGCGGCGACAGATACGGTGTGCCAAATGAGCGCAAGCTGCTGAGATGTATAACGATTACGATAATGCCCAGCATGACACCTATCAGTCCCAGTGTTCCTGCGAGAATCATGACCGGAAATCGCAGCAAACGAGTAGCAATGCTGGCAGCGTAACGCGGAATCATAAAGGACGCTATCCCCGTAATTGCGACAATAATGATCATCGGTGCGGATACAATACCTGCTGTGGTGGCTGCCTGACCGATAATCAAGGCGCCAACAATGCTGACAGCAGAACCGACCTGCTTGGGTAAACGCACCCCTGCCTCACGCAGCGCTTCAAAAGCGATCTCCATAATTAGCGCCTCCACTAAAGCCGGAAAAGGAATCTCCTCTCTCGCTTTGGCGATACTGAGCAGCAGTACAGTTGGAATCATCTCCTGATGAAAGGTTGTTATCGCCACATAAGCTGATGGAAGCAAGAGCGATAACACATAGAATGTGTATCTTAGCCAACGTAGAAATACACTCATGAGTGCATATTGATAATAGTCTTCGGGAGATTGCAGCATGGAAAACAAAGTAACAGGTGCAATAAGCGTAAACGGCGTACCATCAACAAAAATGGCAAACCGCCCTTCCAGCAGATTGGAGGCAACGACATCCGGTCTTTCGGTAGCAATCATCTGTGGAAATGGAGAGTGACGTTGATCAATGATATCTTCTTCAATATACTGACTTTCCAGAATGTCTCGAACCCTAAGATTATCCAGCCTTTTCTCAACTTCCTGTACCAGCTTGAAGTCAATGGCACCTTCCACATAAGCCAGCGCAACACTTGTATTGGATCGTTCACCTACCGTGCGAGTACGAAATTTGAGCGCTGGTGTTTTCAGTCGTTTGCGAACCAAAGAAAGATTGGTTGCCAGGGCTTCCGTAAACCCGTCTCTGGCACCACGCACGGTGGATTCCGCTAACGGCTCTTCCGTCGAACGATTAGCCGCTTTATAGAGCGGGTACACCGTTGCAACATTGGAACCCTCCAGTAGAAGCAGTGCTTCTCCTTCCAGGATCGCTTCGGCTGCCTGTGTTGGCGTTTCTACTGTTTTGACCGATGCCATAGGTACCTGGGCTGCTTCGATTCCAATCTCCTGAACAGGCGTTAACACCTGACGTTCCAGACGTTCCGTATCACACAGACCGAGACAGTATACACAGAGTGCCGAGACAAAGCCGGCCGTTTCGAAGGAATGAAATACGACATCTGAACAGTCAGCAAATACAGCTCGCAGTGTATTTTCATCGTTTACAAGATGGCCTGTCAGAGGCAGGTCCTGATAGGCAGACTCGTTCGACTTGCTCTTTGAATCTGTATCTTGGTTTGATTTTTCTTTTTTTGATTTTTCTTTGTTTGATGTGTCTTGTTTCATCTCTTGATCTGAGCCTTGCTTCGACTCTTGTTGCGGTTCTGACTTTGAAGTCTGGTTTGTGCCCTTCATAAGCTTCACCCCTTCCCACGGCATCGTCCAAGTATTCTCAGTAAAAGATATCATTTGCTTCCGAGACCACAAATATGCAGCAAACATGACAAAAAGAGCCGCTCGGGGAGCGACTCTTTTCAAGTAAATCCTTTAGATTGTGTGTCTGATGAGATAAAAGCTATCCTTTAACAGCACCTAGTGCAACACTCCCGATAATTTGCTTCGAGAACACTGCGAACACCACGATAATCGGCAAAATAGAAATCGCCACCCCGAGATACAGCAATCCATAGTCCATGCCATAATAGCCCTGTACAAGGGCAACCAGCACCGGAAGCGGATATTTGTCCAGCGAGAAAAACAATACGAGCGGAGTCAGGAAATTATTCCATGATCCGATAAACGTGAAAATACCGAGTGCCGAAATGGCTGGCCCAAGGATGGGCAGTACAATCTGGTTAAATGTTCTGAATTCACTGGCACCGTCCACCCGGGATGACTCAATGATCTCGTCAGGAATGCTGCTTTCCATAAACTGTTTGATAAAAAAGACATTAAACGCATTCGCTGCCGCAGGTAAGATAATAGCCGCATAGCTGTCCAGCAGGCCAAGTGTACTGAAAAGCCGATAGACCCCGATGAGTGCCAGCTGACCCGGAACCATCATCGTTGCGAGCAGAAACAGGAACAGACCGGTACGGCCTTTAAAATTAAACTTGGCAAATCCGTAGGCGGTCAACGCCCCGATATACAGCGACAATACCGTGGAGCTGCCAGCGATGAAAAAGCTGTTGGCGAAGCCGCGCCAGATGTTGATTTTGGACGCCATATTCACATAATTGTCCAGCAGATATGTGCCTGGCAGAAACGTAAAGCTGGATGCAATCGATGCATTGTTATGTGTAGAATAGATCAGCATCAGGTAGAACGGAATCACACACAATACAGCGAGGGCGATCAGAAACAGATAGATGAGGATTTTCCCCAATGTCAGCCGCTGGCGCAGAGCATGATGCTGAAGCACGGCCTCTCGCTGCGCGGCAACCTTAGCAGTTTGCATACAATCTCTCCCTCCCTATGAACGGCTTTTCCGCTTGGTCATGATGAAGGATGCAACGGATAGCAAAATAATGATGACAAACAGGCAAAACGCGATTGCAGCGCCGTAACCAAATCGTGTGCTCTGGAACGCTACATTATAGAGATACATAATACTGGTCATCGCAGCCCGATCCGGCCCGCCGTTGCCATTGGTCAGTGTAAACGGCTGGTCAAAAATCTGAATGCCTCCGATGATCGACGTTATGATCTGGAACAAAATAATCGGTCTGAGCATCGGCACGATAATGTGCAGGAAGATATGTTTTTTCTTCGCACCATCAATCTGTGCCGCCTCCTGCAGTGCCGGGTCAATCCCTTGCAAACCTGCCAGATAGATGACCATCGAGTAGCCAAAGTATTGAAAGAACAGGATGGAGGATACAATCAGCCGCATAAACCAGGGGTCATTTTTCCAATTGATCGGGTCTTGAATTAGCCCTGTCTGTACGAGAAAATGATTCAGTCCTCCCGACTGCCAATCAAAAATGAGACTGACGAGCAAGCCCAGCGAAGCCGCTGTAACAATGTTCGGAAAAAAATAGACTGCCCGGAATATATCCCGTCCCTTCAGCAGCTTGTCGTTCAAAATAAAAGCCAGCACAAGCGACACTGTCAGCTGCGGCACTACTGAGACACCCCAGATGAAAAGTGTGTTGAAGAGCGTTTTATAGAAAAGCGGGTCTTGAAGCACTGCAACGTAATTACCAATTCCGACGAACTCTGGCGTGGTTATGCCGTCAAAATTCGTGAAGCTGATATACAGCGAGTACAGAATCGGGTACAATCCAAAGATAGCAAAGATGATAAAAAACGGAGCGATAAAATAATAGCCATAGTGGTCCTTGCGAAGTGTTTTGGCAAACATGTGCTGTCCTCCCCATGATCAACTTGGATATGACTGCTCTCATGAATCTCGTGATTGAAAGGTTGTTCTGTCATCGGAGTTCTTGTGTAACCAGCGTTAGTCAACTTACTCCTACTCCACCTCTAGCTCGGGGAATCTCAGGCGCACATCACGTTTGATGCGTTTCACCACGTCCTCCTTCGTCTGGATATCACCGTTCAGATACAGCTGCAGGAGGTTTCTATAGATATCCGTATTGATAATGCCGTCATATTTGGTGCGCTCGTACACCGGAACCTGCTTGGCTGCCTCCGAGAAAAATTCAAAATGCTTTTGTCCGCCAAGGTAAGCCGAAGTTAGCGATTCTGCCAGCTCATCATTCACCACCATGTTGCTCGTAAAATAATCCTGTTCTTTCGCCAATCCTTTCAGAAACTCATGATTAAAGTTATAAAACTCAATGAATTTCCAAGCGGCATCTTTCTTGTCGCTCTTGCTGTACATCGCAATATAAGTCCCTCCTGAACTGAAGGAGGATGGCCCGTGTGCCAAGCCCCATAATCCTTCGGTATCCGGTGCATTCGCTTTGAATGTAAACTGCAGCCCCCAAGTCGCAGCGGGATAAAACATCACTTCACCTTTTTGCATAGATGCTGCATAACCTGCACTTCCATCCTCGTATTCAGCAAGAACACGCCGCTCACGCGCCTCACGAACCAGATCAAGCACCTTCAGGTACGTTGGATCAATAACCAGCTTCCCGTCCTTCACCCAGGGAATGCCGTCATATGAGTTCGCAATACCATTCCAGTTGGCAAGTGCATGCACCTTGTTGCCGCTCTGCTCCTGCACCTTCTCTCCAATCGCAAAAATGTTCTCCCACGAATCAATCTGTGCACTCACCTTCTCCGGGTCATCCGTCCCCAGATATTCCTTCGCCAGATCGCGGCGATAATAGATGCCTCCAGGTGTTCCCTGATAACCAATCGCTCTGACATTCCCCTCGCTGTCCTTCTCATTGGCCTGTACAAAAGGATATTGCTCTTTGATCAGCTCAGCGGCATTATACGGCGGGGGTGACAGATTTTCCAGATATGGCACATCAATCAGTTCCCTGATATTTCCGTTCTCAATCATAAATACGTCCGGGGCCTTTGAGCTGGTCTGAAGTGCTGATTTGAGCTTGGTAAGATAGAAGTTACCCGGTATATTCACAAAATTCACCTTGATATCCGGATACTTTTCTTCGAATTTCTCAATGGCATAGCCTGCCTCATCCGTGAAACTCCAGACCGTGATTTCCTGCTGCTTCGTGTGATTCGATGCTCCCGTCTGGCAGCCTGTGAACACCATGACTGCACCTGCAAGCACCATAACCGGCATAGCCCATCGCTTAAACCATCTCTTCATAAGTACCCTCCCCAAAAAGGAAACGCTTACAATTTACTTGAGTATATGAATTTGAGCGATAGCTTTCTCCACAAATATTGTCAATCATCCTTGATATTTTGCGATATTGGACCGATGACGCTTGCGGAATTCGGAAGGTGTGCAGTTATTGTATTTTTTAAAAAGACGATTATAAGAGTTCACATTGTTAAATCCGTGACTGATCGCGATCTCCAGAATGGAGTCTTGACGGAACAGCAGTGCCCATTCGGACTTGATAATGCGAAAATGATTCAAATATTCCATCAGCGTAATGCCCTTGATCTCTTTGAACAGCTTGCAGATGTGGAACTTGCTGAACTTCATATGCTCTGCCACCTGCTCCAGCTTGATCGGCTCGGCATAATGTTCCTCCAGATATTCGCAGACCGCTTCAAGAAACTCGAACTTTTTGGACGATAATCCGCAGGGCCAGCATGGTGCTGTATGATTCGCATCAGCCGGAGGTGCTGTACGGAGCAGCAATACGATCAGATCGTATAACCGGGATACCATGAGCCAGCGGTAACCGGGTCTCTGATTTTTTTTCTCGGCAGCAATTGCTTCTACATACGGACCCGGATTGCCCTGACTGCTGGCTGGAATTACAGTCGTTTGATTAAAAAGTGCTCCCAGCTCCTGCATCTCCACTTCACTTGTAAAGCTTCCGGTCAATAGTTCAAGCCGAAACAGCAGAATCGTCAACCGTTCGGTTCCCGGCAAAAAATAGTGTACATCCCCCGGCTTGATCAGAAGCATATCTCCTTGGCCCAGCTCCAGAATCTGCTCGTTCACGCCAATCCGTGCCTTCTTTCCATTCACGACCACAAGCTCTACCTCATCATGCCAATGTGCGGCATAATTGAATTGTGCACCTGTATAAATTAACCGAATGGGAAACCCGTCGGCCATGTGACCTGTTTCCAGAAAAGTAGGTACGCCCATATGCTTCGCCTCCTCATTTTTCCACACACATCTGCCTTATGTTTCTATTCATATGCCTGAATGTACTCACCCTGCTCTCCTATTCTAACTAAAATTGGGCTGCATATCCAAGTCAACTGACGCAAGCTCTCTGGTTAGGGCTTTGTCATGCAGACGTGATAATATAAGCAGTGAACATCTAAGAATCGGAGTGGTAAACATGAAATTTAGCGAATTTAAAGTGGGACAGCGTTACGAGACGGCGTCGATTACTCTGAGCAAAGAGGATATTATGCGTTTTGCGGAGATGTACGACCCGCAGTATATGCATCTTGATGAGGAAAAAGCGAAAAAGGGACGTTTCGGCGGGCTGATTGCCTCGGGGATGCAGACGCTGAATGTATCGTTCAGGCTGTGGATTGATGTAGCCATATATGGTGAACATATCATTGCCGGGACAGGCATGAATCAGCTTCAATTTCTCAAACCTGTATATCCGGGGGATGAGCTGCATGTGATAGCCGAGGTTATTGAGCTTCGCCCCAGACGAGCAGGCAACGGTACAGTAACCGTGCTTCTGAGCACCTACAATCAGAAGGGACAGAATGTCTTTCGGGCAGAGCTGAGTGCACTGGTTGATAATTAAGAGGTGGCCACTCAATCAAGCACCGATTCCCGGCAAGAACGCCGCCAGCACATAATACAGCGGTCCAGAAGCAAAAAAGCCGCCCGCGGGCGGCTTTCGTCATGCTTTTGTTTTTACGAAAACGAGCTGCGCAATACTTGTCCAAGAATCTCCACACCTTTGACAATCTGCTCGTCAGAAGGTGTCGAGAAATTGAGTCGTATCGCATTGCAAGGGTCCTGCTCATTCACCAGAAACGCATTGCCAGGTACAACAGCCACCCCTTGTGCAGCCGCAGTTTTGGCATAGTCTACCATCGGCACATGTGCAGGAAGATCACACCACAGGAACAGTCCGCCATCGGGGCGTGTATAGGTCACGGCGTCACCCATATGCTCCTGAAGCTTCTCCATCATCAAGGTCGCCTTTCTCCGATAGACCTCGCGAATATGCTGGATATGACCCGCATAATCATATTCTGTCATGAAGCGATGCGCCAAAATCTGCGGAAGCATAGCCGTATGTACATCCTCGCCCTGCTTGGCAACAACCATTTTCTCCACCACTTCATGCGGGGCTTGAACAAAACCAACGCGCAGACCCGCTGACAAAATTTTGGAGAAGGAGCCTACATAGATTACGATTCCCTCTTCATCCATTGACTTGATAGTTGGCACGTCCTCACCGCTGAATCGAAGCTCGCCATATGGATTATCCTCCAGAATCATCACGCCATATTTCTTCGCCAGCTCATAGATCGCTTTGCGTTTCTCCAGACTGGTCGTTACGCCTGTTGGATTCTGAAAGCTTGGAATCACATAGATCATTTTCACATTCGGCTCCGTTTGCAGCGCATGCTCCAGCTTCTCAATGTCCATACCGTCCATCTCCATCGGCACACCTGCCAGCTTCGCACCGGAAGCCCGGAAGGAGTTCAAGGAGCCGATAAAGCTTGGACTTTCACAGATAATCGTGTCTCCTTCATTACACAGCACTTTACATGCAAGCTCAATTCCCTGTTGTGCACCTGACACAATAAAGAGCTGGTCGGACGGCTTGCCTGTGTTAAAATTACGCTCCAGATGTTGCTGAAGTGCTTCGCGCAGCGGCACATAACCTTCGGTAATGCCATACTGCAGCGCGGTAACCGGGTCTTGCTCCAGAATCGCTTGGGTGAAGCTGCGGATCGCTTCAATCGGAAATGTTTCCGGTGCGGGGTTGCCCGCTGAGAACGGAATGACATTTTGACCTGAAGAGGCCTTCAAAATTTCACGAATAATGGATGGCTGCAATGACGCAATCCGGTTGGAAAAGGTATAATTCATCTTCATTAACATCCTCTCGGCATCTGATCTGTTCTCTGTCTTCTGTCTCTCCATGATACATCAGACTCTATTATACGAGTATTTTTCAATTTGCTAAACAGTCATCTACTTGTTTAAGTGCTTTTTTTGTCATACGTGCAATGGATACTGCAAAAAAGCCGCCTCAAGGCAGCTTGATTATTTCATCTCATAGCCTCTTCTACTTTAGTCCAAACAGTCTTTTCATCTCATGCCTGACAATCGCGTGGCCTTTACTACATATGACGCAAGCCCCGGAAACATTCGGGCGAGAACCGGATAGAAACGATTGGTTCTGGCAAAAGCAAGCTGTTGAATCGTTCTGGCTCTGCGCAGCAGTGGAGCAAATTCACGGTTAGCCTTCCGTATATACTCGCTTTGCCAAGCGTCATAGTGTAACTCGTCTTTCAAATATGCGTCAGTCAATCTTGAGCACAGAATAGCGGAACGAAGAGCGATTGACATGCCGTCGCCGCATAGCGGTGGAATCACCAGCATTGCATCGCCAATATGCGGATAACTGGACCATGGTTCGGGCACATTGGACAGCTGTAACGGGGCAACAGATACCTGCGTTCCCTGAACCGCCCTGCCTTCGGATAAGCGGGCGGCAAGCTTGGTATTGGTAAGAGCCGCTGCCTGTATAATCTCAGGCACGGACTTGCCGCTTCCCTGCACTGAGTCGAGTGTGAGCAGTGCCGCAACATTTACCGTGTCATTTTCAATCGGAGAGATGCCAACATAACCGCCATTGCAGAAATAAAGCTCTACCCTCGACGGAATGCTGATGCCTCTGTAATGAGACTTCACACCAACATAGATCGTTTCATCGCGCACTCCTTCTTCACTATGCGTTCCTCTCAGCTTTTTACTGCCGTTGGCCCCGATAATGGCCTTCGCCTGGTAACGTACATACTCGTCGCCTTGCTTGACCTCAACTTCATACTTTTTATTTTCAAGCTGCCGGACAGCAATAATGTTCGCTTTGGTGATGATGCCGGCCCCGGCATCCCGTGCCTGTTTATGCAGAAGCTGATCCAGCACATATCTGCTTATGCCATATGCTGTTTCAGGCAAAGGCGCTTCAATCTCACCGCCATCAGGCAGTATAATGCTGGCATGATCCATAAGGCCAGTTGTCTTCTCGCAATCCAGCAAATGGACACCCAAGTGCTCCAGCATCTCCCTTGTTTCAGGTGACATAAACTCGCCGCACGTTTTATGCCGGGGAAACTGCTGCCGATCCAGCAGAAGCGTCCGATGGCCCTGCCGGGCCAGCTCGATGGAGCAGGCACTTCCTGCAATGCCTGCTCCAATAACGATGACATCTGTTGATCTTGTCATGTTATTGACCCTCCTTGATGTGGGATGACAACAGAAAAGCGAAATAACGGCTTCCATTCATAGGTCATTGTCTCATGATTCAAGCGTTGCCTGAGTTCCTGCCAGTCCTTACGGGTAAAGCCCTTCGCTACGGAAAGCGGCCCATCATGCCGTATATAACGGTTGCGCGAGATTAACCGGGTTGTAATCCACACAGCCTTATAGGACACCGTATGACGATGAATATCGTTGATCACTACACCATATCGTGATGTTCGCAGCATATGGCCCACCATGTTCACGAGCTGCTCTCCTTCAAAATGATGAATAAATTGCGAGCCTGTCACAATATCTGCCGACGCATCTGGCAACGTCGTTAAATCAGCACGCTGTACTCGAACACGCGGTTCGTTCCGAAACAGCTGCCGGGCTTCCTGACACGCTTCCTCTGTCATATCCACTAACGTAATGTGCATATCAATGCCTTGTTTCTTCGCCCATTTCAGCAGCCTCTGATTCACATCTCCCGAACCCGCTCCGACATCCATAAGGGTAAGCTTATCCGGCTTGCCGATGGACTCCCACAGCTTGGCTACGCCGGACACTGTCGGACCAGACGCAGCAAACAGCTTATTCAGGCGTCTTAGATGCCGCAGCGCTTCATGCAGTTCTTCTCCACCCATTGTGAAATCATCCATCAGCTCTTCTTCCTTCGCCCGACTATGCAGCGTTCTAAAAAAAGACATGATTCTGCTCCTCTGCTGCCAACAACAAGGACGGGACATATGTGAATTTCATTAATTCGGCTGTAAGTCCAGGACCAAAAGCCATCGCCACGCCTGTCGTTGTAGACTGTTCACGAATTTTCATATCCATACGCATCGCCTGAAGCACAAACAAAATCGTATTCGAAGACAAGTTGCCGTAATCTCTCAAAATATCCCGGCTGTACTTCGTTTGCTCCTGCTCTAGCTTCATCACTGCCTGGACAGAATCTACGATTCCGCGTCCCCCCGGATGGATCGCCCAAAGCTCCGGGAACTGTTCATGCTGCAGAAGCCGCCGCAGCTCCTCTTCCAGATGTAAACCAAGCAGCTTGGGTATTCGTGGTGACAGATGCAGATCATATCCGTAATCTGCCACCTTCCAGGTCATATCTTGCGTCGAGTCGGGCAGCAGTACCGAATATCCAGTGCCCAGACTCAAATAGTCTGTATGCTGTACTTCAGGCCTGCCGACAATAGAGGCGGAGGCTGCATCCCCAAAGAAAGATGCCGCGAACAACGCTTCCCGATCCTGTACCGGCTGGAAATGAAGAGAGCATAATTCCACGCAGACTACCAGCACATTAGAGCCGGGGGCGCCCTGCACAACATCACGAGCCAGCTGAATGGCTTTTAAACCGGCAGCACAGCCCTGAAAAATCAACGGCATGCGGTTCACTCGGGCCGAGAGACCCAGACTGCGAATCAAATCCACATCCAACCCCGGCAAATATTGACCCGTACAGCTGACCGTTATCAAATGGGTGATGCTTTCGGGAGATGCTCCTGCATCCAGCATCGCTTGCTCCGCAGCCTTGAGGGCCAGAGGAAGAGCCTCCCGCTGGAAGGTGTCCATTCTCTCCTTGGTTGTAGGGATGTCACTGGGTTCAACAGATGCAATAGGTAAATAGCGGCATTCCTCAAGTGGTCCGAGATAACTCGGTTCTACCGTATATCTCGTCTCTACCCCGCAGGATCTAAAGATCCGCTTGGCAAATCGGGCCAACTCCGGGCGATCGTGCACTGAGGCGGCGATAAGCTCTGTAATTTCAGCCTGATTTACAACATGTACAGGTAAAGCAGTCCCCATGCCAAGAATGGCAGCATCACCATGAAGGTGTTTCAAATTTGAATTCATATGAACCTCCTGTTTCGGTATAGGATCACCTCTGATTAACACCTCTTACCCTTTATGAAAAGGCAGTAACCCAGAAAAAAGATTGATCCATACAAAATTAAGCACGCACGGTTTCTCGTCGATTGCGGCTTGCCCGGATTTGTATATTTTATTAACCCTTGTGCTCACTCAGAAGCCCGCTTCAGGAATTTGTACGTTCATATAAAAAAAACACCTTCCAGGATACAGGATAACCACGTTTGACACATGGGACTGTGATCTGTAGAAGGTGTTTGTATTCTTTTCTTATATCACATCAATGAATAACAGCCTATCTCGCAAAAACGGCCTTTAACGTGTCACTCATCAAATACCATGCATCTTCAGCCATCTGTATATCGCCATGATGTGTGAAACCATGAGCTGCGCCCTCGTATTCCTTATGAGTCACATGCACACCGCTTGATTCCAGCTTCGCAGCATACGTACGCGCTTCCTGGGCGAGAGAATCTCTCTCCGCAGTAATGATAAGCGCTTCGGGCAAACCTGCGAATGAATCCGCCAGTACAGGAGAAGCCAGCGGGTTGTGAGCGTCTTCCGGCTCAGTCAGATACATCGCATTAAACGTTCGGGCGATATCCGCAGGAATGGCTTCTGGAAAATCCGGCTTTTCCGCCGGGTCTGCAGCTACATCAAGTACAGCATAATCAATAATCTGCAGCAGAATTGGAAGCTCATCTCCACGTTCACGATTCAGCAGACATACGACTGCTGCCAGATTCCCTCCCGCACTATGACCACCAATCGCGAGAAGAGAAGCATTAGCCGAGAACTGCGCCGCATGCTCATGCACCCATCTCACCACATCATAGCACTCATAGACAGCTACAGGGAATTTATGCTCGGGTGCCAGCTTGTAATCTATATTTACAACTAAGCATTCTGCACGATCTGCGATCAAACGGCACCAGGCGTCATCTCCGTCTGCTTGTCCAAGCACAAACCCTCCGCCATGCATGTTAAAAAACACAGGCAAGCTTGAAGATAAATCCTGCTTCCGGTTTGGTGTATATACCAGTACCCTCGTCTCTCCCGCGGAGGTGGTGATAAAGTGCTCTTTGACCATAACATCATATGTAACCCTTGGCTGTAAGGCTTGGCCCATACCAGAGCTCTGCTCCCGCATATGCTGCACCATTGCAATCTGCTGCTGCTGATCCATTCTCATGCACTCCTTCGTATTGGTTTCATGCGATAAAATACCTCAACTGCTAGACTGCTCTATGGCCCAGGTTCCGCAGCTTTATTCGCTCAACGTCTCCTGAACTCTCTTGGGCAGCTTCTGTACAACGAGAGTATAGGAATGATCTATCATGGCATAGATGTCCTCATTCGGTAAAGAATCATCCAGCATGACTGTATTCCAGTGCTTTTTGTTCATATGATAGCCGGGTTTGACCGCCTCATGCTGTTCTCTCAGATTTTCCGCAATCATCGGATCACACTTCAGATTAATACGGCTATCTTCTCCATTTCCCTCAAACAAAAGAGCAAACATTTTGTCTGCTACCTTAATTACAGCCGTATCAGGTCCGAACGGATATTCCTTCACGGCACCTTTTTTGGCAAGACAATAATACATCATCGTTTCTGTCAACGGTCCCCCCCCCTTTTTGACACAATCTACCACACTTTATTTTATCGAATGTACGTTTGCATGTAAATGACATTTGCCACGGAACCAAAAAACCTTCTCCGACATTCGAAGAAGGCATGCTTTGTTGTTATATCAGCTAGTTGGCCTGGTTGCTATGCGTTTTGGCACGGCGCTGCGAACCCTGAACCGAAGATCGGCTGTTTGTTTTGCTATGCTCCGCTTTACGAGCTGCTCCAGATGAAGGACCACCTTTGGCATGAGACTGCTCGCTGCGTGCAGAGCGTGAGCCATTCGAATGGCGTTCTCCTGATTTACCGCCGCCAGATGTCCCTTTATCCCGTTTCGTGAACCACTCAGACTTCGGCTTGCGTGCCGGATTCGTCTTGGATTTACCCGGTCTGTCAGCAGCGGAACGATGAGACCCGGACCGGCCGCCAGACGTTCTGGATGCCTGTTTCGTTGAGCTCAGCTGTTGTGCAAACACAGGCATGCTGGTCAACGGATAAGGATGATCCTTCACCTCGGGAATGGATTTTTTGATCACTTTCTCGATATCTTTCAGGAAAGGAAGCTCATCCTGTTCACAGAATGAGATCGCCATTCCGCTCTTCCCCGCACGGCCCGTCCGTCCAATACGGTGGACATATGTTTCTGGAATGTTAGGCAGATTGAAGTTGATGACATGTGTCAGCTCCTCCACATCAATGCCTCTGGCCGCAATGTCCGTAGCGACTAATACACGGGTGACGCCACTTTTGAAATTGTTTAATGCCCGCTGGCGTTCATTCTGCGACTTGTTGCCATGAATGGCCTGTGCGGTAACATTCACCTTAGCCAAATCACGAGTAACCCGGTCTGCTCCACGTTTCGTACGAGTGAACACCAGTGCAGATGCAATCGTTTGATCCTGCAAAATGAGATTGAGCATGCTCTGCTTCTTGCCCTTCTCCAGCAAATATACAGATTGCTGAATACGATCCACGGTGGAAGATACCGGGGTAATCTCTACTTTTACCGGGTTGACCAGCAAAGTCTGCACCATTTTAACAATCTCTGGCGGCATCGTAGCCGAGAAGAACAGCGTTTGTTTCTTGTTTGGCATCTTCGCAATAATCCGTTTCACATCATGGATAAAGCCCATATCGAGCATACGATCCGCTTCATCCAGTACGAGAATCTCCACCATGCTCAGATCAATCTGCTTCTGGTTCACAAGGTCCATCAAGCGGCCGGGTGTAGCAATGACGATATCCGCTCCCTGCTGCAATGCGCGCTCCTGCACTCTCTGAGATACTCCGCCCACGATTGCAGTAGAACGAATGTCGGTGTAACTGCTGTACACTTTAATATTATCGGATATTTGAATGGCAAGCTCACGAGTTGGTGACAAAATAAGTGAACGAATCGCACGCGCTGACTTTGCCTTTTTATTCGCAGGACTGCCTTGTTTCACTTGGTTTGCTTCGCTTAGAAGTTGTATAATCGGCACCGAAAATGCAGCCGTCTTGCCTGTACCCGTCTGGGCACAACCAAGCAAATCTCTACCTGCAAGCACAGCAGGTATGGATTGCTCCTGAATGGGAGTGGGCTTGCTGTAATTTGCTTTCTTTAACCCTTCCAGAATCGGAGGGATGATGTTTAATTCCTGAAATGTCATGTTATCTCCTTCATTTACGCACATCTATACATAAAAACAAGTCTTTATGTCACACGTAACAGTTAAGGATAACATTAAAAACAGGTTCTGTATACGTCCGCACTTTCATTTGATAATAAGTCCCATTAATCCGGCAAAGGTCGCCGCTTGATGAGGAGCAATAGCACAGCCGGCCAGATCCTCCATTGTCAGCACAAGCGCGTCGAATTCACTGTCACTCAGATCCAGGCCCTTCATCGCTGTTCCGGTGAACGCAACCTGATCCAGCTTACATGCTGCAAATGCGATTTTCTGTAATTTCAAATAGGCGAAGTCTGCTCCAATCAAGCTACAATCCGTGTATTCAACCTGCTTGAGATGTGCAAAGCGAAAATTGCTGTAGTCTCCTATACTCTGTGTAACACGCACATTCTGCCAGCGGCTGCTTGTAAAGTCTGTTCCCACCAGTTTGCAGTTCTGCCACTCCGCTCGATGCATAAACGAGTTCTGCAGATTCACATTGGAAAAGTCACAGTGCTCGAAACGTACATCCGTAAATTCACATTGCTCCAGCGAGGACTCGAAAATAGTCACATGCCGGAACACTACATTTTCAAAAGACACCTTGCTCGCTTCCAGCATGTCCAGCGTAACATTCTCAATCAGCTTGTCCTTGTACTCTGTTTTCGAGTCCAAAGAATAGATCGGTTCAGCTTCAAGCAGCTGCAGCTGCAGCTTGGGTTTCTCTATTTTCATGCGCGTCTCCTTTGGACTTATGGATTACACTTTGATAGCAATAACTCGCAGTCTGGATATATCCAGGCTCCATTGCCCTTCATGAAAGAGCAGCGGTTCTACTTTCTTTTCGACAACCTCCATTATAGACTCCTGCTCGTCCGCTGTAATATCGCAGAAGAGATATTGGGCAAAGCTGCTTATCCAGCTCCGCACCCCCTGCTGTAATGGCCTGCGTGCATCGGTATGCTGAATATATAACACACGAAATCCATGCTGCTCCAGCAAGCTTGAAAATTCTCCAACACTGGGGTGGTACCACGGATTACGCGTTTCCCAAGTGTAGCCTCGTGCAAGCAGCTCCTCCCGGACCGCATGAAGTATGATCGCCGTATTTCCCTTGCCCGCAAACTCCGTGACCAGACGTCCTCCCTGCTTCAGTGCGGCGTACATGCTTTGGATCACAGCAGAGGCATCCGCCGTCCAATGCAATACAGCATGTGAAAAAACAGCGTCATAGCGCTGTTCCGTTCGATACTGACAAGCATCTGCTGTCTGAAAATCAAGTTCAGGATAGTGATGCAAAGCTTGGGCGATGTTCTCTTCCGATAGATCAATCCCTGTAGTGATAGCGCCTGATGCTGCAATCCGGGCTGTTAATGCTCCGTTCCCGCATCCCACATCCAGAATGCGTTCGCCCGGAGCTGGCTGAAGAGCTGTTAAAATCGGTGTATTTTCAAAAATGGAACGTTGTTCGGTGTTCATTCTCTCTCTCCTTTGTATATTAAGGATATTATAAGTCTTTAATAGCTTAATTTATTCGAAGAGAGCTGTCAATCTACCTTCACCGCTCATCGTAAAACGCTAACGATCTCCAGAAACGCTATTTTCGTCATATCAGGCCATTTTCAATTCTAACGATTCCCAGGAACGTTATTTCGGTGAAAACCAGCGTTTACCAGGCTAAAAGGCCTTCTTACGATGAAATAAGACTTCTGGAGATCGTTAGAAATTTTTTCTCAACTAATGACTGAAATAAGGTCTCTCGTGATCGTTAGCGCTTGAACTGCAACTTAAACTCGGGATTAACCCAATCCGTTTACAGCACAGCTTTCAGCCAACGTCTGTACTCTACACAAGCACCTCTGCTCGGGTGGCAGCGATTTCATCCTGCGTTTGTTCTTCATGCAGCAGCCTTATAATATCACTGGTCAAAGCATCTACGTTTTCTACGCGGGTAGCCCAGCTTGTGCAGAACCTGACGGCACTGCGGGAAGCGTCAACCTTTTCCCAGAACGTAAACGTATACTGATTGCTGAGCTGCTCCAGCAGGGAATCAGGCAAAATCGGGAACTGCTGATTGGTCGGGGAGCTGTACAGAAACTGCACACCGTGCTGCTCAAGGGTATCATGGATTCTCACAGCCATATCTACGGCATGTTTCGAAATCTCCAGATACAATCCGTCTTCAAACAGCGTCTCAAACTGAATGCCGAGCAATCGGCCTTTAGCCAGCAAGCCGCCTTTTTGCTTGATGATATAACGGAAGTCACGCTTGAGCGCATCGTTCAAAATCACAACGGCCTCGCCCATCAGCGCGCCAATTTTGGTGCCACCAATATAAAACACGTCACACACGCGGGCTACATCCGCCAAAGTCATATCACATTCTGTAGATGCCAGAGCATACCCCAATCTCGCTCCATCAATAAAAAACGGCAAACCGCATACCCGGCTTACCTCATATATAGCTTCAAGCTCAGTCTTGCTGTACATCGTACCATTTTCCGTCGGTTGAGATATGTACACCATGCCAGGCTGAACGCTGTGCTCGGGTGACGATTCCTGCACATGTGCATCATAGACCGCCTTCACCTGTGCCGCCGTAATTTTGCCATCCAGACTTGGTACAGTCAGCACCTTGTGACCTGTAGCCTCAATTGCTCCCGTCTCATGAACCGCAATATGACCGGATACCGCTGCAATAACCCCTTGATGCGGACGAAGAATCGACGCAATCACCGTGGTGTTTGTCTGTGTACCCCCTACGAGAAAATGTACATCCGCCGCCTCATTGCCGCAAGCCTGCCGAATCAGCGCGCGTGCTCGCTCACAATGCGCATCTGTCCCGTATCCACTAGTCTGTTCCATGTTTGTCTCCATCAATCGCTGCAAAATGCGCTCATGTGCACCTTCGTTATAATCACATTCAAATCGTATCATCGTACTGTCTCTCCTGCCTTCTTGTTCAGCTTCTCTTGGATGTTCATCATGGAGGCATATACCTCTTGAATCTCTTCTTCATTCAGGTTTTGCATTAATTTGACAATCTGCTGATCAGAACGGGCATTAAGCTCAGCGAACAGCTCTTTCCCTTTGTCCGTCAGGCGAATCAGACTCACCCTGCTGTCTTCCGCAGAATCCACCTTGAGCAGCAGCCCTTCCTTCGTTAATTTATTTACAATGCGGCTCATGTAGCTGCGATCAATCGTGAGTGTGTCAACGAGGTTATTAGCAATGCTTTCCCCGCGAATGCCAATCTCGATAATGACCCGTGCCTCAGCAAAAGAATACCCTGTCCCGAGAATGTGCTTATCCAGCACCCCGAGAATATTCGTATAGAAACGGTTGAAACGCCGCATATCTGCTAAAACTTCCGGTGGAATATGCTCAGAGTTCATATCGGAGCCCCCTTTTAGTGGACATTGTCAACATTATACTAATCAGGTTTGTGGACATTGTCAACAATATTGTTATGGAGCATTTATTGATAAAATAACAACAAAAAAAGCCGCACCTTGCGTGGTGCGACTAAAGGATTAAACCAACAATAAATCAGGAAATGAAGCAAGTGCAGTCTCCTGCATGTTATGAGTGAGTATGCTGCACTTGATGCAAACGACTGTATATTCCGCCAGCAGCCACCAGCTCCTCGTGATTGCCTTGTTCAGCGATGCCATCGGTATTAACTACGATGATGCGATCGGCATTTTTGATTGTGCTCAGCCGGTGAGCAATCACAAGTGTTGTTCTGCCGACAGACAATTCAGCGAGCGATTGCTGAATGAGCGCTTCCGTTTCCGTATCAAGGGCAGAGGTTGCTTCATCCAGAATCAGAATCGGCGGATTTTTGAGGAACATACGGGCAATGGACAGACGCTGCTTTTGACCACCCGATAACTTCACACCTCGTTCCCCGATAATGGTATCCATGCCATCAGGCAAGCTCAGAATCAGTTCCTCGAGTGAAGCGCGGCGAGCCGCATCCCAGATCTGATCCTCTGTCGCTGTCAGGTCACCGTATGCGATATTCTCTTTAATCGTACCCGAGAACAGAAATACATCCTGCTGCACGATGCCGATCTGTTTACGCAACGAATGCAGCTTGATATCACGAATATCAACACCGTCTACGGTGATCCTGCCCTCTTCTACCTCATAGAAGCGCGGCAGCAAGCTGCAGATCGTTGTTTTGCCTGCACCGGAGGGCCCGACAAAAGCAACCGTTTCCCCCGGACGAACGGACAAGCTGATCTGATTCAGGATGCGACGGCTCGATTCGTAGCCAAATGACACATTCTCGAAGCGGATATCCCCCTTCACATGATGTAATTCCACCGCATCTTTACGATCCGAGATTTCAGGCTCCGTATCAATGATTTCCAAATACCTCTTGAAACCTGCGATACCCTTGGGATAGCTCTCAATGACTGCATTAATCTTCTCGATTGGCCGGAAGAAAATATTGGATAACAGCAGGAATGCCATGAAATCCCCCATGTTAATTTTGCCATCAATGTAAAACCAGGCCCCGGCGATCATCACAAACACCGTGACGAGACGCATCATCATATAACTGACCGAGATGCTTTTGGCCATCGTCTTGTATGCGAGCAGCTTGGTCAGACGGAAATTGGCATTGTCTACCGCAAACAGCTTCTTCTCATGCTCTTCGTTGGCGAAGGACTGAACGACACGCATACCGCCTACATTGTCTTCAATGCGTGCATTGAAATTACCCACATCCCCGAACAATCTTCGGTATGTCTTGGTCATACGGCCACCAAATACGATGATCACCCAGGCCATAACTGGGATAATAATAAAGGTCAGCAAAGCCAGCTCCAGATTAATGTTCGCCATCAGCCAGAATGACCCAATCAGTGTCATCACAGCAATGAATACATCCTCCGGGCCGTGGTGGGCCACCTCACCGATGTCGTTAAGATCATTGGTAATATGACCAATCAGGTGACCTGTTTTACGATTATCGAAAAATCGGAACGACAGCTTCTGGAGGTGCGCAAACATTTTCTCCCGCATGTTCGTTTCGATATTAATGCCCAGCATATGCCCCCAGTAAGTTACTACATAATTTAATACCGAATTCAGCGCATAAATACTTAGCAACACAACACATGCAAGCAAAATAAGCGGCCAATCCTGCCCGGGCAGCAGCTCATTAATAAATTTACTGACAGCAAGCGGAAATGCAAGCTCCAGCAAACCAGCAAAAACGGCACAGCCAAAATCAATTAAAAACAGCTTTTTATACGGGCGATAATACGAAAAAAAACGACGAATCATTTCTGTTCACGCTCACTCTCCACATTCATATTCGTTGGTACAGTGTATACCATTTTATACAGTCTTCCAAAACATGTAAACCCATTCTTATTAATCTATAGCCAAAAAGCCTTCTCCACAACACAAGATAGAGAAGACTTTTCGAATGATTATTCAATCGAACAGTACAATGCAAAACAGACAGCAACACAATACTACCTGACGTTATCATGTTCACATTTTATTTTTTCAATGAAACTTCAAACACTGAATCAGGCTCGCCTGCAAATACAATGCGGCCGTTTTCAGGTAAGACAACCTTATTCTTCCCACGGATTACAGTATGATGAATACAAACACCTCTCTGATCATACACAGCAAAGGAGCCATCGGCAGGCATCTTCACTGTCATTACCTTACCGCTAACCGCAGCAGGTACAGAGAACCATCTCGCATAACCGTCCGACTGAATGGTTACTCTGGATTGCTTACCGCTATATAGCGCTTGAACTATATCTTCACTGGCATATAGAGGACCTGATGCCGTAATATACTCGATTCCGTTTTGGCTAAAAAACTGCATATCCGTTGTATCCCGACCAGCCAGGCCGGGAATCTGGACTTGATTCACTGCCCGATTAGCTCCAATGATTTTACTGCTGCCAACATACCCGGAAACTTCCTTGTCTAACTGCATAGGGATAATTGTTGAAGCATGCAGATATGCCATCGAAGTATATTTTTCATTGAGCAAATAGTACGTATTCCCCTCGCGCTGATTCCATGCCGCCTGAATCTCGCTCGACAATTCATTGCTTTCGAGTTTTTGCGCCGTATATTCCGAGAAAGCGAGCTGACCTAACCCCGGTATGGACATATAGGACCGGGACCACAAGTAAATCTGACCGTTGGACTCTTCAACAAACTTTAATTTTTGTGTTCCTTCCTTGTTTACAAATGTTCCATCGGACGTGTAGATATATTGATCCGAAGTACTATTTGAAGCAGAAGAAATCAGCAGTTGCCCAGACAGATTCACCTCCACCTTCTTCACCGGTTTATTGCCGCCATAATTGCCTGCATACTTTAACAACTCTTCAGGCATATCAGCCTTTACAGGTACGCCAAACGTTTTTGCCGGCTTGCGTTCTTGAATAATGTCCTTGGCCTCCAGTGCGCTGAGCAACAGTTCGCTTGCTATCGTTTGATCCAGTGCGCTTGAGCCCCCTGAGGAAGTAACGGCTGCTGCCAGATTGTACTCTGGAAGTACGACCAGGGAGGAATGGTATGATACCGTATCTCCACCTTTTGTAACCGCCTTGATGCCGTACTCACTGAATGGATACAAGTCCACGCTATCCCATCCTAATCCGTAAGAGATAGACGCATCGCTATCCTCTGGCCACATGCCTTTTTTATATTCTTTTTGTTCCATGGCCTTGCACCGATTTGCTGGATAAAATGCCTTTGACTTCTCCAGTGAAAATTTGTGAGAATTTCACCAGATCTTGAGCCGTGGAATAGATGCCTCCTGATGCAATGATATTATAATTCTCTTGTGGAAGCTGGCCTTCATATAGCGGCGAATAGATTCCTGCCATATCTGCCGGGTTAACCACATCTTTCGGTGTTTTCGTATGCTCCATGTTCAGCGGCTCTGTAAAGTGTTTGTGTATAAATGCCGTAAAACTCATGCCACTGACTCGCTCCACCAAAATTTCAGCTAAAGTAAACCCGTCGTTTGTATAAACAGAATATGCACCAGGCTCTGCCTTCAGATTCTGTGCGGTCAATTGTTCCAAAAAGGTATCATGTGCAAAGGTATCATTGTCCCCATACAGTGATGCATTGTGGCTCGAAGTGCCCAGAAGACCGGCCGAATGGTTCAACAGCATGCGTGGTGTGATTTGCTTATATCGATCATCTTTCATCTTGAATTCTGGAATATACGTTGTTACTGGCAGATCGAGATTCACCTTGCCTTCATCCACCAGCTTCATCACCGAAGCGGTAAGAAACATTTTACTGGTTGACCCTATGCCATAGATCGTATCGGATGTAAGGGGAACTTGCCCTTGCAGGTCATTCTTGCCCGTCTGCCCGGAGACAACAATCTCCCCTTGATCCATCAGTGCATACTGCACACTTGTGATTCCGTACGTCTCGGTAAGAGACCTTGCCTTCTCTACCGCTGTTTGCTTCGTTTTTTGATATGTTAGATCACTACGGTTCGTATTAGAAGATTCAGCCATAACAGTCCATGGTGTTAACAGGGTTATTACCAGACTGATTGCAGCGATGGAAGTTCGTCTCTGGACGACTCGGTTAATCCTTCTCTTGGACATGCTTCTTCTGTCTTGTATGTCTTGTTTGTCCTGTATGTTCATTCACATCTCCTCCTGACTGTGTACGTAACTTGTTCAATCCTGCCTCGGACATAGTTAGAGCTCGCTGGATTCCACGAATTTCACTTCCGGATACTTGCCGTTTGGTCCCTGAATCAGATCTCCACCCGTTCCTTTCAGCTGCTTGTTAAAGAAATCGAGTATATATTGATTTACGATGTTTGATCCTCTTTTACCATTGATGTCTCCTGTGATCCCGGACAGTTTAATCAGCTCCGAATAGAATTGAAGATCCGTGAAATTGAAGTGCTGGGTTCCTTCTACATAAATCACATTTCCCCCATGTTCGATAACATTTTTCATAATGTGCAGCTCATCTGAAAGAAATTTATTTACTTCGTCATCTGAATTTCTATCATTTTCAAAATTGACTAACCAGTCTTTAAAACTTCCCGATCTGATGAACATAAACGGCTTGTTTATATCATCTCTATTTTCTACTTCATTCAGTGACCCATCCATATTAACCCCGGCCTTGATTCGATGATCTAAATACGTTGCATTAAACGCCGTTGCACCCCCAAAAGAATGGCCCATCGCGCCTATGTTATTTAAATCCATTTTCCCTTTGAATTGACTTTCAATTGCACCTGAATTCAGCTTTTCGATTTGATTGATTACAAACTCCACGTCTTTTGTCCATATATCCCCAATTTCTCTGCGGTCATCAATGGTTGTCATCTTAGTTGTATAGCCCGTTACACGGCCATCAGGAAAAAGGGTAGCAAAGGTGCTGTACGTATGATCGATTGTCACTACGATAAACCCATGACTGGCCAAATTCTCCGCCTGTGATGCTTGTAGAACTCTACTGGTTCCCATACCATGAGATAGCAATACCACGGGATAAGGACTTGTAGAAGGTAATATTTCTACATTTTCATAAGAGTTGGTTTGACTATACTTCCAGTAATCGAGCACAAATTCGGGCAGTTTTAAAGAAGCAGAGAAGCTCTGAATATACGTTTTGAACATTTCTTTATTACTTGGAAACAGTGTGTCACGCTTGTTGTTATTCATGTTCTCAGTAGGATACCAGACTTGGACCATTAACTCCCTCTTGTCGCTTTGATCTTCAGTTAAGACTTCATCTCTGTTCTGATCCGTAAAATGAAAGGTTTGAGTACCCACTTTCTCTGGACCATCCGGCTTCGGCAAATTAAAGACAGGTAAGTATACAGACAAGAGGGTAGAAGCAACAAGCAGAATGACGATCAGGGAAGATAAACTATACTTCAACACCTTTCCTATTTTTAGATTCACCATTTTTTCGGAATGCCTAAGTAAAACGATGATTATGAATAGAGCCGTCATGATATATACCAAGAGCAACTGCCATCTGTATCCCTCAACCAATAAATGAGCTACGAGTATGACGCTGCTTCCTATCCCCAAACCCAAGCCTGTTTTCTTTGCACTTCTTTTAATGAAGAGTACATCTGTCAGTAGAGCCAGGCAGGATAAAACTAAAAGTATTTCAAAAAATCTCATTTGTATTCCTCTCTTTCTTTAAAAACCCCTGATTCCTCTGAAACCATTGAACCCACGAGTTCTTCTTCATACATCTCTCTGCCTAGTACATCTTAATCTGTGAAAATGTACTCTCCGTGACGTCTATATGAACAGAAGATGAACAAAGCAAAAAGGCTGCACTACATACAAGCGAACTTGTACGTGAGTGCAGCCTGGGTGAGTGTAATTACGGGCAACGCAGAAACATGCCCCGAGACTACGCTTCCGTTGGTGGGCTGATCGGCAAGGTAATCATAAATGTCGTTCCTTGATCGAGTTTACTTTCTACCCGGACATCCCCTTGATGTAACGAAACAATCTGTTTCACGATAGCCAGTCCCATACCGCTGCCGTCATATTTCCGGCTGTGGGAACGATCCGCCTTGAAGAATCGCTCGAAGATACGCTTTTGATCCTCCAGAGGAATGCCTATACCCTGATCTGATATGTGCACCGTTACATGACGGAGATCCCGTTCCATCCTGACATGAATTGTACCATGGTCTTCCGAGAATTTGATCGCATTGCCGAGAATATTTGTCCAAACCTGATTCAACTGATCATGATCTGCAAGAACTTGAACCTTCTGCAAATCCAGCTCAAAATGAATATCTCGGGCTGACCACTGAGGCTGTAATGCAACGATAACCCGCCTGATCTGCTCATCCAGATCACGTGTGACAAGCTGCAGCTGGTGTGATTGCGATTCTAACAAACTGAGCTTGAGCAAGCTATCACTCATTTTAGACAACCGTTGGGCCTCCGAAATAATAATGTCCAGATACCGTCCTCGATCCTGATCCGGTAAATCTACATTTTTCAGGGCTTGAGCATATCCTGATATGGAGGTGAGCGGAGATTGTACCTCGTGTGAAACGTTCGCTACGAACTCTCTTCTCATCTGCTCCAGCTGCTGCAAATCCTGCACCATCTCTTCAAAGCTGCGCGCGAGTGTGCCCAGTTCAGTTGTTTGCTTGATATTCAGCTTCACATTAAAGTCGCCTGCCGCAATACGTTTCGTTGCCCGGGTCAACGTTTTGATCGGCCTTACCAGAAATACAGAAGCAATCAGGATGATGAGACTTCCGGCAGCTAAGGATGAGAGGGCAAAGATTGTCCCCCATTGGATCACAGTAGTAGCAGCGGGAGGCGACAGGGTTTCCAGAAACATGGCCCGGGTCCCGCTCGCAGTCTGGATCGGCAATCCCAGCAGCACCGTACCTAGACCATTTGGTGTCACCTCCAAAACCTTTCCTTCCATCACCTTCTGTATCTGCTCCCCCGTCACTGAAATCGGTTGGTGATCTCGATGCTTCCCAAACGTGAGGAGCTGACCGGAAGGCTCAAACATGCGAATATAGTACAAATCAAGCTGCTTCATCTTGTTGATGAATGCATCCGCCTCCGATAGCGGCAGGGTTTGGTATATCTGTATTACATCCTGACCAAAGTTACGTATGTTAATATGGGCATTATCGTTAAGTCGATCTTCAAAAATCCAGGTTGACAAGAAAAAAGCAATCACAGTCCCTGCTATCACGGAAACCAGAAAAGTCACAACAACCCGAATATACAAAGACTTAATCATGAGTAGCCTCTAAGCGATACCCCAGACCACGAACCGTTTCAATCTGAAAATCAGAGATCGTTGCAAAACGTTCGCGCAACCGTTTGATATGTACATCCACTGTTCGATCATCGCCGGCATAGTCCAATCCCCAGATTTGATCTATTAATTGCTCCCGCGTGTAGACTTGTCCCGGTGTGCCTGCCAGTTTGTACAACAGTTCAAATTCCTTGAGCGGCAGGGTTAAGGACTCTTCACCAACGATGACCTTATAGCTCTGTCGGTCCAGCGTAACGTTACCAAACTGAATCAGGTGGGTGGAGCCAATTTTGTAACGCTTCAGCAGCGCCTTGACACGTGCCGTTAGCTCCAAAGGGTCAAACGGTTTCGTCAAATAATCGTCTGTTCCCAGCTCGAAACCTTTAACCTTCTCCCATGTCTCACCTCGTGCTGTTAACATAAGCAAGGGAAGGTCAGCGTTCAGTCGTCTCAATTCCTTACACAGCGCCCATCCGTCCATCACAGGCATCATAATATCCAGCACGACCAGATCAACGGAGCGTTCTTTGTATAGAGCGAGCGCCTGTTTGCCGTCTACCGCCTCAACTGTCTCGAATCCATCATTTCGCAAAAACAAACAGACAAGCTCACGAATATTCGCATCATCGTCTGCAACTAATATGGTAGCCATATGCTTTTTTCTCCTTTGACTCGTGTTGTACGTATTTATTCTGCATCCACCAGCGATACCGTTAGCATCGTATGTTTTTTCATGACGCCTTGAATGGGCACATCATGTGAGCCTGTTTCCTGGAAGCCTGCTTTCTGAAGAACCCGGATAGAACCTGCATTATCAGGCACAGCACCGGCCACGATCTGTTGAATATCCGTTTCTTCTTTGGCGAACTGTATTAGACGCTTCAACGCTTCACTCATATACCCTTGACCATTGTGCAGCCGATCTGTTGAATATCCAACCATCCAGGCTGCTGCTCCATTCAGTTCAATGAGAAACAATGAGATTTCACCCACCAGTTCATCCGTATGATTTAGAAAAATACCGAAAGAATACCGTTTTCCAGCTTTTCTTCTCTCAAGCCAGTCCTGAATCAGCTCGGTCTGTGCCTCTAAACTATAAAATGCTTCATCTCGTTCACTGGCTGTAATCCTTTCGATCTGTTCTCGATTGTGAAGCTGAAAATGTTGGAGCATTACAGCATCTTCTGCCGTCCAAGCTCTTAAATAGATTCGTTCAGACTCATATTTCATCCTTAATCCTCCTGCCTCCAGCCTAAAACAGCTTAATCTCCAAGCTCCTCCAGAGCCATTTCCAATTCGTTAAGCTGTGCTGTCAATGTATTAACCAGCGTGTGCGCGGCTTCGAGTTTTACTTGAACAGCCTGTCTTTCCGCGGTCTCTAGCGATAGTTCACCTTTTTGCAGCTTAGATGCATACTCGGCCCATTGTTGTTGATATTGTTTCAGGCTTTCGTCAGCAGCAGCCTGCTTTTCTTTTACTTGTTTAATCTGATGCTCCAAATGCATGATTTCAGACAGACTTGCTGCGCCAGATAAGCGCTGTGAATACGTCATTGGTGTGATCCCCCCTGTATCGCATCATGCTTTCATTCAATTTCCATCGCTTTGCTCACATCATACGCTTCTATATTGATATCGGGCTCCATTCCCATAGCTAATCTTGCCAGCTGACTGCCGATATATGGACCCATCGTCAAACCGGACGCTCCCAGCCCATTGGCTGTAATCAGACCAGGCCGCCCCGGAACATGCCCCAGCACAGGCAGGAAACCTGGTGTAAATGGACGAAAACCGACACGAACCTCATCGAGCGTACTATTTGCCAGTTCCGGTGCAAGCTCAAGTGCTTTGTTCAGTACCTCTTGCATACCGCCCGCTGTAATTCGTGTATCATATCCTTCAACGTTGTTTTCGTGCGTTGCGCCAATGACCATTTTTTGTGCCTCAAACGCCAGCAAATACTGGTCTGAAGGAGGCATGATGACAGGCCAGCTGCCTGTATCTGCTTCATGAGCAGTTCGCAAATGCATAATCTGGGCCTTCTGGTAGTGTACTTTAAAATGAATGCCTAACGGCTTCATCAGCTCATTGCCCCATGCACCGGTGCAGACAACAACCGAATCTGCTAAATGATTTTCCGTGTTCACTTTGGCCCCTATTACTCGTTCTGCTTCAGAGACAAGGCAGGCATCTCCTTGGATCAAACGCGCTCCATGCCTTTGTGCTGAGCGAATCAACGCATCACGCAGTGCTCTCCCATCAACCCGGGCTCCTCCGCTAATGTACACTGAATGATAACCTTCCCCTAGCAAGGGGAAGCGTGCACGGGTTTCTGTTTCATCCAGACAAGTGATCGTACCGATCTCCGGTGCATCCTGCCTGCGAAGCATGGCCCGCTCAGCCATCTTCTGAATCTTGTCGATATCGGTATGAATGCTGAGAGCGCCTGTCTGTGCATATCCCGTATCCGTCTCACCTTCGCGCTCCAGTCCGGCAATAAGCTCAGGGTAATAACGCGCACCAGCCTTGGCAAGCTGATACCAATCCTGATTTCGCCGCTGGGACAACCATGGGCAGATGATGCCGGCTGCCGCGTCCGTCGCCTGCCCTGCGTCTTTCCGATCTATAAGCAGAACCTCCACGCCTGATTTTGCCAGATGATAAGCTGTGGAGGCTCCTAATATTCCCGCTCCAATCACGATGACTTTCTTCATTACAAGCATTCCCTTCTCGATTGTACAAGCAATTCCTTTTCTTGATTAACTCATTCCTTATAGCGTATCTGTTTCACATTCTGTTGGCAAGACAAACACCGCTAAGCGCAGTTTCAGTTCACAGCAAACCAAGCGTTTTATATATTTAAAATAATTACATTTATGTAATATAATTTCTCTTAGTTCATTACAGGCTTCTATTCTTGCTCTATTCACGCTCTGCGCATAAGACCTTTTAACAAAGAGAGGAATAATTCAACAATGTCGCAACCTAACATGGGGAATCCGCTGGAATCCGATATGCCCCTAATCATTACAGGGCAAAATCGGTTGACCGTTAATGAATTAATAGATTGGAGCCGCCATTCACGGGATTACACCATTGTACAGTGCATCGGAGGAACAGGGCGCATCGCAGCAAAGAACCGGGAGTTCTCCATTCGAAAAGGAACCACCCTTATCATGTTCCCGGAAGTCACGTATCATTATAACAATCCAAGCAGTAAGCTACGATTTGATTGCCTTTCCTTTAATGGCTACATTGTGCCACGATTTCTGCATTCCTTGCAGATCGGTGAGCTGCGTGCTTTCAAACTGGACGGAATGCTCGGCATTCTGCTGCGTGAAATCACCATTGCGCTGAAGTCGAGACATAGGGACCAGATCTGGCACGGCTCTGCACTTCTCTATATGCTTCTGGTCAGGCTGACGATTGACGGTGAACGATACAGCGAGTATGAACGAAATGAGGCCCGCTTACGACTGGCAGAACTTGTTGCTTTCATCAAACAGAACTATCAGCAAGACCTGTCCCTATCCATACTGGCTGAGCAGATGAAGGTGACTGAGCAGCATTTGAACCGGATATTCAAGAAGGAATTTCATATGACACCTCTTGAATATCTGGTTCGCTATCGCTTGCTAAAAGCCAAGGAAATGCTCGTGCAGCAGAAGGATATCACAGCACATGATATCGCGAGGGCTGTCGGTTTTAACAGTGCAAGTTATTTCGGTTCGGTATTTAAAAAATATGAAGGAGTTTCCCCCATTGAACTGCGCAAGCAATTTCAAGGATAGAAAATCTCAGTAAGAAGAGACAAACTCAGAAACGTGCAGTCAAATCCGGCTGGGTCATGCTTACCGATAAAAAGTGGCATGTGCAGCCTGTTCCCGTTGGTGACTGCGCAACAACTCCTGCCCGAATCTCTCCTTCCATCGTCATGCCGAAATATCGAATCAGCTTCCATTCTTCCCCGTCCGGGGAGTAGAAAAAGGACATGCAGCCCTCTACTTTTCTTATACGCAAATACGGATTAGCTACAGGAACTTCCATCGAATTGCAATCATCTGATGACCCATCTCGTGTAACAACGGAAACGATCGTTGCTGCTTTGCCGTCATATTCAAAACACAGTTTGCACCAGTTTCGTTCATCGACCATTACCATCAGGCAGCCGGAATCATATTGATGTTTCATATCCACTGTCAGCTGCGCGGTCATCTCAAAATCACCCGATACAGGCATCGACAGAAACGGCGCAGTCGCTCTTATATGCTTGCCCGCCGGGTCCTGAAAGAAATCGGAGTCTGCTTGTGCTTCTACGATCAGTCCACCCTGATCTGTATAGGACCAGTTGCACGGCTCATTGATCCAGATCAGCTGCTCTCTTGTTTCGGTTGCCATTATATTCAACATTCATACCTCCCAAAAATATGTGTAATTTGCTGTATTTTTCCCGTATTATACATTCGGTTTTTATACAGAAAAGCCCTTCTTCTACATATTTTTATAAGGTTTGACCACTTGAGAATGCTGCTGCGGGTCAGGTAAAAACAGCATAATGATCATCAATACGATGTACAAGCCCAGAATAACACTGAACAGCCAGAATGGATTGTAATGGTACAGCAGCCCCGTCAAATACCCGGAAGGAATCGCGGTTAACGTCATGACCGTCTGTACAGCCGAAAACATGTCGGCCTTCTCATGCGTGCCCAGTCGGTTCATCAGCAGCGAATCGCGATACGTTTGCAAAATAAAGTTTCCTGCTGCAAGCACAATGAGTGTGAGAAACAGCATCGCTATATTACCGGAGGGTATCAGCAGAAATAACACGGCACCCGCAGAGCTGAGCACAATGGAAAAGCTGACATACTTCTCTTCTGAACGCCGCTTCAGACGTGGAATAATAACCAGATACAATAACATCACGGTGATTGCTGTTACTACGGGAATGAAGGAAATGACACGATCATCAAAGCGCAGCTGCTCCTTGAAATAAATCACCTGAAAAAAATTCAACTGCAGAACGAGATTGGACAGCACTGTAATTAAAATGATAGGCAGCAATCTGCGCTTGTAAAAAGAACGCCCGAACAGACGCAAACTGGCAACAAGGCTTTGAAATACACGAGTGTTGTTATGCATTCCCATCAGTTCCTTACCAACTTGGGTTTCTTCCGTGCAGCGGTTACGTATGAGAAACATGGCCGTCATTAACAGGCCACCTGCAAAATAAATGCTCGCCAGCGTCGGTACAATGCCAAAGTCCGCAATAACAACACCAGCAATCGGCGTTAACACCCCTGCACCCGTAATCATCATATTCAATATGGCGAACACCTTGGATCGTTTATGCTCCTCCACGTCCTCGATGATCAGACAATTGAAAGACACGGTGACAAATTTCGAGGTTGCATTTAGCAGATAAGCGATGAGGAACAGCCAGAAATTTTGTGAAAATGCCCAGATGAACATGGGTACACTCCAGGCGAGCAGATCAAAGATCAGTGTCGTTCGTTTACGCCCCAGTTTATTGGTCACAGCCCCTGCGAACAGCTGAAAAATGAAGGCAAAATAAAGATTCACCGAATTGATGATGCCAATCTCAATGTCGGACAAACCGGCCTCTTTCATATACAAAGGGGCGTAGAACAGGACAATCGTTCCCGGAATAGCCCACACTGGCTCAAGTAAAATGGAATACCGCGGATTTCTCGGCAAATCCTGAAGCAGCTTCACTCCATATCCCTTCTTTCTCTCTGCGAATCTCCCCGCCGTGACCAGTAGTTCGACATGTTGATCACCAACCCCTGAGCAAAAATGTCATATACTCACTGTTCACAGCGGAGAACCCGCAAATATTTACATGCTTACAGAATGAGAGCTGTTTTCACCGAGTTCATCGGCAGCTTCTCACCACTGCGCAGGTCATACCCCATCGTTCCATTAAATGCCTGCTCATAATCAGTCAAATACTCTTTAGCGGTTACCATTTGCTCCAGTTCTGGAATGCTCTGTGCAAACTTCAAGGCTGTACTGATCATGGAGTGCACAGCTACCGCACCAATGATGCTAAGTCCGTCGTTAATCACCTGAGTTGATTTGAATGTCACTTCATAGCTGTCGTCATACCCCATCGGAATAATACGTCCACCTTTAGCGATAAGCTCCAATCCGACATGAAGCTGGTTGCCGACAGCATCCACGATGATGTCGAATTTTTTATTGTTATTGATCTCGTATACTTTCTCAACGGTAAGTTCCTCCGGGTAATAAGCATAATCTGCAATGCCTTCAGCAAATTGTTTGCGATAAGAATCGATTTCCGTACCAACGGTGAGTCTTGCCAATCTTTTGCTCACCAGCTGACACAGCGAGCCAATCGCCCCTGAACCAAGCACGAGCACAGAATCACTGGGCTTCACGCCTGCTTTCATGAACGTTTGCAGTACGCAGCCGAGAGGTTCAATCATCATTGCCGTTTCCCAGCTCATGGAATCGGGGATCGGATAGATATATTTTTCATCTCCAACAAAGTATTCTGCAAACGTTCCGTGTGTGGTCATGCCCACCTGATAATCGTCGAAATTCTCGCAATAGATGAATAAACCTTCCCTGCAATAGGAGCAGTGACCGCAGGATTGCGTGGGATCAACGAGAACCCGGTCCCCGACGCGAATGCCATGTACATCTTCTCCAACCTCGACAACAGTCCCCACGCCTTCATGACCGACGACCGTGCCTTTACTCGCAGCCACTTTGCCTTTGACAATATTCAGATCCGTGCCACAGATGCCTGATCCGTAGATTTTCACTTTGACCTGATTGGGTTTCTGAATATTAGGCTCCTCAATGTCTTGCAATTCCACCTGTTTCAAATCCTGATATACAAGTGCTTTCATAGGTTACCCTCCTGATTATATAAATGAATTAACGTGCTCCTCCGTCATACATTGGTAGGTTTCAGATGCTCCTGCTTCTGCTTTTCTTTCCAGTCTGACAAAATTTGAAGCAATGCTTCCTCCACCCAAATCAATTCCTCCCGTGTATGCGTATCAGAGAAAATAAAATAACCTTTCGTAAAAATGCCGTAATAGGCCATTTTCTTCACCATGAATTCACGGAACGGGTCAGTTTGAAAGTTTTGCTCGTCTATTGACTGAATATAGAAGCTCGCATAGGTTCCCTTCAGAGCTAACTCATCAGTAAGCCCCAGCAGTATCAGCTCAGACTCCAATCGCTTCATGATTCGGGTAGCCGGTTCGCGCCAGGTAGGCCACACTTTGGTGTTTTTCATCAGCCTTTCGCAGGCAATGGCCGCTGCAAGAGCTATCGTTTCACTGGAATGCGCGTTGCTGAATCGAACCTGGCCTGCAAGGGACATCATGTGCTCAGGTCCCAACACAGCTGCAAGCGGAAGTCCATTGGCCATGCCTTTGGATATGCAGAGCAAGTCCGGCCAGATATCATATTCGCCGGCAGTCGCCTGCTTGCCCATCCGTATACCCGAAGTAACCTCGTCAAAAATAATAATGATGTCCTTGGAGGAACATAACGTCACCACGTCAGCCAGCTCTTCCTTCCTCCACTCATTCGGACACAAAACGATACAGGCCACATCCTCTTGAGATGAAATTTGTTCCTTGATTTGCTCATAAGCAGGCTTCTTGATCCAGATCGTGGAGCGCTCAATATCCTTCGGAATACCGCGTTCCTTCGTCTGGCTGCCGTAATAACCGTACGCTGACCAGTCATGCCATCCATGATAAGCTGTTGCAATCACCTTGCTTTTGCCACTCGCTGCACGTGCGATACGAACCGCCCCACTTACTGCATCTGCTCCGCTTTTGGTGAAACGCAGCGATGCATAACGCCCCTCAAACCGCTCCAGAATCAGCTCGGCACATTCCAGCTCAATATCTGCAGGAATGGAGAAGCTTGTCCCCTTCTTGAGCTGGTGAATAACGGTCAGCTGGATTTCACGTCTTGCATGACCCCAAGGGGCTGTTCCCATAGCCATCTCACAATCCAGCCATTCATTACCGTCAATATCTGTAAAGCGGGAATGGTAGGCCTCTGCACAGCAGACGGGTGTATGGCCTGGAAATAAACGTTCCGGGGCTTTGGCTAGTGTACTGCAGCCGCTAGGAATTACCTTCTCGACCTGTTCCAGCCACTCCAGATTCCGGGTAAATCTTGTGGCACGATCCACCGTGCTCAATTTATTATTCACTGTGAAGCACCTCCTATATCGCCATGCTTGGTTAACTGAGATATTGGCTTATCGCACTTTGGTCCCTGGCCAGCAGCCATCGTAGATCCGATCCATCGTGATCACGTTGCCATACAGATCAATGATTAGATCCTTGGCTCGATGCGCATGTCTCATCTCGATCCAGTAACGGTTCTCCAGCAAACGGGCGAAATTGTCCACCAGGAACAGCAGCCGGTTTTCGCTGTGAATCAATTCCTTGCCTAACACTTGCGGCAGCCAAATGGCTCCGTTCGAGTTGAATCGGTTGGAGTAGTCCCGTATCTCGGCAATGGGTGCAATCTGTGCCTCTCCAAGCTGGGTCCAGAAGGTATCTGCATCACTGCGCACCTCTGCAAGGTCTATGCCAACCATGGGAAGATGCGCATAATCGCGCTGTTTATCGAGCTGCACCTTCAGATGGCTGAACATAAAGGGCCATACATCAGCCTCAATGTGGCTTCCCCACTTTTTCCAGAATCGTGCCAGATTGTTTTTGCGGTTAAAATTGCGATGAATGCCGCTGCTGCGTTCCCAGTGATATGCCTGAATTTTAGGATTGATGACGGTATCATACCCTGCTTCTCTTGCCCGCATCTGATAATCAAAATCTTCGTATCCGTTAAAAAACTTCTCATCGAGATTGCCAATCGTCTCATACACTTCTCGTTTCATGCCAAACATCGCAAACACAACGAGCTGCACAGAGAAGGTCTCTTTTGGGATATCTTCAGGAGATGCATTAAGAAACAAGTGTCGTCCGATCGTATCCGCAAATGCAATTCCACAATGCTGCACGCCCCCGGTCTGTGGATATAACAGAACCCCTCCGATCATGCCGATGGTCACATCCGTGTCCAACGTTTCTTTCATCATCGATTGCCAATCGGGCTGCAGAATGGTGTCGGAATCCAGGAAAAAAATGTACTCTCCCTCAGCAAGACTCAACGCGCTGTTAATAGATACAGCACAGCCAAGTGGAAAATCATGTTGAAGAATCTCAATCGTTACTCCTTCTCTGACATCCTGTTTGAGCTTGTCCAGATGCTGAAAGACAGCCGAACCGGAACCGTCATTGATGAAGATAATCTGAGTTGACGGACATACAGTCCGAAGCAGTGAATCGGTGAACAGGTTCAAAATGTTATAGTCCTGATTAACGGGTACAATAATCGTATAAAGCATGTGATCCCTCCAGATTGAGTTGATGTCAGTACAACAAAATAACAATGGAACCTGAATAAGTGCTACGATATAGTGATATGCCCTCTATCGACCTCCTTCGCTTTTTTTGTATTATTTTGGATTAATTATGAATACAATAGAAATTTATATCTTTTTTTAGCAAAATTAAATCTCAAATTCTGAACACTGTTAATATCTGAATCTTGGTTAATGCAAAAAAAGCACCTCTGATGCCTTCTCCCGCATACACGAACGGAAGATACATCAAAAAGTGCTCTATGAAATAACGTATGTTAGCTTCTTAATTCCCCGCTCTCGCGGTCAACCATTCCGATTCTTTCGCTCCCAGGTTCGTAATGAATTGATGCAAAGCATGAGAGATCCATTTACGCGTATGAATGACGAGCTGAATCTCCAGTGTAAACTCGGTATGCTCCAAAGGCAGAACGGTTAATTCCCGTCTGCGAATTTCGTCCCGTGCAATCATCTGCGGCAGCAGAGAAATGCCGGAACCCGCCATAATACTGCGTTTGATCGCCTCAGGACTTCCCAGCTCAAGCCCCACTTTGTATGCAATTCCATTCGTTCTCAGCACCTTCTCCAGCAGCTGTCTGTAATTGCATGAATCCTCGGGCATGATCCACTCCTCATCAGCCAGATCACTCAATACCACCTTGGACTTAGCCGCAAGCGGATGGTCCGAGTTAACGATAAGCACCAGTGGTTCCTCCCGAATGGTGATCCATTGCAAACCCGTCTCCGGTGAAGCATTAGCCAGAATCAGACCTACGTCCGCCTCTCCTTCTCTTACTTTTTGCAAAATGAGGTCTTCACGATCCGTCTGCAGCCGAATTCCCAGCTCGGGATATTGTTTGCGTGTCGTCTGGATCGGCACCGGCAGAAAATAAGAAGCAAGTGAATCCATCGTTGCAATGGTTAGTGATCCACCGCCTTGCTTGGTCAGCTTTTCCTGTGAATGTTCATATATTTCAAGCAGTTGCCCGGACAGCTTGAATAACTCTTCTCCAGCGGAGGTCAGCCGGATTTTATTGTTATTATAACGTTCAAACAATTTGACCTGATAGATTTTCTCCAGCTTCTGAATCTGGGTTGTGACACTTGATTGTGCATACCCCAGCTCTTCTGCTGCTTTGGTAAAGCTTTGGCGCAATGCCACCTCACGAAAGGTTTGAAAATAATTCAAATCCATACGGCTTCCCTCACATCATCAAAATTATTGATAACACCCATCATCTATTATAGCTAACTATGATACCTTTTCCCATGGTAAAGTGTATGAAATGGAATTCCAACATACATTTGGGGGTTATACGATGTTAACCGAACAACAGATTAAAGGTATTTATATCCCTGTCATCACGCCTTTTACCGAGGATCGTGAACTCGATCTTCCTTCATTTCAAAACTACATCAAAGTTATGGCAAACAGCGGCATTCATGGCTTGGTGATCAACGGCACAACCGGAGAATCACCTACCGTTACATGGGACGAGGTAGAGCAGCTGGTGAAGGCCGCGAAGGAAACACTGAGCAGCATCAACTCGTCCGTACCCATAATGGTTGGAACCGGAACGAATGATACCGCTTCAACGGTGGCGAGAACAAAGAAAGCTGCTGCACTCGGCGCTGACGCTGTTCTTGTCGTTACCCCATACTATAACAGACCAACGGAAGAGGGCATTTACGAGCATTTCCGCATGGCAGCCAGCGTGGGCATCCCCGTGATGGTATACGAAATCCCGGCCCGTACAGGGGTTAGAGTTTCCATCGAGATGATGAAAAAAATTATGAACATCGATGGCGTTATTGGCCTTAAAGATAGCACAAATAACCTCGACCTCATGACCGAACTGGTACGTTGCGGCTCAAAGCCCATTTTATGTGGAGATGATACATTCTTCTACGATATGTTAACGAAAGGTGCAACCGGAGGCATGATGGCATCGGCCAGCATCAACCCTGAGCGTTTTCTGGAGGTATATAACCGCTTTGCAGCAGGTGAAAAGGAAGAAGCCTATCAGCTCTATGTTCAGTTGCTTCCGTTCATTAAACATCTCTTCGAGGAGCCTGCGCCAGCCATGCTGAAGCACCTGCTTGCCAAACAGGGCATTATCGCTTCTGCTCAGCTGCGTCTGCCTTTGATGCCCGCATCGGAACAGCTGAAAGCAAAGATTGCACTGTAATTCACATGGTCACGTCGATACCTTCCGGCAACTTCTATAGATTCAGACACAAAATAAGCCACAGCTTCTGCTGTGGCTTTTATTTATTTCACAACAAAACCATGATACAACGTATCGACTACAAGAGCAGGCGCTGCGTTTCTGGCGATATTCCCGCTGATCACTTGCTGCCAAGTCAGAAAGAGCACAGAATAGAGCACTTCAACAATCCACGTTTTATCCATATCCGAACGGAAAAAACCTTTCTCCTGAAGCACGCCGATAGCATGCAGCACCGGCTCTCTAAGCTTCCAATATTGCTTTTCAATATCCGCGTTATAGTTGACGGTTGCATCATGCGCGAGAAAATATATTTTATCACCAAGGGGAATCAATGCTTCAATCAGCTCGGGGATGTATTGGTCAGCCCGATCCTCGTCCAGTTGGACATGCTGCAGCGTTTCGTTAACAACCTCTATCGCTCTCATCGCGAGATGAATCATGAGCTGCTCACGGCTCTCGACATATCTATGTAATGTTGCAATACCGATGTTCGCAGCTTCAGCTATGTCGTTCATGGACGCATTCGGCTTTACAATCAGCAGCTTGGTTGCTTCATCCAATATGGTAAACATCCGGTTTTGCTTGAATGATAACTTCTCTTTTTTCATCGCGAACGGCACCTCTGTTCAAGTGTTTTACATATCATTTAACATAACATAATTTTCTACAAAACCAATCACGAACTGCAAGTTGTCGCTTCCATATTTGATTTAAAAGGAAAAAGCCGCCCGCAGGCGGCTTCTTAGCATTGAAGATTCCCATCTCGTGCTTTGTTACAGTTCGATCACTTTGGTCGCTATATTTGCGCAGAACTCACTGTCATGCTCGACAAAAAGCAGTGTTGGTGCGTATTCCAGCAACAATTCCTCGATTTGCATACGTGAAATGACATCGATATAATTCAGCGGTTCATCCCAAATGTACAAATGAGCTTGCTCACTCAAGCTTTTGGCCAAAAGTACTTTCTTTTTTTGTCCAGCACTGAAGGTCGAGATATCTTTCTCCAATTGCAGTCTCGATAAGTCCAGCTTACTCAAAATTGCTCTGAACAAACTCTCATCGATCCCCTGGCTGGCAGCATAGTCGGACAACTGGCCGCCGAGATGAGATGTATCCTGTGACACATACGATATTTTAAGCTGTTGGTCCTTGCGAGCAGCTCCTGTATGTGGAATATCCTCATCACAGATTAATTTGAGCAGACTTGATTTACCTGACCCATTTGCACCGCAAAGGGCAATTCGATCGCCTTTTTCGACTTTGAAATTCACATCCTTGCATACAACGTTGGAGCCGTAAAAAATCGAGACATGATCGCACTCGACCAGCTCATTTTTGTGGTAAGGCAGCGGGTGAATTTGTAAACGATCGGCGATTTCAATATTTTTAAGCAGCTTGGATTTCTCCTGAATGGCGGACTGCTGCCTCTGCTCGATATTTTTGGAACGCTTCATCATCTTGGCAGCCTTGTGACCGATGTAACCTTTGTCCACCTTGGACCCGGAATTTCGGGTTCCATTTTTGCTTTTCTCAACCTCATCTGACCATTTCCCGGTCCGTTTGGCCGAGTCCGACAGACGCTTGATATCCTTGATCAGCTTTTCATTGCTTGAGAGTTCATACTGATCCTGCCTTCTTTTATTTTCCCACCAAGCCGAGAAATTGCCTTTCTGAATCTCAATGTTTGTCTTGTTAATGGACAGGATGTGGTCTACGCATTGATCCAGAAAGGAGCGATCGTGAGAAACCAGTATAAATCCGCTTTTGCTGCGGAGATACTCACCGACCAGCTTTCTCGCATGCAAATCCAGATGGTTGGTGGGCTCATCGATGAGCAAAAACCGGTTATCCTTCAGAAACAAGGCAGCCAGCATCACTTTGGTTTGTTCTCCATTCGATAGCGAATCGAAAGAGCGGTAAAGCACATCATCAGACAGCTGGAGCAGATTCAGCTCCCTCATCAGTTGCCATTGAACAACATCGGGAACAATCTCGGCCACGATATCCATTGTCATGGCTCCCTTGTCATCCACATGGAACGGAAAATATTCGAATATGACATTGGCGGAAATATGGCCGCTGTATTCATATTTGCCCAGCAGCAAATTCAGAAATGTCGTTTTTCCTCGACCATTCCTGCCGGTAAACCCTAATTTCCAATCCGAGTCAAGCTGAAAACTTACATGTTCAAATATATTATCGTAACTGCCTTCATAAGCAAAGGTCAGGTTGGTAACGCTGATTATAGACATAGAGATCATCCTTTTTATGTGAAATATAAAAGTTAGTCGGGCAGTGTATAACCTGACATGGCTTGCATCACTTTCATATTTGAACATAATCAGGACAACGCAAAAAGCCTCATTTAGAAGTGTTTGTTGTGTCCGGATTCTGTTTGATTATGTTGTGAACCATGCCATGATTGGTGTTCAGTGACAGGTTCACAACAACATCCACAACCTCTAGTTCAGTCAACACTTTTCCCACCCTCTTTCTTCAAGCACATATGGAATATCAAAAACTTAACATGAATGACAATAACGGGTCAACATAGGCTAAACGGCTTCCTGCGTAGCTCATTGACGTCCTGTCAAATATTCATACTCATCTTAAAGCAAAATTTGAAAGCCTATGAGCAAGTCTCTTACAAGCAAAAGCAACTAATCTACTTTAGCTCCATAGGAGCGTGCAAGAAGAACCGCTTGTTCTCGATCCATGCGTACCCCTTTCCAATCCAGAGATTTCAGATCTATTCCATCCAGAATAGCACCTCTCAGATCAGCGCCCTGCAGCTTCACCTTGCTCATGGACACTCTCGTGAGATCACAATCACGCAGGTCTGCTTTGGTCAGATCACTCTCGCTCAGATCAGCTTCATAGAAACGAATGCCACGCAAATCCTGTTTTCCAAGCCGGGTATGTCTCAGATTCGTATAAGACCAGTCGCCTTTAACAAGCGTAATGCCGTCCATCTGGGCACCGGAGAAGTCCGATCCGGTCATTTTGCAAGCCGTAAATTTGGAAGCAAACAGGTTTGCACCGCCAAACATGCAATTCTCAAATGCAGACTCCGTATGCAATGATCCATTCATAGACGCACCCTTAAAATCACATTCGATAAAACGGCAATTGCTCGTTTCGATCTCTTCCATCGAAGCATTCATGAACGTACAGTGTTTGAACACACAATTCATCAGCTCGCCGTATCGCAGATCACGTCCTTCAAAGTGCACTGCTTCATACTCCTGATCCTTGTATTGATACATTTTCACACCCCGTTTGATATCGTGTTGAAGTTCCATGCAGCATGCTTTAAAGTCACATGCCTTTCATGGATCACTTCAACTACTATACCATATGGATGTCAAGTGCATTACGTTTACACAAGCACTTTTGACATTCGGTACATCGATACGGCTGGTTTGTTGATTTCTCCGACCTTTTGGTATCCAAGACGTTCATACAGCTTGATTGCACCAGCGTTCTCCTGTTTGACGGTTAATGAAGATTTCGCAAAACCTTGCAGCTTCGCCTGCTTCTCCGCATGCCGGATTAACTCCGTTCCTATCCCAAGTCCTCTGCTCTCTGGCAGGGTAGCAATTGTACTGATATGATACTCGTCATGTTCCCCTTCTTTCAATGTGACCATGGTATAGAACTCTTTGAAGTGACGCAGGTTGTAAGCAATCAGCTTCCATTTGTGCAGATCAAACAGCTGAGAGAACGTAGGCATCGCCAGCTTGTTCATTAGCGTTGTCGGATAACACATGATCATGCCCAGTGTTTTGCCATCCCGTACAGCCTCATATGCATGCTCGTGACTGAAGCGATTATTTCGAGCCTTCCACAGCTTCCGAAATGTTCTATTAATGACAGCAGGCTCTCTTGATCCGGCCAGGGAAAATTTCATATAATCAAGCGCCATTTCAGTTAATTTACCTCCAACTTCTGACTCTGGACTTGCTTTCAAAATGGCGGTTTGCGGGCTTGCTTTTACAATATTGGTTTGGCTCATAGCTCTCACTCCTGTAATCTTCTCTTGGTATGGGTGTCTGTTATTTAGCTGACGCCAAGTCAGGCGTCATGCCTTCCACGATGACGTTTACCGCCTGGATCGATAAGCCTGTAAAATGTTCAACCTGCTCGATAACCTTATGCTGCAATTCTCTGCAAACCTCATGTACCTTGCTGCCGTAACGCATAATCACTCTGACATTAATCTCTACACGGTCGTCTACTCTTCGAATGGCGATTCCATTCTGCAGGCTGCGGCCACTCCATATTTTGCTGACGCTCTCAACCAATCCGGCAGACATCGAAGAAATTTCACGGGTAGCACTGGTTATTTTACCGACCATTTTGGAGATGACGTCATCCGATATTTGAATATGACCTAATGTTTGTTGTATCAGCATATGAATCGCCTCCGATATTTTTGATAGATAATACTATCATTTAATTTAAATATATATCACAGGAGGATGAAATACAACTTTTTCTGTAAAAAGCAAAAAAACCGCTGTTATTGCGGTTTTTGGTTTTCAATCTATGTTAGAAAATATACAATCGGAGATTATCCCCACAAACTCAATCATGATCTGATGTGCTATAAATACGCATTAAACCAGGCCTTCACCTGTTCAAAGCTGTCTACACGCAGCGAGGGTTTGCCGCTTTTGAGCAAGGAGTGGTTGGAGCCTGGATAACGAATCAGTTTTGTTGTTTTGCCATAACGCTTCAGGGTTGTATACAGCTCTTCAGCCTGAGCAATCGGCGTTCGATAATCCTGCTCACCATGCATAATTAACAGCGGCGTTTCGATCTGATGTGCATGAGCCAGCGGGGAGCGAGACCACAGATAGGCTGCATGCTCTGCCGGATTGCCCCCGATTACGCCTTCGACATAGGAAATGCCGATATCACTTGTCCCGTACATAGACAGCCAGTTGGAGATACAGCGCTGTGTAACAGCGGCCTTGAAGCGATGGGAATGAGCGATAATCCAGTTCGTCATGACGCCTCCATAACTGCCACCTGCCACACCCAAACGTAATTCATCAAGCTCATTATATGATGCAAGCGCATAATCCACTGCCTCCATCAAGTCCCGATAATCTCCACCAGCAAAGTCTCCACGGCATGCCCGGGCAAAATCCTGCCCGTATCCTATGCTTCCACGCGGGTTAACCCATAAAACGGCATATCCTTCTGCAAGCAGAGTCTGCATCTCATGGCTGTACGTTCCGGTATACATCGCGTGCGGACCTCCATGAATCTGTAGAATCAAAGGAAGCTTGCTCACGGATCGTGAATCAGGTATAGCCAGCCACCCTTGAATCAGCCAACCATCCGAGGATGAGAACTCAATTCTTTGAGGTACGTTGACCTGCCGTTTCGCCATAAATTCATCATTTCGGCGGGTGAGTCTGAACATTTGTCCGTTTTCGGCCTCTACAATATATAACTCACTCGGATGTGAATCCGTCAATGCCGCGATCACCAGTTTTTTCTCATCAGCAGATACCGTATATTGATACACATCCTTCTCACCTGCCGGGGTGACTGCTTCGCAGCGTCCGTCTGTATGGACTCGATATACATCCACATTGCCGTGATGCGTGCCCAGAACATATACACCCTGCTGCGGAAAAGATTGACTGATTATCGGAGAAGGTGAAGCACTGGCCGATTTCATATCACTTAAAGCAGCATTGCCGATATGCATATCCAATTCAGGTGCCATTAGCCTGGGTCCCCCCCGTTGTACGGGAATGGTAAACAGTTGATTGTGACTTCCGCTTCCGTATTGACGGTCACTGGCAATGAGAATGAGCTGGCTGCCATCAGGTGTAAACGAAAACTGGCTGATCTGAAGACTGGAATCTGTGACCTGGTATGGCTCTGCCTCCTTCCCTTCATTCATGGAGACAATGTATACGTCCGAGTGGTACAGCAGATCCGGGTCCACATGCTCTTCTTGCGTTTGTTTGGAGATAAATGCAAGCTTGAGGCTATCGGGAGACCATATCGGCATACTGACGCTCCAGCAGCCAGAGGTGATCTGTGTGATTTGTCCACTAGCAATCTCGTAAACAAATAAATGAGTGTACTGACCATCCCACCAGCCCGCACCTTCAGCCTTTGGTGTTGTACGTTCATAGACCTTACCACGTAACACAGACGTGGGTGCAACAGATAATGCAGCATTGGAGCCGTTCGTCGACTCATCATCTTTGGATTGAGCTCTATGCCCAGCTGCATTTGATGGAATTTTACTGGTAAACGCAATATAACTCCCGTCGGGAGACCAGATATAACTTATGATTTTACGTTCAGGAGATATGAGCATTACCGCTTCCGCCTCTCCTGTTGGAAGGCTCCACAGCCCCTTACCCGCCTCAGTTGAACGCAGGAAAGTCAGCGTGCCTCCATCTGGTGACCAGGCAGGAGAGGTGTCTTTCGTACCATCGGTCAACGCTACATCTTCCGTTCCGTCCAGAGAAATTCCACGAATCTGGGTGTTATACTCATTCTTTACCTGATCAATTGTCTGTTCAACGTATGCAACCTGCCCGTTTACACTGATCACAGGCTGACTGATCCAGCGGTACTGATTCAGATCCTCCGGCATAATCCGGCTTTTTTTCATCACCCTATCTCCCTTCCGTTTTATTTATGAGCAGACTCTGTTCGAGGATCAAGCACATCCCGCAGCCAATCGCCAAGGAAAATAACGCCCAGCACGGTAAACGTAATCGCCAGTCCCGGAAAAGTAGCAACCCACCAGCTTGTGGCTACATACTGCCGCCCATCGCTTAACATGCCTCCCCAGGATACATCCGGCGGTTTGATTCCCAATCCGAGAAAGCTGAGCGAAGCTTCCATAATAATGGTTGTGCCCACATTCATACCACAGATGACGATAAAGGATGATAATACGTTAGGCAAAATATGCTTTAATATCAGCCGTCCATTCTTGGCACCAATCGATCTCGCAGCAAATACGAAATCTCGCTCTTTGATACTCAGCACCTCACTTCGGACTACACGGGTGAAGGGAACCCAGTTCGTCACACCGATCACCAGGATTAATGTTGTCATTCCGGGGCCTGCAATTGCCATCACAACAAGCATGAACAGAATCGTCGGGATCGCCATAAACGCATCACCTACACGCATAATTATGGCATCCAGCCATTTTCCATAAAATCCTGAAATCAAGCCCAGAATAGCTCCAAGTATGCCGGAGACAATCACTGCCCCCATCCCCACAATGAGCGAAACACGTGCACCATACACGATACGGCTCCACATGTCTCTTCCCAGATTGTCGGTTCCCAGCCAGTATTCGGCTGTCCCGCCTTCAAGCCATGCAGGTGGTTTGAGCCGGTTGAGCGGACTGACTGCTGCCGGATCATGACTTGTAAGCAGAGGTGCGGCAATAGCAATCACGACAACCACCAATACCAGCACCGCACCGAATAATCCGGTCTTGCTGATCAACAGCTGCTGCCAGATGGAACGAAAGCCGGCAAATACACGTTTATGATTATGATCATCGTTGCTATGGTTATTGCCCGGTTCTGTACCCTGAATGGACATTTCATTGCTGTCTCTCATGGATCGCACCTCCTTCTAGTCATATTTGATTCGTGGGTCCAGCAGTCTGTAAGACACATCCGTAACAATGTTGACAAGCACCACGATCAATGCAATCACAAACACAGCAGCCTGTACGATAGCCATATCATGTGTATTTACAGCGACTACGAGCAGCTGCCCCAGACCTGGCCAGGAGAATACCGTCTCGGTAATCAACGTACCTCCGATCAAGCTGGTAAATTGAAGGCTCATAATGGTCACGACCGGAATCAGACCGTTGCGAAAAGCATGTTTAACAATGACCGTCAAAGGGCCGAGCCCTTTGCTGCGTGCCGTGCGAACATAATCCTGGTTCAGAATTTCAAGCATGCTGGAGCGAATCAATCGAGTCATCTGAGCGGCTAAACCAACGCCCAGGGTAAATGCGGGCAGAATCAGATGTGACAAGCCCCCGCGCCCCGAAACGGGCAGCACGCCAAGCATGACAGAGAATAGCAGAATCAGCATAATACCCATCCAGAAGTTTGGCATCGCCTTGCCAATAACCGAAATGCCCGAAATGAGCAGATCGGTAAACGTATTTCGTTTCACCGCAGAGATGACCCCCAGCGGCACTGCCATCAATACGGCAAAAAGCATGGCTGCCGCAGCCAGCTCAAAGCTGGCAGGCAGTCGCTCCAGCACCAGCTCAAGTGCAGGCTGATTGTAACGGAAAGATTGGCCGAAATCGCCCTGGATTGCATTGCCCAGAAACTTCACATATTGTGTGTACAGAGGCTGATCCAGACCCAATGCCTGTGTTAATACAGCCCGATCTTCCGCTGTAGCTGTCTCAGGCAGCATCAGTGCAACAGGATCACCTGTGACTCGAACCAGCACAAATACGATCAATGACACAATAAAAAGCACCGGAATAATCTGTAACAGAGATTTGAATACGTATTTGCCCACTCCCGGCTCACCTCCCTTTTCAAAAAAAGAACGACAGGAACCAGTTCATCCAGTCCCTGCCGTTCACGGCATACTCATGCAATGACAGGTGGTATAAGCCTGATGTTACTTTGCGGCAGGTGTAATTTCGTCAGCGTAGAACATCTCATCACTGCGCGGTGCAAAGTTCACTTTGTCATTGGTTCCATAGACACCTTCCATCTGATACAAATACACAGCCGGACGCTCTTCAGCAAAAATCTGCTGTATCTGCTGGTACTGCTTCTCACGAGACTCAGGGTTCATGTTTACCAGAGCAGATTGCAGCAGCTTCTCCACCTCCGGATTGTTGTAATCCGATTCACCTTTGGCTTCTTCCACCATGTAACGGTTGTAGTTGTTCGAAGCATCGAACAAGGAGTTACCAATACCAATCATGAAAATTTCCTTGAATGATTTGGAGCTGTAGCGCTCGCTGAATGCACTCGGCTCAAGCACGTCCAGATTGATTTTGAATCCGGCCTGATCCAGCATCGCGGCTACGACTTCAGCTTGCTCTTTATACTGGGAGGAGACCGAAATCGTCATCTCTGCTTGCCCTTCAGCATATCCCGCTTCCTTCAGGAGCTGCTTCGCCTTGTCCAGATCATACAATGATGTTTTGTACAATGACGGATCGGCGCCGAAGTTGCCTGGTGTCACCGAAGTCCGGGTAACGATTCCTGCTCCGCCAGCAATGCTGTCCACAATGCCTTGTTTGTCAATCGCCAGGTCAATCGCTTCACGTACCTTAGAATCAGCTGTAATGCTGCCCTCGGTCTGGCGGAAGATCAGCTGAAGCACACGCTGAATCGGTGCTTTCACAATTTTTTTGTCGGCTTCGCCTTCGATCCGAGCAATGTCTGTGGACGGAATAGAAGCCGCAACATCAACACCGCCAGCAAGCAATTCGGATACACGAGTAGATGCTTCAGGGATGACACGGAAAACAACTTCATTCCACTTCGGCTCACCGCCGAAGTACTTGTCATTTTTCACAAGCTCTACACGGTCGTCTTTGGTCCACTTACTGAACTTGTAAGGACCTGTGCCTACCGGCTCTTTCAGGAACGCATCCATACCTTTGTCTGCAATATACTTTGCAGGCAGCATGCCGGCACCCATTTTGGACAAACGATTAAGAAGCAGCGGGTCTGGTCCTTCTGTAATGATGTCGACAGTATGCTCATCTACCGCTTTGACTTCAACGATGTTTTTGAAATAACTGTTTTGTTTCAACGTATTGTCTTTGGCTACACGCTCCAGCGTGTACTTCACATCCGCTGATGTGAATGGATCACCATTGTGGAAGGTTACGCCTTCACGCAGCTTGAATCTCCATGTCGTATCATTCACTTGCTCCCATGATGTGGCGAGTGCAGGTACTTTCTTCTGCTGGCTGTCGTTTTTGACCAGATAATCAAACACGTTCACAAGCACAGCTTCGCTGGCTGTATTGTTATTGTTGTGCGGATCAAAGCTTTCAATATCGGTTGCCGCTGCAATCGTTAATGTGCTGCTGACTGTCGCTTCACTGCCGCTTCCCTCTGATGCCGTATTGTTCTCTGTACCTTTGCCGCTTCCTCCGCAGGCACTAAGCACCATCACCATTGCCAGCAAGGTAATCCACAGACCTGACCATTGTCTTTTTTTCATTATGATTCTTCCCCCTTAGAAGTCGTATTTCTTGCCAGAAACTCAAGTGCTACAGCGGATAACAAGCCGACACCATAAGGCATGACCTTCTCATCAAGATCGAACATCGGATGGTGAAGCGGATATCGCGTGCGCTGCTCTTCGTTTCCCGAACCTAACCGAAAAAACACACCCGGCACGTGCTCACAATAAAAAGCAAAATCTTCACCGCCTGTAGACGGCTTGATATAACTCCAACCTTTCTGTGCATTCACCTCTTCACAGACATCCGTCAGCAGATCAACCATGCCCAGATCATTGACAACAACCGGATAACCGTCACCATAGACCACTTCACATCCTGCGCCAAACGAACTGCATACACCGTTTACCACTTGTTTGATCAGATCAGGCATCCGTTCACGCAATTCAGGTGATAAGGTACGTACAGTGCCCACCATCTCCACTTCCGGTGCGATCGCCGTTCCCATATAACCTCCGGTAATTTTACCTATGGTCACCACAACAGGTTCCAGCGGATCAACCATACGGCTGGCTACATTTTGCAGTGCGGTAATGACTTGTGCCGATACGGCGATAGCATCGATGCCTTCATGAGGACGGGCCGCATGTCCCCCCTGACCATGAATTTTGATCACCAGCCGATCAGCTGATGCAAAGGCAACACCCTGACTCACACCTACGGTTCCTGTATCCTGGCCAGGGGTCATATGCAGGCCCGCAATGGCATCCACCTTGGGATTCTCCAGCACTCCGTCCTGAATCATCGCTCTTGCACCAGCGAGACCTTCTTCGGCAGGCTGAAAAATAAATTTGATATTGCCCGATTTAGGTCTGCCAAGACTCGTAAGCAGTTCAGCTGCCCCCATCAAAATGGATGTATGCGCATCATGACCACAAAGATGAGCCTTGCCCTGTACTGTCGAGCGGTATTCTACATGCTTCTGATCCTCGATCGGCAAAGCGTCCATATCAGCCCGCAGTGCAAAGGTAGGTCCATCCGTCTCTCCGCGAAGCAGACCTGTCACACCTGTCTGTCCCACATGACGTGTTACCTCCAGTCCAAGCTGCTCCAGATGTTCCGCTACAATTGCAGAAGTACGATGCTCCTCATAACCTATCTCCGGGTGGCGATGCAAGTCTCTGCGCCAGGCACTTAACTTGGCTTGCAATGGCTGCGCAAGTTCTATCAATTCGGATTGTTTCATTAAACGTCATTCCTTTCCTTTTCCTCTGAGTCAGACAACAACCGGGCATAGATTGCATCCGCCGAGAACTCGATATGCCTTTTCATCGTTTCCCGAGACCGTATGCTGTCCCGAGACTTCAGCGCTTCAAGAATCTCCATATGTACCTCGTAGTTCACTGAACGAATTTGCTCATTATAAGGCATCAGATCCAGTGCCGGGTTAATCTTGGTTCGAATCTGCCTTACAGCTCTCTCGCAATAAGGATTGCCTGAAGCTTTAGCTATGGTCAGATGGAATTTGACATCCAGTGCCCTGAACCACTCACGCGTACAGTCAGGCTCAATACTTTGTTTCATATAGTCATACAACAGCTCAAGCTCGCCTGCGGTGATCCGCTCAGCAGCCAGGAAAGCCGCTTCTGGCTCAATGATCGTCCGATATTCAAAAACCTTGAGCATCTGTGCCCAATCGCGCTTGATCTCTTCTCTTGTACGTTTATGGGAGTTGGCCGTCAGTGGCAGGACAAATGTTCCACCTTTGGCCCCGACTCTCTTCTCGATTAATCCCTTATCCTCAAGCGCAGAGAGTGCTTCGCGTACGGTAATACGGCTTACATCAAACATCTCGGCCAAGTCCCGCTCGGCCGGGAGCTGCTCTTCACTCATCAGCTCTTTCAAAATAATAGCTTCCTCAAGCTGTTCACGAATAAATTCACTAACCTTTTTCGTTGATACTTTTTCGAATCGAAAGGAGAATGGATTAGACATCTGAACACTCCCATCTGTTTATGGTCTAGACCTTATACCATTAATATAATTCCGACTAAACTGATATGCAATACTTTTTTTTCTAAAAAGCTACATTTATTTCGTTTCCTGCTTCAGAGCCAGTCCCTTCATGTCGAGATACACCTGATAAACAAAGAAAAAAAGACGCTCTGCCGGCAGGCAAAACCTCTTTATCATTAAAGTGTGAACTTTTGGTTAATCACTGACGGAATGACTTAACGTACCTGCTCCTCAGAAAATCTATATCTATATGCTATGGTTGCTTATTGGCAAAAGGTTTGAAATTCCTGGTCACAGCCAGCCGCTTGCTGCCTTCAAGATAGAACTGATCCTCCGCCCTCCAGGTATGACTTGCCTTGTTCTGCCTGCGAAGATACACATAGTTGTAAGGCGAGGTCGCATAAGCCTTGTATCCTCTCTTCCTGCATTGCCTGAGAAACGTAACATCCTCTCCAACCGAACGGTCGGTGAAGCGAACTCTCTTTAATACCTTTTTGCGGAATAACAAGGTGCCTCCTTGTACGAATTCCACAGGTTTATTTTTCTCGCCAGGAGATCTTACCAGCAATGTTCGCGAAGCCTCCAGATAAACCAAACAAGAGTGCTTGCCCACAATATCACTTCCGGTTCGCCGGAGCGCATGCACCTGTTCTTCAAGATAGTAAGGAGAGTAATAGTCATCATCATCCATTTTGGCAATCAGTGAAAAGCGGGCTCTGGTTATTCCGGCATTCAAACATTGCCCCAGTGAAATCCTCTCCGGTACCCGGTATACGTGAACATGCGTATATTTCCGCATCTTTTTCTGAACCAAACGCATGTCCATGCTGTCCAGGTTCAAAATAATAATCAGTTCTTTGCCCTTATAACGCTGACGACTATAATTTTGCAGGATGTTATCGAGAAATTGCGGCCGATTGGTACAAACAACAATGGACACCGGATGAGAAAGTTGGCTGCTCAACGTATGCCCTCTTTCAGCTTGTTTTCTCTCATCCTATGTGCATGAATCCTGCCTGGTATAGACTGCTCTCTCTACTTTTTAACAAATGCATAAAAAAACCTCTTCCCTTGTGAAAGGGACAGAGGTTTGGGAGTTAAACGTATCAGTTATCAAAATAAACGGCTTTGCCTGTACGTGCAGACTCGTAGATGGCCTCCAGAATCTGGGAAACCACCAGTGCCTGTTTGGGGGTAACCACCGGCTCGATATCCTTGTCGATTGCTTCGATCCATCTTCTCATCTCGATGTCTGGTGCATTTTCTGAAGCTCCTTCGTAGAAATCTACCCCGCCGGAGCTCAGCTCAATCTCATTCGTGTACAGACGGCTGAACTTCTCGCCATTAATACGAAGCCCATTTTTCATATCCGCACCCGCTTCTGTACCGCTCAGGCTGCATTTGGCCTCATCCACATCCAGAGAGTTCAAGGCCCAGCTGGATTCCAGCATGATGGTTGCCCCGTTTTCCATCACAATCATACCAAAAGCCGAATCCTCAACCGAGAACTTCTGAGGATCCCACGGTCCCCACGCGTTGGCTGCATTTTCTCTCTGGGAAAGCTCGTGATGTGTCGTGCCGAGCACCACTTTTGGCTGATAATTATTCATCATCCATAAGGTCAAATCCAGTGCATGTGTTCCGATGTCAATCAACGGCCCGCCGCCCTGCTTCTCTTCATCGAGGAATACACCCCAAGTCGGCACGGCTCTTCTGCGAATGGCATGGGCTTTGGCAAAATAAATCGAACCAAGCTCCCCTGCGTCACACAGCTGCTTCAGATACAGACTGTCCTGACGGAAACGGTTATTGTATCCGATGGTCAACTTTTTCCCCGTGCGTTCTGCGGCTTCCAGCATAAGCTGAGCTTCTGCTGCCGTCTTAGCCATCGGTTTTTCACACATAACATGTTTGCCTGCCTCAAGCGCCGCGATCGAAATCTCCGCATGGGAAATGTTCGGTGTCAGCACATGCACAATGTCCAGCGAAGCATCCTTCAGCAGCTCCTGATAATCCGTGTATATGTCTGCACCTTCGGAACCGTACTGCTTCCTTGCCTCCACTGCACGCTCCTCGACAATGTCACAGAAGGCAGCCAGTTCAACGTTATCCAGCTTGCTCAGACTCGGCAAATGCTTGCCATTCGCAATTCCGCCACAGCCGATAATTCCAATGCGATATACTTTACTCATCCTAGTCACCCTCACTTTGGTATTGTTGTTTTATTTAATGGAAAATGGTTGTTTAGTTTATGAACATGGATTGTTTCATTTTGCGAAAAGCCGACGGGGTCATCCCGAGCCGCTTGCGAAACACGGCATGCAGATAATTGGCGTTGTTAAAGCCGGAGGCCAGTGCAATCTGCTCAATGGAAGCATTGCTCTCCTGCAAGTTATTGCACACTGCCCGCAAACGAATGTCCTCCAACACACGGCTGAATGGCATATTCGGCTGCACCTGATAGAAAATGCGCTGCAGCTGACGGCTGCTGATATGCAGCTTCTCGGCGACATGCTCCAGCGTCACAGCCGAAGCATGATTGGCTTCCATATACTGCACGGCAAAATCATACCGGTATGCCGTCATGTCCCGCACAGGTGCTTCAGCCCGGATTCCACCGGTATCATATGCGCGAACAGTTTTGAGTAGAATACTGACCACCAGCTGCTTGATCGAGGTATAATATCCGACCATTTTATGATCACATGCTTCATAGGCTTCAAGAAAACAGGACATCGCACGATGATAGTCCTGAACAGGAATATGCGGAAGCGTTCTCAGCTTTTCAATGGTCTCCTCCGATTCGGCTGCTTCCCAAGGATCGACATGCTCTCGCGGCTTGTGCACAATGTCCACGTGAAGACACAGCTCATCCATGTCCTCTTCCGCATCTGCCTCCTGATAATGAACAACGCCAGGCCCGGTCAGGTATAACATGCCTTCAGACAACGCATGAGTCTGATCATCAATAATCACCTTGCCTTTACCTCTGGGGATCAGATGGAATTCATATTCTGCATGGTTATGAAAATCCACGATACGCCCCGCTGGAAACGTTGTCAGATGGAAACGCAGCACACGGATTTCGTAATGTCCCCATACCACGGTAATATCAAGCCGCTCCAGCAGATCCTGCCGGTCAAGCATTTTCCCATACGGATACAGACTCAAGCTGCCTTCCTCCTTAACATTACTTAACGCCGAGCCTTTTTTATCTATATATGTTGAAGTGAAAATTTTACACAATCCACTCCGATGACAGAACAACCTTCCAATCGCTGTTATCCCCAGATTTTTTGGATTCCCTTTTTTCAAAGGGAAAATCCGGTGATAAAGGCGACCGCTCCGCTTTTCCAGGTTTTTTCTGCCCTCTTCGTTAACGTGTAAATAAATAGTTCAACTTATATTGCTGTCCAGCTCCACGAGAGCAATACGCCGGCCTTCCTTCGCTGAACGATTCGCCGCTTGCATCAGACGGGTTAATTCCATCGCCATATCGATGTTATCAATGGCTTCTGTATTCTGCTGGATGTGAGATACCCATTGATTGAATGCGCTTTCCATACTTTCAGCAACAGGAAGCTCTGTCCATTCGTTATACTGCTTCTCCCCTTCTTTCGTGCGAATTAGCAATTTATTCTCAGGTGTGCCGTACAGCAATGTCCCCTGTGTACCATGCACCTCAATAACAAACGGCGAATGACTGTTTACAAACCCGGCCTCCACTACACCAATCGCTCCTGATGCCGTTGAAAGCGTTGCTACCGCGTTGTCCTCGACTTCTTTGCCTGTAATATATCCAAAGCTGGCGTTTACCTCTGTAATGTCCTCATTCAGAAACAATCGGGTCAAGTACATCGGATGACAGCCCAGATCAATCAATGCTCCACCCTGACAATCCTGCAAACTGTAGAAATGCTGCGGCAGCCAGTCTGTAATTGCGCCATCGTGAGACAACCGTACTCTGACATACGTAATTTGTCCGAGCAGCCCGCGTTCAAGCACCTCCTGAATCGTAGCTGTATAGCCAGCATAGAGGCGTGGTAAAGATATGGTCATTTTCACCCGGTTAGCCTGAACCTCTTTCAGAATCATATTGGCTTCTGCTTCTGTAGCCGCAATGACTTTTTCCGTAAAAATATGTTTGCCTGCCTTGGCGGCAGCTGTAATAACCTCTTCATGCAGTCGTGTTGGTGCGTCTACGATCACTGCATCAATGTCGTCCTGAGCCAGCATATCGGCAAGTGACGCATAAAAGGGAACGTTCAGGCGGTCAGCCGCTTCCTGCCCACGCTTTGCATCTTCATCCCAAACGGCAGCCATAACCGTATCCTGATGCTCCTGTGCTTGTTTGATGTAATCCCATGCATGAACATGCCACAAGCTGATTTTACCTATACGAATGGTCACGAATGTCTTCCCTCCATAATATATAATATTCTGACATTTATCTATAAGTTATCATATGATGCATCTATTTTTAATCGAAACTCACGACAATAAATATATAATATCGCGACATTCGTTTGCTTAAATAAAACTAAAGGCGGTTACTCGAAATCCCATTCCCTTAATATATATAAGCAATTGCCGGATACCCTGATAAATCGAGTAGGAGGCTACCCATTAGTTGAGTAGCCGACCTCTCACACCACCGTACGTACCGTTCGGTATACGGCGGTTCAACCGCTTGCGTGCAA